>CALMMG010000088.1 GCA_937868185.1 uncultured Pseudomonadota bacterium
GGATCAAACACCCCCATAACCTGGACATTGGCCCCGGCAGGATTGGTCAGAGGGCCAAGGATATTAAAGATCGTCCGAATCCCGATCTCGCGACGCGGACCGATGGCATGCTTCATCGCTCCATGCAGGGCGGGAGCAAACATGAAACCGATGCCGATCTCCCGAATAGATTGGCCTATCTGCTCGGCACTTAAACCTAGATCCACGCCCAAGGCCTCCAGTACATCGGCGCTGCCGCAATGGCTGGAAACGGAACGGTTGCCGTGCTTGGCCACCGGAACCCCGGCTGCGGCCACGACAAAGGCGCTGGTGGTGGAAACATTGAAGGTGCCGGAGGCGTCGCCCCCTGTGCCGCAGGTATCGACAAGGATCTCGCCTTCCAAGACCGCATGCACTCTGGTGGCCTTCGCCCGCATCACCTTGGCCGCCCCGGTGATTTCATCCACGGTTTCACCCTTGATTCGCAGGGCGGTGATAAAGGCGCCGATCTGAGCCTGGGTAGCTTCGCCGCCCATGATGGTTTCCATCACCCCGACCATCTCCGCTTCGCTCAGATCGGTGCCCGCCACCACTTTGGCAATGGCCTCCTTCATCATGCGATCATCTCCTGACGTTGCTTGGCGAGAATTTCCGGATAGGCCGGATCAATAAAATTTTTCAACAACTGCACCCCGGCCGGGGTCATGATGGATTCGGGATGAAATTGCACCCCTTCCACCGGCAGGGTCCGATGTCTGAGACCCATGAGTTCGCCCTGATCGGAACGGGCCGAAACCATCAGACAGGAAGGCAGGTCCGCTTCCCTAACCACCAGGGAATGATAACGCATAGCCTCGAAAGGGTTGGGCAACCCGGTGAACACGCCAAACCCGTCGTGGCTGATGGGGCTTGTCTTACCATGCATCAGCCGCCCGGCCCGCACGGTTTGCCCGCCAAAGGCCTCGCCCAGGGATTGATGCCCCAGACAAACGCCCAGCACTGGAATTCTAGTACTGAAAAAGCGAATCGCCTCAATGGAGATACCCGCCTGGGCTGGAGAACAGGGGCCGGGGGAGATCAGTAGCCGATCGGGCGCAAGCCCGGCAATGAAGGAGATATCCACCTCATCATTGCGGAAGATCTTCATCTCGGCACCCATCCCCCCGAGGGTTTGGACAATGTTGTAGGTAAAGGAGTCGTAATTGTCGATGATAACGATCATGTTCTTTCTCGCACGCCGCCTGGGCAAGTCGGTTAAAATTCTTTCTCAGCCAGCTCCACCGCCCGCCGCAGCCCCATGGATTTGTTAATGGTTTCCTGATATTCCAAGGCGGGCACCGAATCGGCAACAATCCCTGCACCGGCCTGCACCCAGAGATCGTCTCCCTGCATGACAAAGGTCCGGATAGTGATACAGAAATCCATATTTCCGGAAAAACCAAAATAGCCAACAGAACCAGCATAGGGACCGCGCCGCTCAGGCTCAAGCTCTTCAATGATCTCCATGGCCCGGATCTTCGGAGCGCCACTCACCGTACCCGCGGGGAAGCAGGCACGCAGGACATCAAACTGATCCTTACCCGGCGCCAAAGTCCCATGCACCCCGGAAACCAGATGCATCACATGGCTGTAACGCTCGACCACCACGAGATCACGGACCTCCACCGAGCCATATTGAGCAACCCGCCCCACATCGTTGCGGCCCAGATCAACGAGCATCAGATGTTCAGCCCGCTCCTTGGGGTCGGCCAGCAACTCCTGCTCAAGGGCTGCATCCTCTGCTTGGGTTTTCCCGCGCTTTCTCGTTCCGGCAATGGGGCGCAGTTCAATATCATCCTGCTCCAAGCGAACCAGGATTTCCGGGGAAGAACCGATCTGGACCAGATCACCAAGTTTGAGATAAAAGAGATAGGGACTGGGGTTGATATGGCGGAGGGCGCGGTAAAGCTTAAAGGGGGCAAGTTCTGTTTTGGTGTGAAACCGTTGCGACAAAACAACCTGGATGACATCGCCGGCCTGAATATATTCCTTGGCCGCCTCCACCATTTTCTCAAAAGCTTCTTCGCTCATGTTGGAGGTGAAGGCGTGGGGCGTGGCGGCGGCCTTCAAGCCTTTGCCGCCGAGATACTCGGTAGGCATGGGCGCTTGGAGACGGACGATTACCTCCTCGATTTCGGCCTGCGCTTTCGCATACAGGGCCGGGATATCCCGCACCCCGGCGGTCTGTACCAGATTGACCACGGTAAGCAGTTGCCTGAGGTTATCGTAGATCAGAACGGTGCGCGGCACCATGAAAGAACTATCTGGAAATTGGGCAAGGGGTGGGTTGCTCTCGGGCAACCGCTCCATAAACCGTACCATGTCGTAGCCCAAAAAACCGACGGCCCCGCCAAAAAAACGCGGCAACAGCTCTGGGTCGCAACCCATCTCTGCATTGCAGGCATTGAAGGATTTCAGCAGATTTTGCAGGGCCTCAAGCGGGTCGCCCTGTAGCTCATCCACCCTGCCTGCGCGGGTAATGGTGATCTGGGTGCCACGACTTGCAAAGGTGAGGATGGGGTCAAACCCGATAAAGGAATAACGTCCCCATTTCTCCCCACCCTCAAGGCTTTCAAAGAGGAAGGCGTGCGACTCCCCGCCCGCCACCTTGGCAAAGATGGTTAGCGGCGTATCGAGGTCAGCGACTATTTCCCGATAGATCGGCACCAGACCGGCATCAACCGCCAGGTGTTCAAACTCCTGCAAGGAAGGTCGAAACATGATGGGTCCTCAACTCATAAAAAAAGCCATGGAACAGTGGCGTCCCATGGCTTTTTTATTTTTCTTCTCGCAGCGGAAAACTCTTCATAATGTACAGGTCTGATTCCTGCGCGCGGCGGAAGAGGAACAACCAGGCCAAAAACAAGAAGAGCCCCTAGAGCACAGATCCTCCCGTTAGGGGGGAGAACAACCGCTACCGACTCTCTCGTTATATTACACCGCGGCCAACATAGCATTTACCCGCTTGGTCAAACGGGAAACCTTGCGGGAGGCATTCTTTTTGTGAATGGAACCTTTCACCGCTGTTTTTTCAATAATAGGGATCGCCAGCTTCAGTGCTTCTTGGGCCTGATCCCCAGCTTTCAGCTCAACGGCCTCAAGGACTTTCTTGACAACACCCTTCATCTTGCTCTTGTTGGAGCGATTGCGAAGCCGTTGCAACTGATTCTGACGATTCCTTTTCTCAGCGGACTTATGATTAGCCAATTCTCAACTCCTGTTTACTGTATTGTTGATTGATTCAAGACACTCTGCCCACGTCCTTTAACGGTTGGCAGGTTTTCTGCCCGGCTGCCGTTCTCCGACAACACCGACAGAAATATGCTGGAAAATTTTACAAAGATAAATCAAATCGCCCACCTTGTCAAGCAACAACTGGGCACACTATTTCGATATTTTCCAGAAACGCGCAAGGAGTCCTTCGTGAAAACCAGGTTTCTTTTCACCACACCATAACCGATCCCCTCAATTTTTTTAAAAAAATCATTCATCCCCCTTGCCTGGCGCCCTGCTTTTCGTTTACTTTAAAAAATGACAATAACTAGTTGCAAAGCTTCCATCCCAGTTTTTCTTGATTAACGGACCCAAACCCCGATGCTGGAATTTTTACATTCACTCCGCTGGCAAGATATATTTGATGTCCTGATCGTTTCGTTCATCATCTATCGTGTCATGCTTCTTATCCGAGGGACCCGTGCCGTCCAGATACTGGGTGGCATCGTGGTTCTCGTCATGCTTTATTTTGCCGCGAGGGAACTCGAATTTCTGACCCTGTACTGGCTGCTAGGTACTTTTCTAAGCTCCATCTTTCTGGTTATCATCATCATCTTCCAGAGAGATATCCGGCGGGCCCTTGCCCAGGTCGGGCAAACCACCTTTTCCAAACCACCGGAAGACATGGTGCACATTCTCCTCGAGATTGTCAGGGCCGCCCAACAAATGGCCCAACGCAAAATCGGCGGCCTCATCGTCATCGAACGGGAAACCGGCCTCAATGAATATGTCGAGTCTGCTCACAGCCTGGACGCCATCGTCAGCAGGCAACTTCTGGTCACCATTTTTCAAACCACAGCCCCCCTCCACGACGGGGCGGTGATCATCCATAATGGCCGGATCCGTTCGGCGGGCGCCCTGCTCCCCCTGACCAGAAATCCTTACATCAGCAAACAACTTGGCACCCGCCATCGCGCAGCTATCGGGCTTTCCGAGGAAACGGACGCAGTGGTCATCGTTATTTCGGAAGAAACCCAAAAGATATCCCTTGTCCAACACGGGGCCATGACCTCCGACCTCGACGAAAACGCTCTCAGAAGCCGACTTGACGCAATCTTTGTTCCTAAGGAAAACACCACGCCTCTACTATGGAAAAACTGGCTAAACAAATAATCCGGCGGATACCCACCCCCAATTTCCTTAACTGGCCGAACAATTGGGGGCTGAAGCTCATCTCCTTCATCTTCGCCCTCCTACTCTGGTATTTCGTGGTGGGCGAGGACAAGGTTGACACCACAATCTTCATCCCGGTGGAAATTGTCAATCTTCCCAGGGACCTGGTCATCTCCAACCAGTTCAAGAAACAACTTGAAGCCACGGTCAGCGGCCCACGCGGCCTGATCAGCAGCATCAATCGCCAGCGGATTACGAAAACCATCAACCTTGCCAAAGCCACCCCCGGCACCATTGTCATCCGCAACGAACCTGAAACAATCCAATTTCCGCGCGGCGTCACCGTCTCACGTATCCAGCCCACCCACATTACCCTGCTCATCGACGAACTGATCGAGAAGGAACTCCCGGTCCAGGCCAAGACAACAGGCGACCCGGCCAACGGCCACGAACTGGCAGGAATAATCTTCGAACCCCAACTCATCAAGATTTCCGGCCCCAAAGCCATTGTCGGACGGGAAAAACTCTTGACGTCAAAGCCCATCGACATCAGCGGGCTGAAAAGGCCGACAAGCATCCAGGTTCCTTTGGAATTGCGCCCCGCGCTTCTCGATCTCATGGGTGAAACAGTGGTCACCGCCAATGTGGTGATCCGTGAAAAAACCATGGAAAAGACAATCACAGATGTCCCAGTTCACCTCTCCTCCGGCACCGACCCCACAAGAAAGGTAACCATCGAACCTGACACCATCAGCGTCCGCGCCATGCTGCCCCTAAGCGACAAAGGAAATCAGACGAGGCTTTTCGAGGCCACGGTCTCTACAGAAGGACTGCCAGCCGGCGCCCACAGGCTTCCGGTTAAAATCACGGCGGCCGAGCAGATAAAAATCATCGAAGCCCACCCACCCACCGTCACCGTGAAAATCAGGAGCCCGGGCAAATGACCCAGGTCACCAGAGTGGTCGCTCCTCCCGCCACCCGGCAGACACAGATATCTTCCGCGGAAGATTCATTTACAGGTTCTCTTCTTTTATAAACCGCAGGGAAAGACCATGAGAAAATTATTCGGCACCGATGGGGTGCGGGGGGTGGCGAACACCTACCCCATGACCACCGAAATCGCCATGCAGATAGGCAGAGCCCTCGCCTTTTTGGTCAAGGACATGCGGCGTGGCCACCGAATCGTCATCGGCAAGGACACCCGTCTTTCCTGCTACATGATTGAAAACGCCTTGGCCGCTGGCATCTGCTCCATGGGAGTGGATGTCCTTTTGGTCGGGCCGCTGCCCACGCCGGGTATCGCCTTCATCACTACCAGCATGCGGGCCGACGCCGGGGTGGTGATCTCCGCCTCCCATAACCCCTTCCAGGACAATGGCATCAAGATTTTTGCCAGAAACGGCTTCAAGCTCCATGACGACTTGGAACTGGAGATCGAGGAGCTGGTTTTCTCCGAGAAGATGTCGGCCCTGCGGCCGGTGGCCGAGGAGGTGGGCCGCGCTACCCGGATTGACGACGCCAAGGGGCGCTACATCGTCTCCTTAAAAAACACCTTTCCCCAAGACTACACCCTGGACGCCTTTCACATCGTGCTGGACTGCGCTAACGGAGCCACCTACGGGGTAGCGCCCCATGTTTTCGAGGAGCTAGGCGCCACCGTCACCACCCTCTCGGCAGAGCCGGACGGCACCAACATAAACCGCGATTGCGGCGCCCTACACCCGGAACATATGGCCGCCAAGGTCCGGGAACTGGGGGCCGACATCGGCATCGCCCTGGACGGCGACGGCGACCGGATCATCGTGGCGGACGAACACGGCAACATCGTGGACGGGGACCATATCATGGCCATCTGCGCCGGTGACCTGCTCAGCCGCAAGAAACTGAAGAAAAAAACCCTGGTTGCCACGGTGATGAGCAATCTCGGTCTGGAGGTCGCCATGCAGCGCATGGGCGGCGCCATGATCCGCACCCAGGTGGGCGACCGCTATGTGGTGGAAGAGATGCGCAGGTCCGGCTACAATTTCGGCGGAGAGCAATCGGGGCATCTGGTGTTCCTAGAGCACAACACCACCGGCGACGGCATTCTCGCCGCACTCCAGCTGCTGGCGGTGATGATCAAAAAACACAAGCCCCTGTCGGAACTGGCCACCATCATGGAAAGCTTTCCCCAGGTGCTGAAAAATGTCCGCACCGCCAAAAAGATCAACACCAGCAGCATCCCCGGTTTCGACAAAAAAATCACAGCCCTGGAAAAGAAATTGGGCAAGGATGGCCGCATCCTCGTCCGCCCCTCCGGCACTGAACCGGTTATCCGGGTCATGGTGGAGGGCAAGGACGCCGGGCTGATCAACACCATGGCCGACGAACTCTGCGAGATGATCCGCATGGCTGACCCCGCCAAAGCGTAACCAATCTCACCATGAAAAGCCGACTCGACCAACTCCTGCTCTTGCATGGGTTGGCTCCCACCCTCGAAAAGGCCCGGGCCATCATTGCTGCAGGCCAGGTGCTGGTGAACGACCAGCCGGCCGACAAAGTCGGCTCGCTCTTTGCTGAGGACTGCGAGATCCGGCTGAAAGGAAAGAGTTGCCCCTATGTGAGCCGGGGCGGGCTCAAACTGGCTGCTGGACTGGACTATTTTCAGATCGACCCCACCGGTCTGGTCTGCGCCGATATCGGCGCCTCCACCGGCGGCTTCACCGATTGCCTGTTGCAGCGCGGGGCCGCCAAGGTGTATGCGATCGATGTCGGTTATGGCCAGCTGGCCTGGAAACTGCGCCAGGACCCGAGGGTGGTGGTCATGGAGAGAACCAACGCCAGAAACCTGCAAATCGGCGATCTTACAGAGCCCCTTGATCTGGCGGTGATCGACGCCTCATTTATCTCCCTCAAAACGCTGCTGCCGCCACTGCTCGTCTTTTTCTCGGGGACTATCCGGGTGCTGGCCCTGATCAAGCCGCAGTTCGAGGTCGGCAAAGGGAAGATCGGCACGGGCGGGGTCGTCCGCGACAGCGACCTCCACGAAACGGTGATTGAGGAAATCCGTGAATTTGCCGGCAAGCTGGGTCTCAGCCCGGTTGGCGTCAGCCCCTCCCCGATCCTTGGCCCAAAGGGCAACCGGGAGTTCTTGATCTATCTCGTTTCCGAGAGGCAATAGCGCTTACCGCGCCAGAAGAAATCATCCCGCTGGCGTCCAGACAGGTCATGGGCAAAGCGGGCGATCAGACCGGAAGCAACAACCAGATCACAGAGATCCCCATCCAGATCCCCCCGGTCAACCATCCCCTCCAAAATGGACATGGCTTCGGAGAGCATTTTCCCTTGTTTGTAAGGCCGATCCGCAGCGGTCAGCGCTTCCAGCACATCAGCCAAGGCCAACATTCTTGCGGGCAGGGGAATGGCGCCGCTTTCAAGCCCTCGGGGATAACCGCCGCCGTTCAATTTTTCATGATGCATGCCCGCATAGACCGGGACATTCCGAAGTTTTTTCGGAAACGGCAGTCCTTCCAGCATCCGGATGCTCATCTCCACATGGTGGTTCATCACCTTGCGTTCCGCTGCGGTCAAGGTGCCTCTCTGCACGCAGAGATTTTCAACCTCATCGGGGCCGAGAAGGGGTAAAACCATCCCATTCATGGCATAGGTGATCCCAGCGAGCCGCTGCACCTTCTCGATGCTGTCAGCAGGCAACCCCTCGCCCCCCAGATTAATGGTGTCGAGAAAATTGATAATTTCCTGCCACTCTTCCTCTTTTTCTCTCGGCAAAGAAACGGGGTGTCCCAACTCCCTTGGACAGGGTTCGTTTTCCAGTCGGGTGATCGCATCATTTAATCTAAAAATTTCCACCCGATGCCGAATCAGTTCTATCCGATCGAAAATGGTCTCAAGCTTGGTCGCTTTGTCCATAAGATGCTCTGGCGTGGTGATCTTCCCCACGTCATGGAGCCAGGCCGCCATCCTGATCTCGGCAAGCTCGTCGACGCTGAAACTGACCGAGGCGAACTTGCCGGTGGTGGCCTTATTCACCTCCAGAGCAATCTTCTCGGTAAGATTAGCAACCCTGAAGACGTGCCCGGCGGTGTAAGGGGATTTTTCATCGATGGCATCGCCGATTGTCCGCACAAAGGCGTCCAACAGATTTTCAAGCTCCCGAACCAGCCGCATCTTGGTAAGGGCAATGGCCGCCTGCGAGGCCAGGCTCATGACCATTCCCACCTCGTACTCGGGGAAAGGGGTAACCACCCCGGTTTCCCGATCCTTGGCATTAAGGAGCTGCAACACCCCGATAACCTCATCCTCATGATCCCGCAGGGGAATCACCAGCATCGAACAGGAGCGATACCCCGTGGAGGCATCAAAATCACGGGTTCCCTGAAAATCAAACCCTTCGGCGTCATAGACATCGGAGATATTGACCGGCTTGCCGGTAAGGGCGCAGTGGGCAGAAACGTTCCGGTGATTCTCCTGATTGTCCTCAAGCCGCAGCGGCACCGGGGGCCAAGAAATGGCTTCCCCGCTTCCCCCCATGAACACCCCGAGGGAATCATTCTGGACAATGGAAAAATCAAGGGTCTCCCGCTCACTCGCCTTGATGTACAGGGTTCCACCGTCGGCGTTGGTGAAGTGTCGGGCCTCCCGGACGATCCTTTCCAATAGCCGATCGATGTTCTTTTCCGAGGAAAGCCCCAGGCCGATCTTTACCAGTTGGGCAAGATGATTTCCCTGACCTTCGCTAAACGCCCGGACCTCCTGGATAACCCGCTCGGCGAGCCCAGCGACCACCTCCGCCGAAACCCCGGCCATTGCCTGTCCAGCATAATCTTCGATCCCCCGCACGACCTTCTGCATGAGCAGGTCCACCGCAGGTTGTCTGTGAGCCCGAGCCTTATCCGGAAGAGTATTCATGGCCTATCCCCTTGCCCAAGGCAGTAGTTTCCGATCTTCACATCTTCTCTGTCCGACGAGTGGCGGAACAAAGATTTTTCCATTATAATACCGCTGCTCCGGAGGGATTTTCTTGAACCGCACCGTACCGGATGGATCATAACCCAGAAAAAAAATCAGGACCTTTGCCCATGCCCCATATTAGCAGATTTTTGCTCACGACAGCCTTTCTTGGCCTCACCCTCTCTGCTGCTGGCTCCAGCCCACGGGAACAGGTGCTGGACGATTACAAAAACGGCCTGGCGTCGGGGTGGGAAACCAAATCCTTTGCCGGACAGACCCATTATACGGCAGAACATAACGACAAGCAATTCTCCATTAAAGCGACAAGCACAGCAGCAGCCTCCGGTCTTTTCCATAAAATCGATTATGACCCCAAGGAACAGCCTATCCTCCGCTGGAGCTGGAAGATCGACCACACCCTCGCCAAGGGAGACGAACGCACCAAGGCCGGAGACGATTATGCGGCCAGGGTCTATGTAGTGTTCCCCTCGATACTCTTCTGGAAAACCAAGGCGCTCAACTATATCTGGGCCAACAAACTGCCCAAGGGCGAGGCCCTGCCCAACGCCTTCACCGCCAACGCCATCATGATCGCAGTGGAGAGCGGCAACGAACACGCCGGCCAATGGCTGAACGAGGAGCGCAATATCCAGGCGGATTTCAAGAAATATTTCAAGACCGAGCCTCCCAGGGTGGGCGGCATTGCCATCATGACCGACACCGACAACACCGGCGAAAGCGCCATTGCCTGGTACGGCCCCATCATCATCGGCAGAGACAACCCATAGCCAGACTGCTTATTCTAACCTCACCTAGCCATTACCCTTAAGGCAAAAGGACTTGGGGACGGTTGACTTGCCGAAGTGAAAATGCTACCTTGGGTGCGATGCAATCCTCAGACCAGTTCAGCATTTCCCCTGCGCTCTGCTGACCAGACTATTCCCCAAGTTTCTTCAGGAGTTTACCCTCATGACCAAGATATCATCCCTTTCCCGACCTTCCCTGATCCTCACCCTCACATGCGCTTTATGCCTCACGTTCGGGATCACCGCCCACGCCGCACCCAAAAAGGCTCCGACCAAGGCCTCTTCTGAAAGAAACGCCAAAACGGCTCCAGAAAAAGCCACCGCCAGTAGTGCGGACCACGTCAGTGTCCTGAAAAACGGGGCCAACATCCGCTCCGGCCCCGAAACAAGCAAAGAAATCCTCTGGACGGTATTCAAGGGTTTCCCGTTACAGGTAACCGAACGCAAGGGAAAATGGGCCCATGTAGTGGACTTCGAAGGCGACAAGGGCTGGATTACCACCGATCTGCTGGCAAAAGAGAAAACCGTCATTGTCAAGGCGGCCACCGCCAATCTGCGGGTTGGCGCAGGAAAAGACTACGAAATCACAGCTGAGGTCAAACACGGCGTGGTCTTCAAGACCTTGGCCACCGAAGGCGACTGGGTCAAGGTCAAGCATGCGGACGGCACCACCGGTTGGATATTGAGCAAGCTCCTCTGGCCCAACTGAGCGTAACGCCGACACCATGGGAAAAAAAGTCCCCCCCCCATATCCGTTGCACCCCGTTCTTCTGGTTGACGACGAACTCCATACCCTTGCCAGTTTTGATATCGCCCTCCGCTCCCATGGCATCAACAACACCATCCGTTGCCAGGACAGCCGACAGGTCGCTAGCATTCTCGACCATCAACCGGTGGAAATCATCCTCCTCGACCTGATGATGCCCCATGTTTCCGGGCACGACATCCTCAAGGACGTCAGCCAGCGTTTTCCGGAACTGCCGGTCATCATCGTCACCGGGGTCAATGAGGTGGAAACCGCGGTTCGCTGCATCCAGCAAGGAGCCTTTGACTACGTGCTCAAGCCGGTGGAGATCGAACGCCTCCTGCCAAGCATCCGGCGGGCCCTTGAAGTCAGACAACTCCGGCGAGAAAACTCACGCCTCGCCAACAGTTTCTTTGAAAAAGATCCCGCCCGCCCGGAGGTGTTTTGCGAAATCATCACGGGCAACGACACCATGAAAGCTCTGTTCCGCTATTGCGAGGCCATTGCCGAAGGGCGGCAGCCGGTGCTGATCACCGGAGAAACTGGGGTGGGCAAGGAGAGCATCGCCAGGGCCATCCATGACCTAAGCGGCAGGACGGGAGAATACGTGGCGGTCAACGTGGCCGGCCTTGACGACCAAATCTTTGCCGACACCCTTTTTGGTCATGCCAAGGGGGCTTTCACCGGTGCGGACCGCAGCCGCTCCGGCCTGGTGGAAAAAGCTGCCGGAGGCTCCCTGTTCCTTGACGAGATCGGTGATCTCAGCGAGCCCTCCCAGGTCAAGCTCCTCCGTTTTCTTGAAGAGCGAGAATACTATCCCTTGGGCTCCGACCAGGTGAATCATTCGGACGCCAGGGTTATCGTCGCCACCCACCACGACCTGGAACAGCAACACCAAAAAGGATTATTCCGCACCGACCTGTTTTACCGGCTACGCACCCACCGCATCCAGGTTCCTCCGCTGCGGGAACGCAAAGATGATCTTCCTGCCCTGCTGGATTTTTTTCTGGCCCAGGCCGCGGCAGAATTCAAAAAAGAAAAACCCAGCTACCCTGATGCGCTCATCCCCCTGCTTGCCGACTATGATTTCCCCGGCAACATCCGGGAGCTGCGGGCTCTGGCCTTTGATGCGGTAAGCCATCTCCGAAGCGCGACCCTCTCCCTATCCTTCTTTCACAAGGAACTCGGCGTACCCAACCCCTCGGAAAGTCCTTCTTCTCCCTTTACCAAGGTTCTTTCTCAAAAATCGTGGGCCGCCGCGCTTGACCGCCTACCCACCCTGAAAAATGCAGATCAAGAACTCATCACCGAAGCTCTCAGGCGCAGCAGCAACAACCAACGGGCCGCGGCACTCCTTTTGGGCATAACCCCGCAGGCTTTAAATCAGCGACTCAAGCGCCAAGCGTAACAACGGACCATGACAAGCAAAGGGAAAATACTTGTTGTTGACGATGAGCCCATGGTCCTCAGGCTGCTCACCATGCAGGTGGAACGCCTCGGCTATACAGCAACCGCCGCACCCAACGGCCCGGATGCCTTGGCCCTTCTTAAAAAAGACCCCTTCCATCTCCTAATTACTGACGTGGTAATGCCAGACATGGATGGCCTTTCCCTCATGCAGCATGCCATGACCATCCAACCGGACCTCGAATGCATCGTGGTTTCCGGCCAGGCGGATCTTGCCATCGCCGTAGAGGCCATGAAGATGGGGGCGATCAACTATATCCAAAAACCCATCTCCCTAATGGAACTGGAAGTCTCCCTGGCCAAGGGGATGGAGCGGCGGACCCTGCTGAAAACCCTCAAACAAAGCCAACTGGAACTGAGCCAACACCGTGACCAGTTGGAACAGCTGGTCGCCAAGCGGACCGCTGAACTCGCCCGCATCAACAAACAACTCGAGGCGGATATCAAGGCCAGAAAAAAGGCGGAAAAAGAAGCGGAACAACGGCGGCGGCAGCTCATCGAGGCCGACAAAATGGTCTCCCTAGGCATCCTGGTTGCCGGGGTGGCCCATGAAATCAACAATCCAAACAACTTCATCACCATGAACGCCCCCATCCTTCACCGCGCCTGGGAGGATTTCCTGCCTATACTGGAAGAGCATTACCAAGAACAGGGCGATTTCCCCGTGGCAGGCATCCCCTTTTCCGAGATGCGCGAGCATATCCCCGAACTTTTTTCCGGCATCCTCGATGGCTCGGAACGCATCCGCAAGATCGTCTTCAACCTGCGGGATTACGCGCGACAGGGCATCTCCGACATGGACCAGGACGTTGACCTCAACACCGCATTGCGCGCCGCTCTGGTCCTGCTTGCCAACCCGCTCAAAAAAGCAACCGACCACCTCTCCGTCCACTATGGCGAGGGGCTGCCTTTGGTGCGGGGCAATTTCCAGCGCACCGAGCAGGTCATCATCAACCTATTGCAAAACGCTTACCAGTCCTTGGCTTCGCCGCACCAACACCTGACGGTCTCCACCGGCTTGGATTCAAAGACCGACACGGTTTTTGTGGAAGTAGCAGACCAAGGCGGGGGGATTTCTCCCAAAAATCTCAAACGCATCTTGGACCCGTTTTTCACCACCAAGCGTGATGGCGGCGGCAGCGGTCTCGGCCTCTCCATTTCCGCAGGGATCATGGAAGAGCATGGAGGTCGACTGGAATTCAGCTCACAGCCTGACAAGGGCACCATTGCCAGAGCGGTCTTTCCCATCACCACCAGCGAGGGCAAATAAGCCGCCACCGCATCAATCTTTATTGACACGCATCAACTTTCATTCATTCCCGCCACACTATAGGTTTTTCTCCCAAAACCCCACCCCACACATAAAGATATCTTAATCTTCACACGCCCTTGCTTTTCTATTACACATAGAAATATGTTATACAATATTAGTTAGTTAGATATATTCTCCCCCGCCTGGCACATTTCTTCCATATACAGAATACAACCTCCCGAAAAAACCACGGGATCGAATTCCACCTGACCAGGAGGGAAGACCATGGGAACATCCGCAGTAAAACCCACGCTGGCAACGCTCATGCCTGACCGAGATGCATACGCCCACGGTTCGCTGCGAATCACCGCGATCCTCGGCATGATGGCGGCAACCGCTCTTCCCCTTGCCAACGACACGGTCATGGGCATCGTCAATTTCCGGGGCAGAACCGTTCCGGTCATTGATCTGCGGGTGAACCCCCTCCGCGGCCTCAGCGGCTTTGCCGAACAGATTTGCATCCTGTCAGCGGAAAGCACCCACCAGACCCAACCGCTTATCTTTGGCGCCTTGGTGGATTCGGAAGCGGACGCGTACGAATTGCTGTCCGGAAGCACCCACTAATAACGATTACAGGTCCGGCCGGGCCTGACACAAATAGCCGTTTGGATCGGTCCCCCCCCCTCGCCGGTCCAAGACTTCCTGCCAAGTCTCTTCGGAGGCTTGGCAGGAAGTTGGCTTTCAGCTGGACGAGAAAATAACCGGGAGCACACCATGAAACACGGCGAAACAGCGACGATTGCTGCCATTTCACAACCTCCCCCACAAGGCTGAATCCAGCCATGTTACCGACCGCGCATTACGCCCTGCTTGACCGCCACACATCATGACCAGCCCACAGATCCTGATCGCGGAAGACGAGAAACACACCCGACTGGCACTACATCTTGTCCTCCGTCAGGCCGGGTTCAGCGTAATTCTGGCAAGCAATGGGCGGGAAGCTTATGAAAAAATCCAGCAACAGCCAGCCAGCCGCCCCATCAGCCTGATCATCACCGATTTCAAGATGCCGGAACTCGACGGCCTTGGCCTGATCGACAAACTGCAAGGGGCAGGGATTCCGACCCCCATCATGGTCATCACCGGCTATGGCGACAAAGAGCTCCTTCGACAACTGCACAAACGCGGCTGCGCCTCCTACATCGACAAACCGTTCATCCCCGCGGAAGTCCTGAACCGGATCGCCAGCGTCCTGCCACAAGCAGAAGCCTTAGCCTGAAAGCTTTCCGGCCAACCCACCCATCCCACCGCTTCATCCCCTCCCGCCCTGCCGCATCTCCGGTTTCCAGCAGGACCTCTCCGAGAAAAGCTATTGACCAGCCCTTACGAACACACTAAAAGAATAAATATCCCGCCAACATGGGCGCATAAAAATCAACCACACAACCAGCAGGTCATCATATGGTTTCCATAGCCACCATCGGCCCGGAAGGCTCCCACGCCTGGCAGGCTGCCCGCCAGTTCAATCCAGACGCGACCATCAAGCTTTTCCCTAATTTGACCGCGGTGTTCAAGGCCTTTGCCGCCCAGGAGACCGATCTGGCCCTGGCACCGGTTTATAACACCCGCGAAGGGCAGGTTAAGGAGTACAGCCGCCTGGTCAAGGGGATGGACAAGGGGTTCTGGCTGGACAACATCGTCCTGCCGATCCATCTTTCCCTGGGCTCCCTTTCCGCCACCGAACCGATCACCATGCTCCTGGGCAAGAGCGGGGTGCTGCGGCAATGCGAGGACTACATCACCAGCGTCTATCCCGAGGCAACCCTCACCTCGGTGCATGATCTGGACGCAGCGGTGCGCGATATCAAGGCGCAGGGGCTTGTCGGCCATGGAGTCATCGAATCGGAAGAGGCGCTGCGCGCCTACGGCCTGACCATCCGCGCCCGAGAGATCGTGCCCCACAATCGAACCCGCTACGCGGTGCTAGGCCAAGCCCCGGCCCCCCGCACCGGCTATGACGCGACAACCCTGGTCACCACCCCGATCAAGGACCGGGTAGGCATCCTGGCGGACATTCTAAACGAGTTCACCAAACGCAGCATCAACCTGATCGACATGCAGACGGAGACCGACCCCCAGAGCCAGAAGCTGCAATTCTTCATCGAGTTTGAAGGGCATCTTGCCGACGAGCGGGTCCGGACAGCCATCGACCGCATTGAGCACCAGATCATCCAGGAGCCTGGCTCAGTAAGGGTATTGGGCAGCTTTCCCAGGGTGGACATGCGGATCAAGCACATCAAGACCTTTGGCTTTATCGGCAGCGGCGACATGAGCCTCTGGTTTGCCGAACGCTTGAAAAGCGAAGGCTACGAAACCATAATCACCGGGAGAAAGAGTGCCCTCCGCCCCGAAGCAATGATTCCCCAGGTGGAGGTGGTGGTGATTTGTGTGCCCATCAGCGCCACCCCCGCAGCAATCACCGAATATGGCCCCCTGCTGGCTAACAACCAGGGCCTGATCCTGCTGGCGGGCGAGGCGGAAAACGTGCTGCACACCGCTCTGACCCACACCAAGGAAGGGGTGGAGGTGCTACTGGTCCATAACCTGTGGGGGCCGCAGGCCGCCACGATGAAGGACAAAAACGCCTCGGTGGTCCGCACCGCGCGGAGCGGGGTGTTGAGCAGCGAGTTCGAGGCCTTCCTTTACAAGCACGGGGCCAAGATCTCCCTCGACGCGCCAGGCCAGCACGACCTGATGATGGGGGTGAGTCAAAAACTGCCCACCTCCATCTCGGTGGCCCTGGCCATGGCCCTCAAAGACAACGGGATCCCTCCGGAGGATATCGGCAGCCACGCCACCCTGACCTCGCTCTACTCCATCCTCTCCATGGCCAGGGTGCATGGCCAGAACCCCAGAACCTATGCCGAGATTTTGGCCACCAGCGGCCAGGGGCGCCGCATCGTCCAGAGCTTTGCTGAGAACCTTGGCAAAATCACGAAGCTGGCAGAATCCGGCGATATCGAAACACTCTGCGCCATAATCGAGGAAAACCGGCAGTACCTCAGCGAACCTTTTCTTAAAGACAGAATGCAGCAGGCCCTGGCTGTGGATGCCACCCTGGGTCGGGTGCTCAGCCGCGACTGATTCCGGCAAAAAAACAACATCCCTTACGAAAACAAGCCTTGACGTCATATGCGTTTTTTCTTTATGCTGTAACGTATTCAAATCACTTCATTAAGCCTCACAATGATTAACCCGCTGCGCGGAGGAGACAAATGGCCATAAAACAGGCAACAATAGGCAAAAAAATCGGCGGTGGATTTGCGGTGGTGCTCTTTCTGACCGCCCTGCTCACCGGCGTCTACCAGTTCGCCCTCAGCTCGGCCACCTCCACCTTCACCAACCTGCTCGAGGTGGATATGGCCATTGCCGTGCGGGCCAACTCCGCCTTAAACGACCTCAACAAGTGCCGCCGCTATGAGAAGGACTTCCTCCTCACCGGCAACGAAGGCAAAGCCAAGGAGCAAAAAGACAGTTATTTCAACCTGACTGACGAACTGGACACCATCGAGGCTATGGCCAAGAAGGCGAACAAACTGAAGATGATCGAAAATATCGGGACAGTTCGCACCCAAGTGGATATCTATCAGAAAAACTTTGAACTCATCGTCACTGCCCCTGAATATGAGCGGATGTCCATCGAGCCAAAACTCCGGGAGGCCGCCAAGGCAGCAGAGCCGGTCCTGGAAGAACTTTACAAAAACGTGCAGGACGAGGCAAACCAGGGCACCGTTACCGCCAAGGAGCGGGCCAAATTTCTCGGCTTGCTGGCCTTGGGCTTAAGTGCCATCGCCTTGATCTCTGGCACGGTGCTGGCCTTTTTCCTGGGCAAGGGGATTTCTACCACCCTCAAGCAGGTTAGCCGGACCTTAAACGAGGGAGCGGAGCAGGTGGCCGCAGCGGCGGGCGAGGTATCATCCTCCAGCCAGACCCTGGCGGAAGGAGCTTCCCAGCAGGCAGCATCGGTGGAAGAAACCTCCGCCTCCCTGGAAGAGGTCGGGGCCATGGTCAAGCAGGATGCCGAGCATGCCCGGCAGGCCGATGAGCTGATGAAGGAGGCCAACACGGTGATCCTGAGCGCCGATGAATCCATGAAAAAGCTCACCACCTCCATGCAAGAAATCTCGGCGGCCAGCGCCCAAACCCAGAAGATTGTCAAAACCATCGACGAAATCGCCTTCCAGACCAATCTGCTGGCCTTAAACGCTGCGGTAGAGGCAGCCAGAGCCGGCGAGGCCGGGGCCGGATTTGCGGTAGTTGCCGACGAGGTTCGTAACCTGGCCATGCGGGCTGCGGAAGCGGCGAAAAACACCTCCAACCTCATCGAGGGCACGGTACAGAAGGTCAACACCGGCAGCGCCCTGGTCAAGGAAACCAGCGAATCCTTCAATACCGCGGCCGAATCCACCACCCGGATCGGCACGATCATCAGCGAGATAGCCGGATCGGCAAGCCAACAGGCCAACGCCGTCACCCAAGTCACCAAGGCCATCCATGAGATTGACACTATAACCCAGAGCAACGCGGCCGCAGCGGAAGAATCGGCTTCTGCCTCCGAAGAGCTCAACGCCCAAGCAGAAATGATGAAAGGCTCGGTAGGGGATCTGCTGGAAATGGTGGGCGGAGCGGAAGGTGCAACACAAGCTCAGCCAGATAGCAAAAGGTTGAGACGCCCCCCAACCCCGTCGCAGACCAGCGCCAAAAAACTTACCGCCCCGGCGAGAAAGGCTCTTCCCCCAGCCCCAAAGAAACAGGCTGCCCTTCCGGCAAGAGGGACAAAGCCCGAGGATATCATCCCTATGGGCGATGACTTTGAAGATTTTTAATTCTCTTTAAAAGAATGGGAACTTTTACAGCGAGAGGAATGTCTTAATATTACAAGCAACGTGAAAACCAAAAGAAATCTCCTCCCCTTGGTTTCTTTTTCACCTTGTTTCTTCATCCCTCTCTCCTCCTTGCCGCTACACGCGGCACTCAGAGGCCATTTCCGCCCCTCCGGAAATGGCCTCTGTTTTTTTTATAAACAAGCTCTTGCGCCTTTTCCCCAATGTTGGCCGTCGCCAGAAAAAACTTTTTATACTTGATAAATATTCCCACAACGTACTATTTTGAATAAAAATACATTTTTATTCTTTACGACAACAACCACTCGAACAGGAGGAAACAATGGCGCTTTTGACCTGGCAGGACAAGTATTCCGTGGGCATCAAGCAAATCGATGACCAGCACAAACAGCTCTTCACCATGATCAACGACTTAAACGATGCTATGCTCGTAGGCAAGGGTAAGGACGCCCTCATGCCGATATTAAACAAGCTGGCCAGCTACTGCATAAGCCATTTTGCCGTGGAAGAAAAACTTTTTGACACCCACGGATACCCAGAAACCGCTGACCACAAAGAGAAACACTACAAAATGAATGCCAAGGTCAAGTCGCTCATCGGAGATGTGCAAAGCGGCAAAAGTACAGTCAGCATCGAGGTGATGAATTTCCTCAAAAACTGGCTGGACAAACATATCATGGAAACGGATCAGAAATACGCCCCCTACCTGCAGAGCAAGGGCGTCAAGTAAGCGATCCCAGCACAGGGCCGGAGGAGCCAGCCAGCTTCACTCCCCAGTCCCCTCTCCTCTTACATCTCAGGGGCCCCCATGAACTGCCGGGTAAACATAGATACATACCGCTGCAACAGCTGTGAAACCTGCGTGGTCATCTGCCCCGAGGTATTTCGGATGAACTCGGCGCTAGAAAAAGCAGAATCCGCCTCCGACACCGTGGCGTGCAGTGAGGCTCTGGACCGGGCTGCAGCCATGTGCCCAGAAAAATGCATCGAGATTGAACCGGCCTGAGTCACTGCTGCAGAGGATTTCCTGTATACTCCAGCGTGCTTACCACACAACACCGCCGTTGCGCCAAACACAAAAGGCCATCCGGAACGGATGGCCTTTTGTTCATAATCAGACGTCCCAAGGCTTGGTTCAGATACCCCGCACTTCAATCCTGCGCGGCTTGGCAGGCGCGACCTTGGGCAGAACCAGGGTAAGCACCCCATCGGCCATGGTGGCTTGAATCTTTTCCTGATCAATGGTTTCAGCCACTGTGAACTTGCGCAGATAATGGCCGGGCTCGAATTCCCGCAAGAGAATGGTTTCTCCTTCGCAGGCAGGGACAGCCATAACACCGCGGATGGTCAGGGTTTCATTTTCCAGCTCTATTTCGACCCCTTCCTTGGCAACCCCCGGCATCTCCGCGAGAACATTAACCGCCTCCGCAGTTTCAAAGATATCCACTGCAGGCACATACTGTTTTTCCGGCTTGGTGGATTCACCTGCCTGCTGCACTTCCTGCTTCTGCTGAACCTGCATTTCTTTTTCCGTCATAATACGTACTCCTTTAAGAAAGCCAGCACATAGCTGAGTCGAGACTCCCTCATCCCACATTGACCTTGATCTGCTTCGGCTTTACCGTCTCTGCCTTGGGAAGAGTTATCGTGATAATTCCCTCTGCAGCCTGTGCCTCGACCTTGTCCACCTGAACCTTGGTGGGCAAGGTAATGGAACGACTAAACCTTCCGCACTCAAGCTCCCGGCGATGATAGGAGTGTTTTTCATCCGCCGCACAGGTTTTCCGTTCTCCCCGGATGGTCAAGGTATCACCCTCGATGGCAACCTCCACTTCACTGGCCGGCACTCCGGGAATCTCGGCCCGCACATAAATGTGGCTGCTGTCTTCCGAGACGTTCAAGGCAGGAAAAACCGTACCCCCAAAACGTCCACCGGATTCCGGCCCTCCTCCCTGAAAAAGCGCGTCCAACTCCCTCCGCATCCTTTCAAAATCGGCCCAGGGATTTCTAAACAATTTCTGATCAGCAAATCGTACTATCGCCATATGCACCTCCCTTGAGAAAATGATATATAACAACCCGACTTTACACAGCTTATCAGATTTAGCCACAAAATAAGAATCGTTGTCCGCTTGTCAAGGCCGGACAAAATTTTCCACTTAGCCCAGGCGAGCAGGTCTTGCCCAACCACATCTTACCACAGAGGAAATCATCTTTGCGAAACAACGATGATTCTGCTACCATCCCAAACAAAAATCGGGTATATTTGCGACCCGGATTCGTGCCGAGACCAGTGGCGTTCCGGCGCCCACCCCCCATTGCGGCCTCATGCCGTCTGTTGCGGGCATACATTCATCGAAACAGGAGAAACAACATGAAACTTATTCTTTTAGGCGCACCCGGCGCCGGTAAAGGTACTGTAGCAAAACTGCTCACCGCCATCGACGGCTCGGTACAGATTTCCACCGGCGACATTCTCCGCGGCGCGGTTCAGGCCGGCACCCCGCTGGGCAAAGAAGCGGAAGGCTACATGAATCGTGGCGACTTGGTTCCCGACTCGCTGATCATGGGTATCATGGAAAATCGCCTCCAGGAGCCCGATTGTGCCAAGGGCTTTTTGCTGGATGGCTTCCCGCGCACCATTCCCCAGGCCGAAGCCTTGACCGCGCTGTTACAGAAACTCAACATCAAATTGGACATGGTTGCCTCCATCGACGTACCCCGCGATGTGATCTTCGACCGACTCTGCACGAGAAGGACCTGCACCAACCCTTCTTGTCAGGCGATCTACAACACCAAGAGCAACCCGACCAAGGTAGAAGGCATCTGCGACAAGTGCGGCAGCCCGGCAATCCAACGCGAAGACGAAACCCAAGAAGCCATCGCCCACCGCTTGGACACTTACAACGAGAAGACCGCACCTCTGGCCGGTTTTTACGAGAAGTCCGGGTTGCTGAAATCCATCGTCGGCACCTCCAGCGACGTGGTGGTTGATGCCATCAAGAAACAGCTTGGCCTCTAAAATTCCGAAGATTACCATCATCGGCGGCGGCCTCGCGGGAAGCGAGGCCGCCTGGCAAGCCGCCCAGCGCGGTTGCCAGGTAACGCTGCACGAAATGAAACCGGTACGCTTCAGCCCGGCCCATGAGTTGCCGCAGTTGGCGGAACTGGTTTGCAGCAACTCCCTGCGCTCCGCCGATGTCTCTTCCGCCGTGGGTTTGCTTAAAGAAGAGATGCGCCGCCTGGGCTCCCTGATCATGACCGCCGCCGACCAGACCCAGGTTCCGGCCGGCCGAGCCCTGGCCGTGGACCGCGAACTTTTTGCCAAGTTTGTCACCGAAAAAATCGAAAGCCATCCGGCCATCACCGTGGTCCGAGAGGAAGTCACCGAACTTCCCCCTGCCGGGAACTGGCCGCTCATCCTAGCCTCCGGCCCGCTCACCTCGGCACCGCTTGCCGCAGCTCTGGCCCAACTCACTGGGGAAGAGCATCTGGCCTTTTACGACGCCATCGCCCCCATCGTTGCCGCCGACTCCCTGGACATGTCCATCATCTACCGGGCCTCCCGCTATGATGACGGGCCGGGCGACTATCTGAACTGCCCCATGAACCGCGACGAATACGCAACCTTTATCGAGGCCATGCGTTCCGCAGACAAGGTGCCGCTCAAGGAATTCGAGGAACAAAAATACTTTGAAGGGTGTCTTCCCATCGAGGTTATGATGGAACGCGGCGAGAATACCCTCCGCTTCGGCCCCATGAAACCGGTGGGATTGCCCGACCCGCGTACCGGCCGCGATCCGTACGCCGTGGTCCAGCTTCGCATGGAGAAGAAAGATGGTCTGCTCTACAACTTGGTGGGCTTTCAGACCAAGCTGACCTACAAAGCCCAGCAGGAAGTGTTCCGGTTGATTCCGGGCATGGCCCAGGCAGAATTCGCCCGGCTCGGCAGCATTCACCGCAACACCTTTGTTTGCGGACCCAAGGTGCTGCTCCCCAGCCTGCAAGTAAAAAAACGACCCGATCTCCTGCTGGCCGGGCAAATAACCGGAGTGGAGGGGTATGTGGAGTCCACGGCCATGGGTTTACTGGCCGGGATCAACGCGGTGCGTCTGGCCCATGAACAACCGGCTCTTGACCTACCCAACAATACCGCCATGGGCGCTTTAGTCGGTCACCTGACCAACACCGACCCCAAACATTTCCAGCCCTCCAACATCAACTTCGGCCTTTTCCCGGCCTGGGAGACGAAGCTCCCCAAAAAACTGCGAGGACAACACCGTGCAGAAACAGCCCTGGCTTCCCTCAAACAGTTCTGCGACGCAGAAAAGCTGGAACCGGCTTAAGTATGACCGGCCCCTGCTTTGCCTTCTCCTGCTCCTCGGCCTGCTGATCCTCCCCGTGGCCCAGTCTTCCGCCGCCCCACGCCTCCCCCTGCAGCAGCTCGACATCGCCTTTGATCTTGTTGGCCACCGGCTCACCGGCACATCACGCATCACCATCCCTGCCCAAACCGCAATCACCATCTCTCTGGCAGAGTTAGAGATCACAAAACTAGAGCTGGACGGCGCCCCGCTCCAGGCCATAGAGCAAGTGATTATCCCAACAACACCACGAGAGCAGCAGGTGGCCATCAGTTTTCACAAGACTGTGACAAACAATCAGACAGACGGACTCATCGACAAGACTGGCATCGCTCTCACCGGAACCTGGCATCCACGACTGGACACCGACTGCCTCCATGAGTTGACCGCCACCATTCCCAAACAATTTGAGGCCATCTCCGAGGCCGAGGAGATCAGCAGCACAGTCGCCGGAAATATTCGCACCGTCCGCTTCCGCTTCAACCATCCCGCAGACAACCTCAACTTCGTGGCCGGACCCTACGCGGTGGAGCAGCAGCCCATCGGCCCCGGCCAGACCCTGTATTCCTATTTCTTTGCAGAAGACCGGGAACTGGCGGCGGAATACCGCAAAAAAACGCTTGGGTACCTCAAGCGCTACCAGGAGCTGCTCGGTCCCTATCCCTACAAGCGTTTCAGCATCGTGGAAAACCGGCTCCCCACCGGCTACGCCATGCCCACCTTCACCCTGCTCGGCCAAGCCGTGGTCCGGCTGCCCTTTATCACCGAGACCTCCCTTGGCCATGAGGTGCTACACAGCTGGTTTGGCAACGCGGTTGGCGTGGAAGGGAGCCAGGGCAATTGGTGCGAGGGGCTAACCACCTACCTGGCCGATCAATCTTTTGCCGCGGACAAAGGGAGCGATGCTGGATTCAGAAAGCAACAGCTTATCACCTACCAAAGCTATGTGGGGCAGGACAACACCTTGACCCTCAAGGATTTCAGCGGGGCAGACAGCCATCTTACTTCTGGCAACAAAGCGGCGCGGGCAGTGGGCTACGACAAGGGGAGTATGCTCTTCCACATGCTGTTTCGGGAAATCGGCGACGCGCCCTTTTACGCCGGGCTGCGGGATTTTTACGCCCGCTTCCGGAATCAACAGGCGAGCTGGCAAGATCTGGCCGCAAGTTTCAACACAAGCTCCCACCAGAATCTTGAACCGTTTTTCCGCCAATGGCTCAGCCGCGCCGATCTGCCCCGCCTGGAAATCACCACAGGCAGCCTTAAGGAAAAAGAGGGCCAGATCGAACTTGGTCTCACCATCAAGCAGCTCCAGGAAAAACCCTACCGCCTGAGATTGCCCCTGGATATCGTCACCATCAAGGGCAAGGAACGACGCGAAGTAACCCTTTCCGAATCCGAGACCAAACTGAACATCAGCCTGCAGGATTATCCCTCGCAGGTGACTGCTGATCCGGACTACGATCTGATGCGGACCCTGGCCCCCGAAGAACTGCCGCCCACCTGGTCGCGCTTCCTCGGGGCTCGCGAAAGGCTGGCCATTGTCCCGGAAGGAGACGACCGGCAGCTCTATACGCCGTTCATCGAACTCCTCGCCTCCATGGGTTGCCCGGTCAAGACCGCCAGCGAGGCGACAGACAAGGATCTGGCGGGCAAGAGTGTGCTTTTCCTCGGCACCGACAGCCAATTGGCCCGCTCCATCTTTGCCGGCCAGCCCCAGCCCGCCCCAGGCTTTATTCTAGAAGTGCGAGAAAACCCCTTAGCGCCAGACCAGGTTGCGGTGCTGATCGCTTCCGCCAGCGCTCCGGAAACAGCGGCGGCTACGCCCAAGCTCGCCCATTATGGCAAATACAGTACGCTGCATTTCAACCTGGGCCGGGTGGACCGAAAAACCATCACCGATACCGCGCAGGGCATACACCTGACCATCGACACCCCGCCCATGGGCATCGCCCTGCCCCAGGCCCTCTCCTTTGCCGCGATCATGGAACAGATAGCTGACAAGCGGGTGGTGTATGTGGGGGAAAGCCACACCCGCAATGAGGACCATCTCCTGCAACTTCGGGTGATCCGGGCACTGTTCGCCCAGAACCCCAACCTTGCCATCGGCATGGAGATGTTCAGCCGCGAGGCGCAGCCCGTTCTTGACCGGTATGTGGCCGGGGAGCTGAGCGAGAAAGAATTCCTGAAGCAATCGGGATATTTTTCCAAGTGGAGCTTTGATTACCGGCTGTACCGGGAGATCATCAACTTTGCCCGCAGCCACCATCTGCCCATCGTGGCCCTCAACCAGGAAAAGGAGCTTGTCAGCAAGGTCTTCAAGGAGGGGGCTGCCGCCCTGACCGCCGAGGAACTTGCCAAGATTCCACCCGACCGCGATCTGACCATCCCCGGCTATCGGGAGCGGATCACCGAGGTCTTTGCCATGCACGGTGAGCACGGCGGGCCGGAACAGATCAACGGCTTTTTCCAAGCCCAGGCCATTTGGGACGAAACCATGGCCGAATCCGTAACCACATTCCTCAATGCCCACCCAGAACGCCGGATGGTGGTACTGGCCGGACAGGGGCATACCGACAGAAGGACCGCTATTCCGCCCCGAGTCGCCCGCCGCCTGCCGACCATCCGCCAGGCCGTTATCCTGAACAGCGAAAACGAGGCGCTTGACCAGACCGAGGCAGACTACCTGATCTTTTCCAAACCCGTCGAGCTACCCCCAGCTGCGGTGCTCGGGGTGATGCTGGCCAACACCGCCGATGGGCCACGGGTGGAAGGATTGTCCGAAAAGTCCAAGGCCGGAACGGCAGGCATCCGGGAGAAAGATGTGATCCTTGCCCTGGATGATGAACCGGTGGCCACCATTGACGACCTAAAGATCATCCTGCTCGGCACAGAAACCGGCAAACCGGTGACGGTGCAGATCAAGCGGAAATCAGGGAGATGGTTCAAGCAGGAGACGGTTCTTTCCATTCCGGTTGTGTTGTAGCAGGGCTTGCTAAAATCACTTTGATTCCCAAGCAGTTTCAGCAGCCAGATGAATACGCTACTCTTCTGTTCATTTCTTTGCTTGCCCAAAGAAACGAACCAAAGAAAAGGCCCCCTGTGTCTCTTGTCCCGCCGTTGGCGGGATGCCCTGCGCTCCTCGATGCTGCCGGGGCTTTGCAAACTCGCTGCGCTCAAACAGTGCAAAGCCCTTTTTCGGCCGCCTCTCCGGTGCTCGGCGGCGGGCCAATGGGATTTTAACAAAGGCCTTCGTTGCGCTTGCTTACTAACCAGAGAAATCTTTTCTTTTGGCCTTACCCCTGCTCCGGGCTATAATGGGCAAAAATCAAGGACCACCCATGACAACGCCCGACGAAAACTACACTACAATCCCACCGATTCCCGCGCAGGCCGCCCTGGAATTTCTCCAAGACGTCAGGCAGCTTGTTGCCTTCCACCAGGCAATCGGCATCGAAGGCTACCCATGCACCCCGGAGCTTGCGCGGTTTCTTGCCGTTCAGCAGCAACCTGCGACACCGGCCCAAACACAGTCAAAATCCCCTTCCAAGCCGGAGACGCCCAGAACCCCATCAGCCCGGCACCAGACCGCGAGCGCAGTCATGCCGGAGACCACTCTCCTCGACCTCTATGCCGAGATACAGGGCTGCCAGCGCTGCCAGCGGCACCAAAGCCGGAGCAAGGCAATCCCCGGAGAAGGCACAACCGGAGTCAAGCTCTTGATCATCGGTGATGCACCCTCTGCCGAGGACGATTTTTCTGGTCTGCCCATGAGTGGGGAACCGGGGATGCTCCTCGACAAGATGCTGGCCGCCATCGGCTTGAGCCGGGCCATGGTCCACCTGAGCCTGACTACCAGATGCCATGCGCCAGAGCAGCCGGACAAAGAGTCGGTGGACGCCTGCCTGCCCTTCCTACTCAAAGAAATCCTGCTCGTCGCCCCCAAGATCATCTGCACCATGGGACCGCTCACCGCCCAGAAACTGCTCCATACCAACAAACCCCTCAGCCAGCTGCGCGGCAGATTCCACGATTTCCAGGGCATTCCGCTCATACCCACCTTCTCGCCAGAATTTCTTTTGAAGAACCCGGAGATGAAAAAGGCGACCTGGTTGGATCTACAGCTGATCCAAAAAAAATGTGCTGGGAAATAGCCGATGAAGACCTTACTCTCCAGGCCCGAGAGGGCAGATTATCTGCCAGCCCTGCTCAAACGCTTCCTCCTCACCTACCTGCCGCTGCTCCTAATCCTGCTTGCCATTGCCAGCGCTTTGTATACCACCGATCAGCAGGCCCGCCGCCGGACCTTTGGGCAGCAGGAAATCCTCAGCATCAACCAGCAACATAAGATAATCACCAACGATATCAAGGGGATCAGCAGCGATGTGCAGGTGCTGGCGGGTTACTATCCTCTTCATGCCGCCCACAATGAGTTGGCTGCTGTTACCGACGAATTCCGCATCTTTGCCCTCCACAAGAAAATCTATGACCAGGTACGCTTTCTGGATGCAAACGGCATGGAAAAAATCCGGATCAACTACAAGGCGGGCAGCCCATCCATAGTGCCGCCTGAAGCATTGCAGGACAAAAGCAGGCGCTATTATTTTAAAGACTCCATTTCTCTGGGGCCTAACGAGATATTTGTCTCCCCCTGCGACCTCAATATCGAACAGGGCATCATTGAACAGCCCCTGAAGCCCATGATCCGCTTCGGCGCTCCGGTCTTTGCCCAGGACGGCAGCCGCCTTGGCATCGTGATGCTCAACTACCTGGCCCAGGAAATCCTGGATGATATTAAAGGACTGAAGGGAAACGCCGTCGACCGGATCATGCTGGTCAACCGTGAAGGTTACTGGCTCAAGGCCCCCTCCCCGGAGGACGAGTGGGGCTTTATGTTCCCTGAAAAAAAAGAACGCAGCTTTGCCCTCCGTTTTCCGCAGGCCTGGCAGAAGATTTCCGCCAATGATTCAGGCCAGTTCATCGAAGAGGCGGGCATGTTCACCTTTACCACGATCAGACCGCTCAACCAAGGTCTGCTCTCCAGTACCGGTTCTGCCGAGGCGTTCGCCGCAAGCAGCAAACGCCTCCGTGCCGATGAATACTCGTGGAAAATTATCTCCTTTGTTCCGACCGGGGAACTGGCGCACCAACTCCAGCCATACAAAACAGCCTCCCTGCTGGTTAGCCTTATCCTTTCCCTGCTGCTCGGCCTTGGCTGCTGGATTGCCGCCGAAAGCAACCTGAAACGGACCATGGCCGAGGCCGCCCTCAAGGAAAATGAAGAAAAGTTCCGAACCGTGGCCGAGTTCACCTACGACTGGGAAACTTGGCTGGGGCCGGAAGGCTACTACCTGTATACCTCCCCGTCCTGCGAACGTATTACCGGATTTCCGGCCAAGGAATTTTATGCAGACCCCGGCCTGTATCTTTCCCTCGTTCATCCGGAAGACAGGGAACTTTTCCGCAACCACCTGCGAGATGACATTGACTCGGATAGGGTCTGCGAGATGGATTTTCGCATCATCACCAAAAGCGGCCAGGTAAAATGGATTGCCCACAACTGCCGCCCGGTTTTCGCGGAAACCGGACAACAGTTAGGCCGACGCTCCAGCAACCGGGATGTCACGCAACGGGCTATGGCGGAACTGCGCCTCAAGGAGATGGCCAGCCACGACACCCTAACCGGGCTGCCCAACCGAAATCTCCTCCTTGACCGACTGACGCAGGGCCTGGCCAGGGCAAAACGTGGCAACACCAGAATGGCCGTCCTCTTCCTCGATCTTGACCACTTTAAGGAGATCAACGATAGTCTGGGGCATGACGCTGGAGACCAGGTTTTGCAGACCACGGCCAAGCGGATGAGCGCGCAGTTGCGGGAAGAAGATACCGTGGCCAGGATGGGGGGCGACGAGTTCGTCATCATTATTCAGGATCTGCGGGAAGGAAAGGAAGCAACCGCTATCGCGGAAAAACTCCTCACCGCCATCCGGGAACCGATCCGCATTGTGATTGACGGCGCAGACTTGAAACGGGTCGTGGGGTCCAGCATTGGGATCAGCATCTTTCCCGAAGACGGCACCGATGCGAACACCCTGCTCAGCAAGGCGGACAGCGCCATGTACCAGCACAAACAGGCGGGCCGAAACAAGAGTACAGCAGCAAGAGCCGAGGAGAACGGTGGTCCGCAGGATCCCTCCAGCCAAAGATGACAGGGCTATAGAGACTCCGGCGGAAAAGCCACCACCTGATCAATATTGTCCGCCCCACCAAAGAGCATAACCAGCCGGTCCACCCCTAAGGCGATGCCCGCAGCCGGGGGCATGTTTGCAAGAGTATCAAGAAACAGCTCCGGCATGGGGCCAAGGTTGCGGCCCTGCAGCCGGATCATCTCCTGCTCCGCCAGAAACCTGGCCCGCTGCTCCGCAGGATCGACCAACTCGGAAAAACCGTTGGCCAACTCCAAGCCGGCCACATACAGTTCGAAGCGCTCGGCCACCGCTGGATCGGTCGAAGAGAGCCGGGCAAGCGCCCCCAATATGGCAGGGTAATCGTAGAGAAAAGTGGGGGTGGCCATGCCCAGATGCGGCTCCACATACTCCACCAGCATCTCATCGAATCGGTCCTGACTGAGCGCCTCCTCCACCGTGCAGGGCGCGTAGCGGCGGAAGGCCTCGGCCACGGTAATCCGCTCCCATGCCGGGGCAAGATCGATCCTGCACCCCTGCCATGCCAGCATCCCGTTCTTGCCCATGGCCGCAGCCAGATGACGCAGCAGCGCCTCGCAATCTGCCATCAGATCGCGGTAGTCGCTGCCAGCCCCGTACCACTCCAGCATGGTGAACTCGGGCAGGTGACGGTCGCCGCGCTCAGCCTTACGGAAGCATTTGCAGAGCTGGAAAATCTTGGGGATGCCTGCGGCCAGCAGCCGTTTCATGCAGAGCTCCGGCGAGGTTTGCAGAAACCAACCCTCGCTGGTCAGGGGCACGATATGGGCTTCCGGGGCAGGGGCAGGGATACGGATGGGGGTTTCGACCTCAAGGTAATCTCGGTCGACAAAGAAGGTGCGCAGAGCTTGAATGAGAACGGCCCGCAATTGCAGGCCGTGAATGGGAATCATAGTAGTTGTCGATGCGGCATCAGGGAGATCCCCCTAATTAGTGTCCGTCAGAAAACGAATCACTCTTTTACCCGGGTTACATACACCCCGGTGCGGGTGTCGATCTGCAGCTTGTCCCCTTCTTCGATAAAGGGCGGCACCTGGACCACATACCCGGTTTCCAGGGTTACGGGCTTTGAGTCGCTGCCACTGGTATCGCCCTTGACCCACGGGTCAGACTGGGTGACCTTGAGGTTGACAAAGTTGGGCAGGGTAACGCCGATGGGACGGCCATTGTACTGGAGCACCTCCACATCCATGTTGTCGGTGAGAAAGCTAACGGCATCGCCCAGCTGCGCCTTGGACATCTCCAGCTGCTCAAAGGAGACGTTATCCATAAAGAAATATTCATCCCCCTGCTTGTAGAGGAACTGCATGGTCCGTTCCTCAAGAGCGGCCTTTTCCAGCTTGTCGTTGGAGCGGAAGGTCTTTTCAAAGGCGTTACCGGTGATCATATTCCGCAGACGAGCGCGGTACAGGGCCTGGCCCTTGCCGGGTTTGGAAAAGGAAAAATCCGTCATAATATACGGTTCGCCATCGATCTGAACCTTTAAGCCTTTCCGAAAATCAGAAGCGGAATACATACTCGTTTTCTCCCTGTATCAGTCAAGTCAAAAAAAACACTGTGCGGCCCCTTACTAACCGGATTCCCGCATTTTTGCAAGGGTGAAGTTCAGGCCAACATCACTTCCCTTTTGCCGATGGCCTCGGACTTGATGCGGTCTAAAAGCTCACCCAACACCGGCTTCACATTCTCCCGGATATCGCCGGCCACAATGATGAACAGCAGATCGTCACCGGGCTGGAAGCTGCCGCTCTTGGCCTCGATAACGATGTCGAAGATGCCGGGCTTTTGCAGAAACTCCTGCCGAATCGCCTCGATTTTCGCCTGATCGGGGGTGACCTCAAGGGAGGTAACCCCTTCCCTGGTCTTGCGCGACCAGGCCCGGACCACCCCGTTATGCACCAAGACCATGCCGACGTTTTCGGCAAAGGCGGGATTTTTTTTCATTTCGGCAATCGTTTTTGAAATATCCATGCGCACACCTCTTTGTCTGTTGATCAAAAAATCCGGGTTCACCCCAAGCTTTTGCTCACCACCTCGTACACATCACGGGACAACGAGGGGCTGGCTCCAATTCGCTCAAGCTGGGATCGCATCAGGCCACGCCTGGTCGCATCGTAACGTGCTCCCCTTCCGAGTCGTGCCGCCAGACGGGCGGCAATCTGCGGATTGAGGGAGTCAAGGGCAAGAACCTGCTCGGTCAAAAAATGATAGCCCCGGCCGGACAGTTCGTGGAAACAAAGCGGGTTACTTGCGGCAAAGGAGCCCACCAGGGCACGAACCTTATTGGGATTCTTCAACTGAAAGGCCGGATGATGCATAAGCGCTTGCACCTCGGCCAGGGTTTCCGGTAGCGGGGCGGTGGCCTGTACCGCAAACCACTTGTCCAGGACCAGGGAATCCCCCTGCCATTGGTGATAAAAATCACCAATAACCTGCTGCCGCTCCGGCCGGGCGGAATGGACCAGGGCGACAAAGGCGGCCATCTGGTCGGTCATGTTGTCGGCCCCGCGAAACTGGGCCAGAGCGAGCTGGATAGCCGCATCGTCTTCAAGGCTGACGAGATAGGTAAGACAAAGATTGCGAAACGCTCTCTGCCCTGCCAGCTCAGGCGCATAGCGGTATGGGCCGCTGACCCGGTTGGCCTGATACCCTTGCTCCCACAGGGGTCGCAGGGAATGGGCCAGGGCCTGCCGGGCAAAGGTGCGGGCAGCATGAATCGCCTCGACATCCACCACCTCCATCTGCTCGGCCAGGTACTCCTCCGAGGGCAGGGTGAGCAGCAGGGCGAGGAAGGCTTTGTCGCCTCCGGTTTCTTCGCCAAGCAAGCGACCGCAAGCCGCGACAAACCTTTGGTCAAACTGCAGAGGACGGCTATGCCTGAAATCCTCCACCAGCCCCAAAAGCAAGCGGCTGGCCAGACACTGCCCCGCCTCCCATCGGTTGAAGGGATCCTGGTCATGGCGGAAAAGAAAGAGCAGCTCTTCCTCGTCACAGGCATAATCAACCTTCAGCGGCGCGGAGAAATTACGCAGGATCGAGAGACGCGGTTGTTCCTTCACCGCGCTGAAGCGGATGGTTTCCTCGGACCCGCGCAGCTCAAAGAGGCCGCGTTCCGCTTCCCTCTGCCGCTCCGCACAGGTCAGCACCATCTCGTTGCCCTGGCCATCGAGCAAACCAAGGGACACCGGGATATGAAGCGGTTCCTTTTCCAACTGCCCAGGAGTCGGTGGCGTGCTTTGCCCCAGGCTCAGGGTATAGGTCTGAGTCTGGCCGTCATACACCCCCCGCACCATAAGACGAGGGGTGCCAGCTTGGGTGTACCACCGCTTGAACTGGGTCAGATCACGGCCGGAGACCTCAGCCATGGCCTGGACAAAATCATCGGTGGTGGCAGCCTGGCCGTCATAGCGCGTAAGATACAAGGCCAGCCCCTGGCGGAACAACTCCCCACCCAACAGGATGTGCAGCATCCGGATGATCTCGGCCCCTTTCTCATAGATGGTGACGGTGTAGAAGTTGTTGATCTCCATGAAGGAATCGGGCCGCACCGGATGGGCCATGGGGCCGTTGTCCTCGGGAAACTGCACGTTGCGCAGGAGCCGGACATCGTGGATACGCTTGACTGCGGCCGACACCTGATCTCCGGTGAACTGCTGGTCGCGGAATACGGTGAGACCTTCCTTGAGGCTCAACTGAAACCAGTCCCTACAGGTGACCCGGTTACCGGTCCAGTTATGGAAATACTCGTGGGCAATGACCGCCTCGATCCCCTCGTAATCAGCATCCGTGGCAGTATCGGGCCGGGCCAGCACATACTTGGAGTTGAAGACATTGAGCCCCTTGTTCTCCATGGCGCCCATGTTGAAATCGTCCACCGCCACAATCATGTACTGGTCGAGATCGTATTCCAGGCCAAAGGTCTCCTCATCCCAACGCATGGCCTTGATGAGCGAAGCCATGGCATGCGCGCATTTGTCCCGGTTATGGGCCTGCACATAGATCTCCAGAGCAACCGGACGACCGGAACGGGTGATAAAGGTATCCGCGATCTTGACCAGATTGCCGGCAACCATGGCAAAGAGATAGGAGGGTTTGGGAAAGGGGTCCTGCCAACGGGCGTAATGGCGACCTTCGGGTAGCGGGCCAGCCTCGATCAGGTTGCCGTTGGCCAGGAGTACCGGATAGCGCTCTTGCTCTGCGCTGATGGTGACCTCGTAGCGGGCCAGCACATCGGGCCGGTCGAGAAAATAGGTGATCTTGCGGAACCCCTCGGCCTCGCACTGGGTGCAGAAATTGGAGCTGGAACGGTATAACCCATCGAGAGAGGTATTGCTTTGGGGATAGAGTTCGGTTTCGATCACAAGCACGAACCGCTCCGGCACCGTCGGGATGGTGAGGGTTTCCTCGTCGAGCCGATACTGGTCCGGGGTGAGGGCAACAGAGTCCAGGGTGATACCCTTGAGCACCAGCATCCTCCCGTGGAGGACAAGAGGGGCCGCAACCGCGTCCTGGTCATTCCGGCGGCAAAGCAGGCGGGAGCAGACCCGGGCCCGCTCCTCGAAGAGATCCACCGCAAGCGCCACCTCTTCAATCACATAAGCCGGCGGGCGGTAATCCTTGAGCAGGATGGTTTTGGGCTGGGCGTCCATGGGATCAGTCCGAGCTATCCGCGGATCGATTCAACACGGGGCACCACCAGGTGCAGACCCGGTTTCAGCTGGGTGAAGTCCACGGAGGGATTGTATTTTTTGATCAGCCAAAAAGGCAGTTCGAATTCGCTCTGACACAAGGACCAGATCGTATCGCCCGGCTTCACTCGGTAGGTGCGGGTGCCTTCCACCAGCCGGTAGGCGGCGAAGAAATCCTCCACCATCTCCTTGTGGAACTCATAACGCTGGGCTTCAAACCGCTCCTTGCTCCCCTTGGCAAGGGGAATTTTGACCTGTTGGTTCACCGCCAAGGCTTGTTCGTAGCGCAAGTTGTTGAAGTGGCGCAGATCCCAGGCTCGAACACCGAGCCAACGGGCGTAATGGCCCAGAGTTTCCTCGGCTTCCACCCGAACGACGCCATAGGTCTTGCCCTGCTTTTTGACCACCTCCACCCCGAGATTGCCCAAAACCTTGGCCGGAGTCAGGGACGGGCACTGGGCGCCCTTGATTTTGGCCGAATCCGGCGCTTTCGTCGTAACAGCTTCAGGCAACGAGACTGTCTTCACCGGCTGCGCCGGAGAGGATGAACCAGACGCACCCACCAATTTCACCAGGGACACCACCTCGCCCCCGGCCGGCGGGGTCGGCTTTTCCGCGGAGACCACCGGAATCAGACCGGCTGGGCGCTGGGGCTCCGCTTTTTTCCCAACCATGGCGCTCAATGCCCCCCGTTCACCCGGCCCTGGGATGCGCAGGTTTTGACCAGGGCAGATCACCGCCTGCTCATCCAGGCCATTGCCCCGCAGGAGATTCGCCACCGTAATCCCATGCGTCAGGGCGATGGAATAGGCGGTATCTCCCTGACGTACCTGATACATGGTGGTTTGCGCCTGATCCTCCTTAAGAATCTCCGGCGGGATATTATCCGCTAGACGGACAATCTTGCCCTGTTGCGGCACCCGGACCTCGTAGCCCTTGGGAATCAGTTTCTGGCCAAGGTACACCGGTTCGCGCAGGCCAAGATTCAAGGCCTTGAAGGTTTCCAGATCAACCTTGAGATGCTTGACCAGATCGCCGACCAAGGCATAGTTGGGCAGAACCACGGCCTTGCTGTTGATCGGCGGCTCAATGGGGAGCGGGCCAAAATAGGTCTTGTAGTTTTTGGCAACCTCCCGGGCAGCAAGAAACTCCGAATAGAAATTGCGCGAGGCAAACTTGAACAACTCGCTTTCATGCTCCTGGAAGATTCGTTCATAATCCCCCTTGGACGCCTTGGCCCGCATCATGCCATTGAGCCCATGATTATAGGCCGTCACCGCCAGGGGCCAGGTGCCGAGCAATTCATAATTATGCCGCAGCATTTTTGCCGCCGCATGCGTAGCCTTGATCGGATCGCGCCGCTCGTCAATGGCATAGTCCACGTCCAAATTGAACTGCTTGCCCGAGGATTCGGTAAACTGCCAGATACCAGCGGCGCCGAATTTACTGTATGCCTTGTAGTTGAAGGATGATTCCACATGGGGGAGATAGGCGAGATCCTCAGGCACGCCGTAGCTCGCCATGATCTGCTTGATCTCTTCCAAATAGGAACCAGAGCGGATCAAGCCCGCGCGGAAATTATCCTTCTGCCCGGCCTGGAAACGGATATTGTCCTGGGCCAGACGAAAATCCTCCGGTGTGGCCCTGGCACCGAAAAGTCCGGCCACCCGCTTTTCCTCCTTGTTCTGGGGGGGAATGCCTGCGGCCAGAGCTTTAAGGATTTCCAGATATCTTTCCTTGGCCCTTTCTATCTTCTGTCGGTCCCGTTCCTTGGCGCCTGGCTCCCAAACGCCCTCGACATCCAGCACCTCATAGATAACATTCAAGTTCCGCTTGTCGTGGAGCACCCCCTGGGTGGAAGGATACTTGCCATAGATATCACACCAGAAAGCCACATTGGGTGTGACGCAGTCGTAGAGGGGAAAGGGGTCTTGCGCAGCCCGGGCCGAGGAAACACTTGTAGCGGTCAAACAAAAAAACAGCGTTGTCGCAACGAACAAACGAAGATGTACCATAACAGCTCTCATGAATTTCTTTATTGTATCCGGCAGAGATAAGGAATTAAGGATTTTATTATACTCTCTCCTGCCGCGATTCGCCGCTAAAATCACCGGGCATACGCCGACGAACCGGCCGGAGGAACAAGCCCACCGCCTGAATCAATCCCACGAATCAACCGACAAGAGTGCTGAACTTGTCCTCAAGATAAGCAAGGAAAGGCTTGGCGGAAAGCGGTGCGCCCGTTACCCGCACCAGCAGATCCTGGGGCAGATAGACGCTGCCATGGGCATGAATTTCCCTACCCAACCACTCCTTAACCTTTTCCAGATTGCCGGCGGCAAGGGTCTGACGAAAACCAGGGTCATCCTGCTTATAGGCCTCCCAAATCTGGGCTGCGGCCAGATTGCCAATGGTGTAGGTGGGGAAATAGCCGAAGCTGCCGTGGGCCCAATGGATATCCTGCAAGACCCCGTCGGCATCGGATTCAACCTCCACCCCGAGATACTGGCGGTATTTCTCCCGCCAGACCCGAGGCAGCGCAGCAACCTCCAGGCTCCCCTCGATCAGACCCTTCTCAATCTCGAACCGAATCAGGACATGGAGGTTGTAGGTCACCTCATCAGCATCCACTCGGATCAGACCCGGAGTAACTGCATTGATGCCTCTAACAAAAGCATCGAACTCTGTGTGGGCAAACTGGCCCGGAAAAGATTGTTGCAGCTCCGGAAAAAACCGCTGCCAGAATGGTCGGCCCCGACCCACGATATTTTCCCAGAAACGGGATTGCGACTCATGGATACCAAGAGAAACCCCATCATCAAGGTGACTGTTGGCCAGCCCCTCAGCGATCCCCTGCTCGTAGAGGGCGTGGCCGCCCTCGTGCAAGGCCCCAAAGATAAAATCCAAGCTCTTGGGGGCATAGCGATTAGTGATCCGCCGGTCGTGGTGCCCCAGGGTGGTGGTGAAGGGATGGGGGGAACGGGCCAGACAGCCCCGGGCAAAATCAAAACCCATGGCGACCAGAAGATGTTCGGCAAACTGCTCCTGACCAGACAGGGCAAATGGCTCGTTAAAAGACAAGGGAGCCAGGCGGCCGGCAAACCTTTTGACCATAGCAACCAGGGGCGCTTGCAGCTCGACAAACATGCTTTCGACCTGGGCAGTGGTGAGCCCTTCCTCGTAGAGATCCAGAAGCGCGTCATAGGGATGGGCCACGTAGCCCAGGTATTCGGCCTGTTGCCGGGACATGACCACCAGCCGCTCCAGGGAGGGTTGAAAAATGGCAAAATCGGCCTGTTCCCGGGCCGCAAGCCAGCTCATCTGGGCCTGGGAGGTAAGGCGGGAAAACTCGGCGACAAACTCCTCGGGCAGACGGGTGTTCTGGTCGTAACTCCGCCGCATGACCCGCACCAGGGCCAGATCCTCCACAGAGAGGCTCGCCTTTTGCGCCTCGGCTTCTGCCAGCAGGGCGCCAAGCTCCGGGGCAACCTCCCGCCGGTGCACCAGCCCGCTCAGGGTGGCAAACTGCCCAGCCCGCCCTTCTGCAGCCCGGCGGGGCATCCGCACCTCTTGATCCCACTGCATCAGGGCCAGGATATGGTGCAGGTCAACCAGTTCGGCGGAATATTTTTTTAGCTGCGTGAGCGTTTCCATTGCATCTCCCCTTGGTTCATGCCGGAATCCCGGTCAGATCGTAAACGCCTTCACCAGCAGAGCAATACCGCTGCCCAACAAAATAATACTTACCAGACGCACAAAGACTGCATGGCTGATCCGCAGATGCACCCGCCCGCCAAGCCAAAGGGCGAAGGCACCAAGAGGAACAATCCCCGCGCCGAGTGCCAGGATGCGCAGGGTATAAAAGCCGCTTAGGGAGAACCCCACGATCCGGCAGAGACCATCGATCACGAAAACCGTGGCGATGGTGGTGCGGAATTCCGTTTTGTCCAGCTTCCGCAGGGTCAGGTAGATCACATAAAACGGCCCCCCAGTGCCGAAAAGAGCGCCCACCATGCCCCCCAACAAACCGGCAGGCCCGGCCAGCCAACGTCCGCCATGCAAGGGCGGAAATGGCAGCAGAGCATAGACCGCATAGAGCAAGATAAAGATGGAAAGGGCAAGGAGCAGGCTGCCCGGCGCCAGAACCGTATGCAGATAAAGGCCTGAGGAAACGCCCAACACGGTAAAGGGCAAAAGCGGCAGCAGATCGGGCCAGCGGATGAGCCGCCGGTTGGGCAGACCCTGGCTGACCGAGGCCAGCCAATCCAGCAACCCGACCAGGGGTACCACCTGGGACACAGGAAAAAAAAGTGCCAGCAGGGGCACAGAAATCAGCGCCGAACCAAACCCGGCGATGCCGCGGATGAAATAAGCAAAAAACAGCACGCCAGCGGCAAAAAGAATCTCGGGTTGCACCATCGGATTCGTCATCATGCCTGGTCAACACCCCTTTTATGACCGCCTAAAAAATTCCGAAGCGAAACCTACACCGCCTCTTTGTACGGAAAATCCGGATGATCCAGCAGCTTCACCATGCGCTGCTTGGTCTCGGTATGGGCATCGTGAAACTCCACCAGCTCCGCCACCACAGCCACCACCCCCTGCTCGTCGAGATCCCTCAGAATCCTGCGACCAACCTTGGGGCTAGGACCGCCTTTCCCGCCTACATACAAGTCAAAGCCCTTACGGGTGGCCATAATGCCAATGTCCGTGGTCAGCACCCCAGAACAACCGAGGGTGCAGCCAGAGATGGCAATCTTGAACTTCTGCTTGGTTTTCTCCCGGCCCTTAAACTTCGCCAGGATCAATGCGGAGATCCGCTCCGGGTCGCCAATGCCCATGGAGCAGTCGCGCACCCCGATGCAGACCCGGGGGATCGGAAACTTGCCTGGCCCCTTAAACTGGGCACCCAGCGCGGCCAATTCCTCACGGATCACGGGCAAATCCTCCTCCCGGATGCCCATGAGCCGCAAATTCTGGGCCGTGCTCAGGTAGAGTTCCAGCTGGTATTTTTTGGCCAGCTCATTGGCCTTATCCATAATTGCCAAAGGCAAACGGCCCGCTGGCAGCAGGATAGTCAGACGGGTTGTCGCGATAGTATTTGTCATCTCTTACCTCAATATTATATAAGAAAATCAGCGTCCAGCGCTGAAAAGGAACAAGCATGTTTTCGCTGTTTCATAAAACATTTTTGCCCGAATGCAAGACTTCTCTTATATTTACCCTTTCCCTTTATGTAATTTTCCGTTATTTAACTAAAATTCATCCAAAAATAATATTCGACACAAGCGCGGGAGAAAAGAGAAATGGGCAGCCACAGCAGACCTCACAACGACACGGCAGGTGGAGCAATCGACCGCAAACGCGAGCGGGAACGGCGCTACATGATGCAGCTGCTCTACAAAAACGCCGATGAGCTGGCAACCAAGATGGTACAGCGGTTGCTGGACAAAAAGATTCTCGAGATCACCGACGAAACTGCGATCCGCAAGGTCTTCAACGAGCTGTTTGAAAAGCTCTCCAACATGGAAGAGTTTGACATGCTGTACAAGATCGCCCCGCTACG
>CALMMG010000089.1 GCA_937868185.1 uncultured Pseudomonadota bacterium
AGAAGCGGAGCGAATACAATCACCCCCACCGTCAAGAACAGATTGTAAAAAAAAGTCGATACCATATTCATTATGAACCTGATCTTACTCCATCAGCAGGAACTGACCGATCACCACGTCACCCTGACCGATCGCCGCGCCGACCACATCCGTAAAATTCTTCGCGGCACTGTCGGAGACAGCATCCGGGTTGGCATGGTCAATGGCCTGCTTGGTGCCGGCTGCATCCGGGAGATAAACGGCAGCAGCGTTGTACTCCAGGTTAATCTCACCACAGAACCGCCACCCTTCCCGCCCACCGACCTGATCCTGGCCGTACCCCGGCCCATCATGCTAAAACGGGTCTTGGCTCAAGCAGCCTCCATGGGAGTGAACCGAATATTTCTGATAAACGCCAACCGGGTTGAAAAAAGTTTTTTCAACTCCACCCTCATCCAGAACAACGGGTTTACCGAACCGCTGCTCCTTGGGCTTGAGCAGGCCATTGACACCAGGCTGCCGGAGATCTCTGTTCATTCTCGCTTTCGGCCCTTCGTGGAAGACGTCCTACCCGAACTGCTCACCGACTGCCCGATCCGGCTTCTCGCCCATCCGGAAGGCGATCAGACCATTGCCCAGGCAGCCAGAGGCCTGTTGGCCCAACACGCGGTCCTTGCCATCGGCCCGGAGGGTGGCTGGGTTGATTTTGAGGTCCAGCACTTCAAGGAGCAAGGCTTTGCGCCCTTCAGTCTCGGCCCCCGTATCCTCCGGGTCGATACCGCAGTCCCTGCCCTGATGGCCCAGCTTAGTCTACTCCGCCAGTTTACCTAAAGCCAGAAGGCATCATCCTTCCCAACCAAAACGCTGACGAGCCCGGTCCACCAACAGGGTCAACTCTTTGAACCCCACGACATAGAGCACCAACCCGTAGACCGCGCCCCCCACAACAATAGCTGTTGCCAACGCGGCAATGCTTCCTAGAAAACTGACCAAGGCAAGAGGAGCAAGAAAATATTGCACCCCGAACAAACAAAGGGCCATGGCCGATGAAGCGCAAAGAACCCTAGCCAGCCCCGAGAAAAGATAGCGCAGGGAATACCCGGCAAGTTTTCGGTACAATACCGTGCTCAGGAAAAGAAAATTCAGAATCATGGCGCAGGAGATGGACAGGGCAAGAGCCCTGTGCTGCAAGAAGCCAATGGTAAGCCAGACCAAGAGTACGTTGGCTGCCATGGTCAGGAAACTACCCGCCACCGGATACCGGGTCTCATCCAAGGCATAAAATACCGGGACCATAATCTTGACCGAGGAGTAGGCAAAAAGCCCCACGGCATAGCAGGACAGGGCCTCAGCGGTTCTCGCGGTGGCCAAGCTGTCAAAGCTGCCGTGCTGAAAGATAACTCTGATGATGGGCTCACCCAGCATTATCAAGCCCACTGAGGCAGGAATTGTCAGAGAGAAGGCAAGAGTAAGCGAAGAGGCATAAGTTTCCCGCAAACGGGCCATGTCCCTGAGCGCCGCATAGCGGGCAATTACCGGCAGAGTCGCAGTGGACAGAGCCACCCCGAAAAGACCCACCGGTAACCAGAACAAACGAAAGGCATAACTGAGCCAAGACAGGCTTCCCTCGGCAAGGGAAGAGGCAAAGTAGGTATTGATCAGTACATTGATCTGTAACGGAGCAAGGCCGATCACCGCTGGGGCCATGAGTTTCATGATCCGGCGCAGGCCGGGATGGCGAAGGTCAAGCTGCGGCACAAAAACGAACCCGGCCCGGAACAGGGCAGGTAATTGACAGGTAAGCTGCAACAGACCACCGATCAAGGTCCCGATAGCCATGCCAACGATAGGCGGCTGACCAAACCGAGGCATAAGGAGGGAAAACCCAACACCGCCAACGATCGAGCCCAGATTAAAGAAACCAGCGGCCAGGGCTGGGATGAAAAAACGCCCCCTAGTGTTCAAAATCCCCATCACCACAGAAGATAGGGAGATAAAAACAAGAAAAGGAAACATGATCGTCGAGAGAAGCGTGGTGAGTGCGACTTTTCCGGGAATCGACTCAAATTCGGCCTCAACCATGAAGCCGACGATCTGTCCTGAAAACAACACCCCCAACAAGGTAAGACAACTGAGCAGAATTGTGACAACGACCAGAACATTGCCTGCCAAGGCCCAGGTTTCTTTTTCTCCCTTGTTCGTTTCATAGTCGGAAAAAACCGCAACAAAGGCAGCGCTCAAAGCGCCTTCGCCAAAAAGATCACGCAGCAGGTTGGGGATACGGAAGGCCACCACAAATGCGTCGAAGGCAA
>CALMMG010000090.1 GCA_937868185.1 uncultured Pseudomonadota bacterium
TCAGCTCTTTGATCGGGTTGTCTTTGTTGACGAAAACGGCCAGGGAGTCGAGGGCTACGCCGATCTTAGTCGGGGCATAGCCGTATTTCTTGGTAAAGGCATCAATCTCTTCCGCCTTCATGGTTCGGGACATGGGACCAAGCTGGGAGGTGCCGGAAATGAGGGCGGGCGGTGCGGTGCTTGAACCCTTACCCTCGATCTGGATGCGGACATTGGGGTATTCCTTGCGGAATCCTTCTGCCCAGTAGGTCATCAGATTGTTCAGGGTGTCGGAACCGATACTGTCGAGATTGCCGGAAACTCCGCTCACCTTCTTATAGACGGGGGTTTTCGGGTCCACGGTGATGGGGTTGGCAAAAACGCTGGTAGCGGTGACCGCGACCAGGCAGCCTGCCAAGGCAACCTTGGTAACACTGGTGAAAAAACTTTTTTGCATCGTCATGTTTGTCGCTCCTTTAGGTGAAGTTACAGATGGCTTATGCCTGTTTGTGATCTGCTCAGTACATCTGTCCCCCACTATGCTCCCTGATTGTTAGAATTTTATTAGGGTTTCGTTAGGAGATGAACAGAAGATGCATCTTCGCAGGCCCAAATTTTCGCCTTCCTTTTGCTAACCTTTTTTTAATCTGTTTTTAACCAGAGGATGATCTCTCTCTAATATTCCCCCGGTAGGCTCTCCGTAACATTTCGGATGCGGCGATGGCTGGAGTTTTGCTCCCTTCCATTTCCCTATTGTTGCGAAGCAATTTTTATAAACGTTACGGAGAAAGGAGAAAGACATGAGAAAGGTATTATCAGCGGTAGCAGCATTGGGCCTTTGCTTCACCCTGCCCGCGGCGGCTTTGGCCGGCGCAGGTGTGAGCGATGAGCAGATCATGAAGGATTTGGAATTCCTGCGCAACAAGGTTGCTGCCCAGCAGGAGCACATCGAGGCGTTGGAAGGCAAGCAGGACAAAAAAGGCCAGGTCGTGTTGGCCAATGAGTTTATTGATCAGCTCACGCTCAAGGGCGACCTGCGGGTGCGTTACGAACTCCTGGACAAGGATTATAAGGAAGGAAAGCAGACGGCTACAGATATTTCCAACCGCGACCGCGTGCGTACCCGCTTTCGGCTCGGCGGTGTTTGGGAGAATAAGGCAGAGAACTGGCAGGTCGGGGCCGGTCTGGCCACGGGCAGTGATGACCCGACCAGCACCAATGACACCTGGAGTGAAGCCAAGCCCTTTGAAACCGGCGATATTCGTCTTGACTATGCCTATGCCAAGCACAAGTTGGACGATTTCACCTTCATCCTCGGGCAGTCCGAGAATCCCTTCGAAAGTTCCTGGGTCTTTTGGGACAGCGACGTGCGGCTGGCCGGTCTGACCGCTCAATACGGCAAAAAAGAGGGTGTTTTTGCCACCCTGGGTGTCTACGGCGCTAAGTATGTAAATGCTGACAATACTGCCACCCTGACGGCCGGTCAGGCCGGGTACAAGGGCAAGGTTGGTGCTGCCAAGTACACCCTGGCCGCAGGCTACCAGACCTACAGTAAATCCTTGATCAACGAGGCCAGCACCGCCTTTTTCCTGGATAAGGTCGATGCCAACAAATATGCGCTCAACATCGGCGATCTGTACGGCGATGTCTCTTTTCCGGTGGGCGATGTCAAACTCAAGCTTTACGGGCAGATTTGGAAGAACTTTGGGGCAGACGGCAATATCGGCC
>CALMMG010000091.1 GCA_937868185.1 uncultured Pseudomonadota bacterium
TTGATATACGCCTGATCGCGAAGCTCTTTTACCCATTTCTGAAACTGGCTGTTCAACGCCTCCTCATATAGACGCTGCCTGATCTGCTCTTTCACTGACTCGTATGAAGCCTGAAGCCCGACATCTCCACGATCGGAAAGAAGCTTGAAAAACTGGTACCCGGCCGGAGTCTCTTGAATGGCACTTATCTGTCCCACCTGTAGACCGAGAATGCTTGCCTTCATATAGGCTGCCATTTCCGATTTTTTGAAGACCCCGATATCTCCCCCATCCTTGGCCGAAGGCAAATCGGAAGATTGCTGCGCCAGGGTGCGAAAATCCTGTCCAGCAAGAGCCTGCTGCCGGGCCTCTTCAGCCCGTCGCCTGGCATCATCCTTTGCAGCCTGAGTATTTTCCTTCCAGGAAAAACCCATCTGCAAAACATGATAGGCATCTTCCTTTGTTTTCTGGGCATAGTTTTTTTCGTAAAATTCACGTATCCGCTCCTCATTCACCACAACCCGTGAGCGGATTTCGTAATCGATCAGCCTGTCCTGCAAAATCTGACTTCTAATAAGTTCCCGGTAATCATGCTCGTTGGAACCCATGAGCGCCATCTGCTGCCAAAACTTTACAGGGGTGGTCTTGTTGCGCTCAATGATATTCTTGATCGCACTGTCCACCTCAGGGTCGCCCACAGAAATCCCAAGCTTCTTGGCCCGCTGGGCAACAATGAGCTTATCAATAAGGCTGGAAAGTATCTCCTCCCTCGCCTTAAGCAGGGTCGGCTCAACCTGTTCCGGCGGAGCTTCTTGGGTGATCCGGCGAAACAGCGCAGCCCCTTCCCGATTGAGATCGGAAAAGGTAATAACATCGTCGTTGACAATGGCGATGATACGATCCAGCATTTCCGCCTGGGCAACGGGCAGATGAAAAAAAGCGAGAAGGCACAGGGCTGCACATACAACACGTAAGGTGAATTTCACTGACACACTCATAACAGTTTGAAAATATTGTTTTTAATCTTATTTGACTTCATAGGCGATAAATTCTACCACAGTCATTTTCAAATGTCATCTTCCGCGAGCAAGGCAAGAATGTTTTGCGCATTCTGAAGGGTTTGCTCCGGCAAGACACCAGGTGCGGTTGTGACGATCAAACGAAATTCAGGGGTAAAGCGCACCTTGTTTTTATATTTTTCAAGTAAACGCATGATCCTCTCTGGAGTTACCGGCGTTTTTTCATGAAAGGAGAAAACAAGGTTGCCAGGCCCCTGCTCCAATTTACTGATCCACAGACGCCTAAGCACGGTTTTCAGCGCCAGCACCTCAAATAGGTTAAGCGCCTCCTGGGGAAGCTGCCCGTAGCGATCGGCAAATTCCTCCTTGAGATCCATCAACTCTTCCACCTGCTCCGCGTTGGTCAGACGGCGGTAAGCGATATAACGCTGTTCTGTCGAGGGGATATAGCGTTCCGGGAGAAATGCCGAGAGCTTAAGATTGATCTCAGGCTCGATTTGCTCGGGGGCCTGCTCCACCGCAGCGCCTTTCCGCTTCAGATCAAGAACCGTCTGTTGCAACAACTCAAGGTACAAGTCATACCCCACTGCGGCAATATTGCCGCTTTGCGAGATTCCTAGAATATTGCCACCCCCACGGATTTGCAGATCACTCATTGCCAGCTTGAAGCCGCCGCCAAGCTCGTTATAATCCATGAGCGCCCGCAGACGCTGCTGGGCATCCTTGGACAGGCCGTCCAGGGAGGGAACCAACAAATAGGCATAGGCCTGCTCCCGCCCACGCCCCACCCTGCCGCGCAGCTGATAGATTTCCGCCAAGCCAAGCCGGTCTGCCCTGGTAATAACAATGGTGTTGGCGTTGGGAATATCAAGGCCTGATTCAATAATGGTCGTACAAACAAGCACATCAATCTCTCCCTTGATAAAGCGGACCATGATCTCTTCAAGGGCCTTCCCCGGCATCTGACCATGGGCCACGGCCAGCCGTGCTTCAGGAACAAGCTTCTGCACCCTAGAAGCCATTTCCTGGATGGAATGAACCCGGTTATGGACGAGAAAAACCTGCCCGCCCCGTTGCATCTCCCGGACCACGGCTTCCTTGATCACCAACTCGTCATCGCGGGCAACAAAGGTTTTCACCGGTCGTCTAAACTCTGGCGGCGAACTGATTACTGAAAGATCACGGATACTGAGCAAGGAGAGTTGCAGGGTGCGAGGAATTGGAGTGGCGGTCAGGGTCAAGACATCCACCTGGCTTTTGAGTTTTTTCAGCTTTTCCTTGTGGGAAACGCCGAAACGGTGCTCTTCGTCAATAATCAGGAGTCCGAGACGTTTGAAGGCCACATCCTGGGACAGCAACCGGTGGGTACCGATCACAATATCGACCTTCCCCTGGCGCAGCTCTTGAATAATTTGCTTCTGCTCTGCTGGGCTACGAAAGCGAGTAAGGCTTTCCACCCGGACAGGCAACCCCTGCAATCGCTCCCGGAAGGTGGCGGCATGTTGCTCAGCCAGTACCGTGGTCGGCACCAGAATGGCAACCTGGAAATTATCCGCCACCACCTTGAAGGCCGCCCGGATCGCAACCTCTGTCTTGCCGTAGCCCACATCGCCGCAGACCAACCGGTCCATGGGCCGGGGCGCGGTTAGGTCCTCGAGCACCTCGTTGATCGCCTTGAGCTGCCCGGCGGTCTCGTCATAAGGGAAGGACTCCTCCATCTCATGGAACAACTCGTCCGGCGGCGAAAAGGCATGCCCCTCCACCATGGCCCGCCGGGCATAAAGGCCCAACAGATCCTGGGCCACCTTCCAGACCTCTTCCTTTACCTTCTCCCGCCGGGTCTGCCAGACCTTGCCGCCCAGCTTGTCAAGTTTCGGTTCGGTGTCAGAAAGCCCCTGATATTTACTGATCACCTTGAGCTGATCCACCGGGACGTAAAGCTTGTCTTCGTCCCGGTAAACCAGCTGAAAAAAATCGTTGGCTATGCCGCCCAGCACAATATTGATCAGCCCTTCGTATCTGCCAAGACCATGGGCGGTGTGGACCACAATATCGCCGACCGTAAGCTCGGCAAAGCTCACTGCTGGCCTGGTTCGCTGGATGCCCTTCTTTTTTCCCGCTCCCAAACGAAGCTCGCCGAAAAGTTCGCTTTCCGAAACCCAGTGCAGACCCGCGGCAGGCAGATCAAAGCCAGCCACCAACGGCGAATCCACCAGGACAATCTGCCGGTCGACAGCAGTGGCCTCCAGCACCGGGGCTGGGATTATGGCAACCGGCAGATCGTATTGCCTAAGCAGTTCCGCCGTGTGCTCAGCGTGCCGCCTGGTACGACAAGCGAAGAAGACCGTATCTCCAGCCTCAAGCCAGACATGCAGCTGTCTGGCCAACTCGGGCATCATCCCTTGATTTTTGCGTTGCAGCTCCAACTGCTGTTTGAGCAGAACATGGTTGCCACAGGGCATCTCCAGAGTTTCGCCCTCTTCCATGTCCGAATGGGCAAAATCATAGAATCGCCCCTGCTGGAAACGAGCCAGCCGGTTAAGCCATTCACCTTCCGGGAGAAAGATCTGTTCAGGCGATAAAACCGGCAGGTGGGCGGCGGAGGCCTCGGCAAAATTGGCCTCAATCCTTTCCCGGCAGAGGGCAAGACTTTCCGTTATCGTGGTTGGCGAGGAGAAAAAAATGAGGGTGTCGTCCGCTAGGTAATCAAGCACGGTCGAGGTTTCGCAGAAGAGCGGCAACAGAAATTCAATCCCGGGAAAGCGCTGACGATGCTGGAGACAATCCTCCATGCCCCTAACCCGCTCACTGTCCCAGGCGAGATCCTCGGCAAAAGTATGAAAACGATCGACCAGTTGATTGAGCTCCTGCTTACCGGCAGGATAAAGGATATCACTGACCGGCAAGAGTACGATCTCTTCGAGATCCTCAACCGAACGTTGACTGATGGGATCAAACTTGCGGATGGACTCAACAGTATCACCGCAGAAATCGAGACGGACGGGCATCTCGAAGCCCGCGGGGAAGATATCCAGAATACCTCCACGCAGACTGAACTCGCCCACGGATTGCACCAAGGCCGCGGCCTCGTAGCCACAGGCGGCAAGAGAGGCGATCAAACGCTCAAGATCGGTATCTTCGCCCCGCATGACTAATTCGGCCAGATTTGCCAGGGAAGCGCGAGGAAGAACCCTTCGCAGCAAGGCCTCAATGGACATAACCAGAATAAAAGGCTTATCGGCGCTATGAATCTGAAACAGGGTGGCAAGGCGTTCGGCCACGGTCCGACTGTCTGGCGACAACGGGGTATAGGGGGGGATTTCATGGCCGGGAAAATAGAGGGCCTGGGTGTCACAGAAAAGAACAAGATCCTGAACAAGATGCTGGGCTGCGGTCTCACTTGGCGTAAGACAGAGGATGGAACGTTGCCCAAGCCGGACGGTGCGGCCAAGATGAAAAGCAGCGGCGCTTCCCCGCAACCCGACGATATTAACGGATCGGCCCTCCGTGAAGAGGGCCGTCAACCTATTGTCCATTCTTTATCATAAAGATGGCAGAACCACCGGGAACAGCGGCCAAATTCCAGGGACAGCCATTTCCTAAAAACCACCGCCGATACTGAAATCCCAAACACCCTGCTTCTCTCCCTCTTCCGGAGCAAGATTCCAGCCCCACTCAAGACGCAGGGGCCCCATGGGCGACAGCCAGCGGAAGCCAAGTCCGGTACTGTAACGCAGGTCCGAGACACTCCAACTGTCAGAACCGGCGTAGACGTTACCCGTATCAAAAAACACCAAACCCTTCAAGCCGATCTCCTTGACAATGGGGAAAATCCATTCCACGTTGCCATACCACATCTTATCCCCACCGACCTTGGAATAGGTAACGCCATCTTTATTTACCTCCAGAGGACTGATCTTGCCGCTGTCAAATCCCCGGATGGTGTTGAGTCCGCCCAGATAAAATTTTTCATACACCGGCAGCTTCTTGTCCTCATTCTCAACAACATAACCGATGGAACCCTTAACGTGGAAGGTTGTCTCCCACGGTAGCGGATAGTACCAGCCGGAAGTAGCCTCGTACTTGGTAAAGGCGCTATCCCCGCCCAAGGGTCCACCCGCCTGCTTGACAGAATAGGTGGTGAGCCAACCCTTTGAGGCATCAGTAATTTTGTTCCGGGTATCCTTGGAAAGACCGAGCCGGATAAAGCTCGTGGTCTCAATCTCCATGGAATCCAGGATACTTTGCGGAACATTGAGTACCGCTACGTCGGTCATCTTGGTGTCATCAAAACCATACCCCCAGCCGAGACTCCACTTGTTCCAGATCGGATAGGCAAAGCGCAGAGCAGCGCCGGTGGAATCTTTGGTATAATCGTCGTATTGCCTGGACCAATTATAAATATCGTAACCGAACAACAGCTTAGTGTCGTTGAGATGGGGCTCAGTAAAGCTGAAGTTATAGCGACTGCTGCGGGAGCTCATGTTGGCTTGCAGGGAAACGCGCTGGCCCTTACCAAGAAAGTTGTTTTCACTGACCTCGCCCATGAACATCATGTTGTCCACCGAGCTGTAACCAGCGCCGACACTGAAGGTGCCGGTGGCCTTTTCCTTCACATCAACCACGACATCCATCAAGCCTTCCTGCACCGTGGCCTCGGGGGTGACGTTCACCTCTTCAAAAAACTCAAGCCGCTGCAGACGCTCACTGCTCTTTCTGACCGCGCTTGCATCGAGCAGGCCGCCCTCCTGGACCTGCATTTCCCGGCGGATGACCTTGTCCCGGGTGCGGGTGTTGCCCTTGATGTTGATCCGGTTTATGTGCACCAGTTGCCCCTGGGCAATCTTGAGCGACAAATCCATGCGTTTGTCTTCCTCGTTCTTGCTGAGCTTCGGGTCCACCTCGGCAAAGGCATAGCCACTTTCCGCATAACGATCCGTAAGACGCAGGACATCCTCCCGCAAAATCTTGCGACTGAAGAACTTCTCCTTGCTCAACTCGACCAGACTGAACAGCTCGTTCTTATCTCCAACAATATCGCCCTCGATTTCAATGGTGCCGACCCGGTAGCGGTCGCCCTCCTGAATATCAAAGGTGACATAGAGCCAATCGCCTTCATCGGTTATTTCCGGCTCACTGATCCTGGCCTCAATATAGCCGCTGTTGTGATACATGGCGCCAATCCGGGAGCGGTCCTGCTCAAGCAGATCACGCTTCAATTTGCCCGATTCGGTAAACCAGGAGAGCAACCCTTTTTCCGAGGTGGTCATCTCCTTGCGCAACTCTTTCTCGCTGAAAGCCTTGTTGCCGACAAAACGAATGCCCTTGATATACATCTTGACGCCTTCTTCTACGTCAAAAGTAACATTCACCTTATCAGGGGTGGGATAGTTGAGCTTGGCGGTAACGTTGGTTCGGTAAAAGCCCTTATCTTTATAGAGCTTACGGATATTTTCAACAGAGGTCTGCACCTCTTTGGTGTTGATGATGGTATTGGGCGAAACGCTCACCACCTCTTTCACATCTTTTTCATCAAGCTCTTTTTCCCCATTGATGAGAACCTGGCCAATTACTGCTTTTTCCGTGAGCTGAAAGGTGATTTCCTTGCCTTTTTCCGTATCGTTCACCAGAATCTGCACATCATCAAAATAGCCCATCTGAAAGATATTTTTCAGATCCGCCCGCAAAAGTTCCGGGGCATAGCGCTCCCCGACCTGACTTTTCACCTGGCGCATGATGGCCCCGGAATCTACGCGGGTGTTTCCGGCAACACCAATGGACTGGATAAGAAAATATTGACCGGTGCTGGAAAGAATATCATTGACCATCTGATTCAAGGATTTCTGCAGCTCAGCCTCGTTATTACTGACCTGATAATAAAATTTGGGGGGGGCATTACCGAGAATGTCATAGACAACAAAATCCAAACTGAGTTGCTCCCCAAGCTTGGTGATACTGCCGGCCGCCACATAGTTGACCGCCGGGGAAGAGATCAAAGGCTTCAGGGCCTCCGCCTTGGGAGGCCAATGCTCATAACCAATTTTCTGTTGCACTTCTTCCCTAGACAGCATCGTCAGGCCCTTGCTCTGCACAACCTCCAGCAGGGCCTTGTCGCTCAAGGCGAGAAGCTGATCAACCCCCGAGGGGGCATTGACCCGAGGGGGAACCATGACGGTATTCGACTCAAGACCTGCGCCAAAGGCCACCCCTGCCAAAGGCAGGAAGCTCTGGACCACAACGAGGACAAGAGCGATAACAACAATCTTCATGGTCTCCGAAAGACCTTGGGAGCGTACTATGTGCCGGGCTGAAATGTCTTGTTTCATGCTCTCGATTTCGCTGTGAAGGTACTTTAATGAGTGACCGCCCCAAAGTCTGCGGACGTACTGACGATCTTTTAATTTATCAGAATTATCAGGCATTGGCCCTACTGTCAAGAATCTTTGCTCTCGCCAGAAGTTTCGTGCAAGCCCCCGTCTCGCAAGGTGAGACAACGGCCCATCCGCCGAGACAGCTCGAGATTATGCGTCACCATCACCGTTGCCAAGGACAAGGTTTCGCTCAACTCCTGGATAAGCTCAAAAACCTTGAGCCCGGTTTTTGGGTCAAGATTCCCGGTGGGTTCATCCGCCAAAAGAACCGCAGGCTTCATGATCAGAGCCCGGGCCAGGGCGACCCGCTGCTGCTCGCCGCCGGAAAGCTCGCCCACCTTATGGGTGGAACGATTCAATACCCCGACCCGCCCCAAGAGGTATTCCGCATACCTGACCAGCTCTGACCGTTTCTGCCCGGCGATAAGCCCTGGCAGCAGGACGTTTTCCAGGGCATTGAACTCCGGCAACAGATGATGGGACTGAAAAACAAAACCAATAACCTGATTGCGGAACAGGGCCAACTGGTCAGCAGTTTTCTCGAAAATATTCTCGCCCCGGTAAAAAACCTGCCCTTGGCTGGGCTGATCCAGAGCGCCCAAAATATGCAGCAGGGTTGTTTTTCCGGTGCCAGAAGCGCCGACCACCGCAACCATTTCCCCGGCGATCAGTCGCAGATTTACCCCGGCGAGCACCTGCAGACTGCCGTGGTCGCTGTATTCCTTGTAAATATCCCGCGCTTCAAAAAAGAAGGCTAGTTCTTCCGCGCCACTCTGCATGGAGCTGCCTCCTTTATTCATAACGCAACGCCACAGCCGGATCGACCTTGGCCGCCTGCCAGGAAGGATACAGGGTCGCGACCAGGGTAATAACCGTGGCCGACAGGGCAATGAGGATGACATCCGAAGGCAGGACCAGCACCGGCAAGGTGGAAATCGGGTACACGTCGGGCAGCTTGATGAACTGATAACGACGTAAGATCGCGCAGAGCCCCAGGCCGCCCAGCACCCCCAGCAACGTGCCGGCAAGACCGATAACCAATCCCTCGTAAATGAAAATCCGCATGATACTGGAGGAGGTGGCGCCCATGGATTTCAGGATGGCGATGTCCTTGTT
>CALMMG010000092.1 GCA_937868185.1 uncultured Pseudomonadota bacterium
GGCTGATCGAGCCGCTTCGGGCCATGCGCTTTATCCACTACATGGCCTGGTGCGGCTATCAGGTGGCGGAAGAGGGATTGAGCCGGGTGGTGCCGGATTTTGGGACCCGCGAGTACTGGCAGCGGGAGCTGCGTGATCTTGCCGAGCAGTTGGAGCGGATTAGAACCGCGCCAGAACCCCAGGGGAATTGGTGCTGAGAGTTGCGGTTGGGTAGGGGCGAGTTGGGTGGGCGAATATAGAAATATATTTCCCTATTATTGCATAATTGTGCGATAAAAAGGTTTGTACGATAGTGTGCGTGCAGTCAGGGGAGTTAGGAAATGACGAAAAAGAAGAAAATTTCGGCCGCGCAGGAAAACGAGGCGCCGAAACAAGATAAAAGCCAATCAACTGCTGGCTTTCCTGTTGTCGGCATCGGCGCCTCGGCTGGCGGCTTGGCCGCCTTTGAGGCCTTTTTTTCCGGCATGCCCGCCGACAAGGACCCCGGCATGGCCTTTGTTCTGGTGCAGCACCTCGCCCCGGACCACAAAAGTATCCTTGCCGAACTGGTCCGGCGCTATACGCGGATGCAGGTTTTCGAGGTCGAGGACGGGATGGTGGTCCAGCCCAACTGCGCTTATATTATTCCGCCCAATCGGGATATGGCCTTGCTCAACGGAGCGCTCCACCTGCTGGAACCGAAATCATCACGCGGGATGCGTCTGCCCATCGACTATTTCTTCCGTTCCCTGGCCCAGGACCAGCATGAGCGGGCTATCTGCATCGTGCTCTCGGGCTCCGGCAGCGACGGCACGCAAGGGCTGCGGGCCATCAAGGGCGAGGGGGGCATGGCCATGGTCCAGGCCCCAGAATTCGCCGAGTACGACAGCATGCCGCGTAACGCCATTGCTACCGGGCTGGTGGATTATGTGCTGCCGGGGGAAGAGATGGCGGCGCACCTGATCGCATACGCCGGACACGCCTTCGGGAAGGCGAAGACTTTGGTTCCCGTCCCGCCTCCCAAAGTCGAAGAGTCGCTGCAAAAGATCTTCATCCTGCTCCGTGCCCAGACCAGCCATGATTTCTCCCAATACAAAGCCAATACCGTCAACCGCCGCATTGAGAGGCGGATGGCTGTCCATCAGATTGGAGAACTGGGTGCGTACGTGCGCTTTTTACAGCAAAATCCGCCGGAGGTAGAGGCGCTCTTCCGCGACCTATTGATCGGGGTGACCAGTTTCTTTCGCGATCCGGAAGCCTTCGTGGCCCTGGAAAAGCGGATCATCCCCCAGCTCTTTGCCGGTAAGTCCCCTGAGGCCGAGATTCGCGTCTGGGTTCCGGGCTGTTCCACCGGGGAGGAGGCTTATTCTCTCGCCATTCTTCTCCAGGAAGGCATGGAGGCGCTGAAGCAGACCTTTAAGGTGCAGATCTTTGCCTCCGATATTGATAGCCGGGCCATTGAGGTGGCCAGGGCCGGTGTTTTCCCTGCCAGCATTGCTGCGGATATCTCGTCTGCGCGGCTGGCGCGTTTTTTTGTTCTGGACTCGGCTGGCGACGTGTATCGCATTTCGAAAACCATCCGCGATCTGCTTGTTTTTTCCGAACACGATGTGATCAAAGATCCGCCGTTCTCCAGACTTGATCTGCTCAGTTGCCGGAATCTCTTGATCTATATGGGCGGAGAGCTGCAGAAGAAGCTCATTCCCATGTTTCATTATGCCCTAAAGCCGGGCGGCACACTTTTTCTGGGCACCTCCGAGACGGTGGGCGAGTTTGACGATCTTTTTTCGGCGCCGGATCGGAGATGGAAGCTCTACCAAAAGAACGAAGAACCCCAGGGCGTCCTTCGTTCCAAGCAGGGCAGGTTTATCCCCCCCCTGCTGGTTGCAGGCGGGGCCACGGCTTTGCCGCACCGAGCAGGGCGGGCGGAAAAGAAGGTTTCCCTGCGCGAGCTTACCGAGCAGGTGTTGCTGCATGAGTACACCCCGGCCAGCGTTGTTGTGAACGAGCGCGGCGAGGTTCTTTATATCCATGGCCGCACGGGCAGATACCTGGAGCCGTCACCAGGCGATGCCGGCATGAATATCTGCAAGATGGCCCGTGAAGGGTTGCGGCGGCAACTGACCAACGCTCTGCACAAAGCGGTGACCCAGAAAGAGCCGGGAATGTATCCGGGGTTGCGCATCAAAACCAATGGCGATTTTTCCACCGTCAATCTGACGATCCGGCCCATGGCCGCAGAGTCAGGGCAAGCTGTGGCTTCAGGGTTGTTTCTGGTTATCTTTGAGGAAGTGCCGGCGGCAGTCCAGGCCGACCTTGGATCGGCCGCAGGGGCTGGGGCGGGGGAGCTTTCCGCGACTGGTGAGGCTCGGGTGGCGTTGCTGGAGCAGGAGTTGCAGGATAAGGAGGAATACCTTCAAGCCATTACCGAAGAGCTGGAGATTTCCAACGAAGAGCTTAAAACCTCCAACGAAGAGATGCAGTCCATGAACGAGGAATTGCAGTCCACCAACGAGGAGCTGGAAACCTCCAAGGAGGAGATGCAATCGGTCAACGAAGAGCTGACCACGGTCAACAACGAATTGCAAACCAAGGTGGCCGATCTGTCGGAGGCCAACAATGATATGAACAACCTGCTGGCCGGGACAGGGGTGGGCACCGTTTTTGTCGACCATCAACAGCGCATCCGGCGCTTCACCCCCGCCGTCACCCAGGTGATCAACCTGCTTGCTTCGGATGTGGGGCGGCCGGTGGGGCATATCGTCTCCAATCTGGTCGGCTATAATACCCTGGTGGAGGATATCAGCTCGGTATTGGACACCCTGATTGTCAAAGAGGTTGAGGTGCAGGCCAGGGCAGGAGCGTGGTACCTGCTGCGCATCCGTCCCTATCGCACCCTGGAAAATGTCATCGAGGGCGCGGTGATTACCTTTGTCGAGATCACTGAGATGGTTCGGGCGCGGGAGCCCCTACGCCGTCTTGCTGCGGTGGTGAAGGATTCGCGGGATGCTGTCACCTTGCAGGATCTGCAGGGTCGCATTCTGGCCTGGAACCCGGCGGCAGAGAGAATCTACGGTTGGCGTGCGTCCGAGGCGTTGACCATGAACATCCGCGATCGGATACCGGAAGACCGGCGCGCTGAAGCGGTGGCCATAATGGAGCAGCTCAGTCGTGCCGAGATCGTGCTCCCCTATCGCACGCAACGGCTTACCAAGGACGGTCGACTCGTTGAGGTGTGGCTAACCGCCACGGCTTTGGTGAATGAGGCCGGCGAGGTGTATGCGATTGCGACCACCGAGCGGGCAGGCGTGGAAGAGCAGCGCGAAGGGCAATAGCCTAAGCGGGAGGAACACTGATGATGATTGATGACGATCTCCCTTTATCTCCAGCGAACGATTTGCGCAAGCGCGCTGAAGAAATAGTCCGCGCTGCCGAGGTCACGAAGAGCACCGAAAGGTTATCGCCGGCAGAGATGCGTCGGCTGTGTCACGAACTGCAGGTGCATCAGATTGAGCTGGAGATGCAGAACGAGGAACTGCATAACATGCAGGGGGAACTGGAAGCCTCTTGGTCGCAGTATTTCGATCTCTATGATCTGGCACCCGTTGGCTATTTGACCATCAGCGCACAGGGGCTGATCCTGAAGGCCAATCTCACCGCGACCACGCTGCTGGGTGTGGCCCGGGGTGCTCTGGTCAAGCAGCCGCTGACCCGCTTTATCCTGCCCGAAGATCAGGATATCTACTATCTCCATCGCAAACAGCCCTTCGCGCCCGGCGCGCGGCAATTTGTGGAGATCCGGCTGCTCTCCACGGAACACCCCTTTTTTTGGGCGCTGCTGCAGATCACGACAATGCAGAACGGAGAGAGCTGGATAACGATCAATGATATCACCGAGCGCAAGCGGGAAGAGGAGGCGCGACAACGGTTGCAAGAGCAGTTGCTCCAAGCCCAGAAGATGGAATCCATCGGGCGGCTCGCCGGCGGGATGGCTCACGAATTCAACAATATGCTCAGCGTGATTCTGGGCAATGCGGAGCTGGCCATGAAGCAAGTGGATCTGGCGCAACCGCTAGACAACCACTTGGCGGAAATTATCCAGGCCGCCCAACGTTCGGGCAAACTTACCCGACAGCTGCTGGCCTTTGCCCGCCAAGAGACGATTATCCCGAAGATACTCGACTTGAATGAGACCGTGGCCGGCATGCTCAATATACTTCGGCGCCTCATCGGTGAGGAGATTGACTTGGCCTGGTTGCCCGGGTCAGACCTGTGGCCGGTTAAGATGGATCCCTCCCAGGTCGACCAGATCCTGGTCAACCTCTGCATTAACGCCCGGGATGCCATTGCCGGCGTCGGCAAGCTCACCATAGAAACGGAAAACGCTGTCTGTGACGCAGCCTCTTGCGCGGACCATGCGGGAATTCTGCCTGGGGAGTATGTGCTGCTGACCATAAGCGACAATGGTAGCGGCATGGATAAAGAAACCCTGGAACATATTTTCGAACCGTTCTTCACTACCAAGAAGTTCGGACAAAGCCCCGGACTGGGGTTGGCCACAGTGTACGGTATTGTAAAGCAGAGCGACGGCTTCATCAGTGTCTATAGCGAATTGGGCTTAGGTACGGCCATCAAGATCTATCTGCCCCGGCAGGTGGGGCAAGCCGTTGAGGCTGAGACGGCTTGCGCGACGGAAACTCCCAAGGCTGGTGGCGAGACCGTGTTGCTGGTGGAAGACGAACCGGCGGTCCTGAAAATGACCCAGAGGATACTGGAAAGACAGGGCTATGTCATACTGGCCGCAAACACCACGGACGAGGCCATCCGTCTGGCCGAAGAACATGCGGGGGGGATTGACCTACTGTTGACCGATGTGGTGATGCCGAACCTGAACGGCCAGGAGTTGGCCGCGCGGATCCGGGAGGGGCAACCGGCAATGAAGTGCCTGTTTATGTCCGGCTACACCGCCGATATCATCGCCCAGGATGGGGTGTTGGGCGAGGGGGTTCATTTCATCCAGAAACCTTTCTTGATCAAAGATCTGGCGTGCAAGGTGCGCGAGGTCCTGGAGAGCACAGAAGGAAAGCAAAAAAAAAGAAAGAACCGGAGCGTTCCCGGTAATTAAGCGATCATGGGGAAGGGGCCTTCGCCCATTCTGCTCCCCTCAGCGTCGGCCGTTGTTTCGGGACGCAGGTTTTGCCCTGACCTTTTCCAAGGTTTGCCGGAAGTTCTCGAGGAGCGGGCCGCCAAGGGTTACGGCTCGTTGCGCTGCCGCCAAGGCTTCTTTTCGTTTGTCTTGCTCGAAGAGAACCTGGGCCAGGTTATTATAAGGGATGCCGTTTTCCGGCTGAAGCCGGGTGGCCCGGCGAAAGGCTTCTGCCGCGCCGGCAAGATTGTGCAGGCTGTAGCGGCTGTTGCCAAGCCCCATCCAGGCGGGAAAACTCTCCGGCCAGCGTTTCAAGGCTGCATTATACCCGGCCGCGGCCTCTCGCCACTTGCCGGTCCTTTCCAGGCCAGCAACGGCATCCAGCCAAGACTCCTCTTTCACCGTTGCCGGTAGCCGTTCAGGCGGCAGAACCAGAAGCCCCCAAAAATCACTGCGCTGCCAGATATTCAGAAAAACCCGGGAGCTGAGATGTTCATTGGCAATGAGCCCTGAGTGGAGGATAACCTCGCTCTGCTCCTGATCGTAGCCGATTACCACGGCATAATGCCATTTCGGGTACCAGAAGAAACTGAGATTGGTCAGGACGATAACCGGATTACCGGCCGCGACCTCGGTCAGGAGAGCCTCGGTGCCAGTGATGGGATAAGCGATTCGGCCATGCCTGCGGGCGGCACCGATTAGTCCGCTTTGCAGGCTGCCCTTGAGGCCGGGCGTGAAGACTTCCGGGGTAAGCTCGGCGGGTTGGAGATCAATCCCGCTCCAGTTAAGCGCCATGGCCAGGGCTGCTGGACCGCACTGTAATTCTTCCTGGGCAAAAAAAGGCACCCCGGCAACCATGGCCCTGGTGGATCCGCCCGGCGCCTGGGGCAGCCGGGCCGTGGACAGGAGGCCGCAGCCGGAGAGAAGAATGGGCAGCGCTAAAAACAACAGGCCGGCAATCATGTGATTGCCGGCCTGGATGAAACGCGATTGCGGCTGGCGCTTAGCGCTTGTGGTTAACAAAGGAAAAAACATGGGTGAGTCCGACGATATCGGTGATCAACAGCACCACAAAGATGAAAACCGCAGCGCCAATGATCGTTCCGATGCCCCCATCGCCACCGGCAGGCAACTGGTTCATGGCCTGGGAAATCTTTGCCAGCTCCGAATCGGAAAGGCTTGCTACCCTTTTCTGAGCCTCAGCAGCATCAACGCCGTGCTGCACCATGATCTGTTGCACCTCTTCCCGGCCAAGGAAGGCGGCAACTCGCTGCCGACTTGCTTCCTCCTTCTGCACCGCGATCACGGTATTGGTGTCGATCATCTGCGCCTTTGCCGTCTGCACGGAAAAATCGAGCAGCAGAAAGGAGAAAACCAAAAATAAACTCACGGGCTTGATCATTTTCTGTAGCATGGATCTTATTCCTTATTTTGACGTTGGTGGAAACTGCATCCTACAAAAAAACAGTCCGATTATATTAAAGAATAGGGGCAAACAGTGCAATGGTTTTCCCTCTTCTTGTTGGCAAAACTTGCAGGCTTGAAAGATGTCCCCTTGGGGTGATAGAAGAATGCAACCGTCTTGCCGGCCTGTTTCTGACGCTGCAAAAAGAGGGGAAATCCATCTGGTCCTGAAAGTACAGGAATAAATTCTTTGTGTTAAGGCTGGTAGCCCTGGGCGGTTATGTTGTCACCGGAGGTAAATCGGGCCGGTGCCAGATCAACTCGCCATTGCGATATACCGCGCGCACCCGGTGCAGGGGGATCCGCTGGTAAACCCCCTCCTCGTCCATGAGGAGAAAGGATTCCTTGTTGCCCGGCTCAAAGAGCAGGTCACCAAGCGGGCGCCTAACAATGATCATAGCCACCCGGTCGTAGTAGCCGATCTCAAAGGTTGCGGCCCCGAACGTTCTGTCCCATTTGATGCGATCCAGCAATTTATCGATTGGTTGCATGCCGGGCAATCCCTCTGATTTTTACCAGTTCGTCGCCGCGACGGGCACAGTCGCTCGGTCGACGAGGCGGATGGCATTGTGCTGGCAGGCTGGGCGACAGACCCCGCAGCCATAGCAGGCGGTGGCATCGATTAGGCACTTCTTGTTGTTTCGGTCAAAGCCGATGGCGTCAAAAAAGCAGCGTTTGCGGCAAAGGTTACAGCCGGTGCAGCGGAGAGGATCGATCGTGGCTACATACTCCGCCTTCCACATGGTGCGGGTAACCCCTAGGGTTATCTGGGCCCGGTAGGCCATGCAGTCCTGGTCGCAGTTGCAGATCGCGCCGATGAAGGGGGTGTTGAAGGTCCAGACGCTGTGGGTCTTGCCCTCTTGATCCAGCTGGCGGATGAAGGTGATGGTCTGTTCTTTGCTCCAGTACTCGAAGGCGGCGAAATCCGGTACCTCGGCGAGGATCGGGGTCAGGTCCATGCCCACCCCGAAGCAGTAACGCTGTTCGGTGCCGAGGGAGACCCGGCGGCAGACGCAGGGTAGCCGCACAATGTGTTCCATCTGGGAGAGGATTGCCTCCACATCCTCCAGCGGCACGACCTGGCCAAAGTGGGTCTTCTCCATTTTGCGGGAGATAAGCGGATAAACGATGAAGCGGTAGATGCGCGGGAAACGGCGCTGCCAGCGCGCGGCAGTGGCGAGATCATCCCGCAGCGAGGTGGTAAAGGTGCGCAGGAAGCTGAGGAGGTTTTGTTCGGAGTTTACCTGGTGGAACATCTCGGCGGTATAGTTGGCCATGTTTTCATACCACTTTTTTCCCTCCCCATGCTGGGTGCAGAATTGGCACATTATTATTGCTGTCCTGGATCAGCTTCCGGCTGAGGCGATAAGGGAGAACGGGTTGTTTTCTGGACGGAAACCCCGCCGGAGATGATGAGCTTCATGACCGCGCCAGGGTCGGCGGCGAGGGGTGAGATCCGGCTCCGGTCGACAATGATGAGGTTGCCAGCAAAATTGTAGGCCTGGGGCAGGTAGACGGCGACACTGTTTGTAACGCCAAAAGCAGTGAGATCGTTTCGGGTAACGAACCCCAGCAGATGGATTTTGTTGTCCGCATCGAGGGCAACTTGAACCGGCTTGTTGAAGCTTTTTTTATCTCCCACAAAGGCATGGGTCAGATCCTTGATGGAGCTATAGATCATGGTAACCAGCGGCAGTTTAGCAAAAAGCCGATCCACCAGAAGAACAACCCGGTTGGCCAGCAGGTTGGAGGTCACGAATCCCATGGCCAGAATGAGACCGATGGTGAAGAGAAATCCAGCTCCGGGGACAGCAAAGGAGAATATCCCGTCGATTTTGGTAAAAATGATATAAATCACATAGGCCGTGGCCACCACCGGCACGAGAACGAGAAGGCCCTGCAGGAAATACTGACTTATTCTTTTCATCATTTGGTCCTGTTCGTTTTTTGGGGGTTGCTGCGGAAGCCTGGCTTCTTTGGAGAATTTAAAATTGGCGCAAGGGAAAGAGTACGGAAGCATAATACCGCGGCTGGGGAAAATAGCCACAACCCTGTTGGCGCGGGAATCCCCTACTGCTAGGCAAGGCTGGAAACGAGCAGACGCATCGGGGCGAGGCGCAGTATAGGGGGCAATTTAATACTTGAAAAAGCCGGGAAAGACTATAAGTTGGGTGAGTCTGAATGTACAGCGCACCCGCAACGGGGAACCGTTGCCGACGAAATAACCACACCCCCAGGAGGAAGCCAACATGAGTGGACATGACGAACATCACGACGACCCGCACGGATACGGACACGATGAACCGGACGTTGCCGCAAAGATAGGGATCATTTTTATCTGCGTTGCCGCAGCGCTCTATCTCATTTCCAGGTTTTAGCTTTCGGCAGAAGGGGGTAGTGGCGGCAGAAGACGGCCAAGGCCATTACCTCTCCTTTTCGTGTCGCCCCCAGACCTTGCCCCCTGACGGCGAAGTTGCTCCGCCCGTTGTCCCGTGAGGTTTTCCATGCCTATTTCCCGTTTTTACCCCCCAGCTGTCTTCCTCGGGCTTTCCCTGAGCCTGTGCTGCCTCGCTGTTCCAACACCCTCCCAGGCCGAAGAAGAAGTGGAACTGCCGTGGACCATGCACGTCTATTTTGAAAATGATCTTTTTACCGGCACGGATCGCAACTACACCAACGGCGTCAAGATCTCTCTCATCTCTCCGGACCTTCTCACTTTTGTCGAGAGCGGCAAGTTGCCGGAGTGGAGCCTGGAATACATCTACCGTCTGCCCTTTATCAATGATCCCGACCCAACCTTGAAGCACAAGGTGGAATTCTCCATTGGTCAGAACATGTACACCCCCGCCGACACCTCCCGCAGCGATCTGATTGATAATGATCGCCCCTATGCCGGTTGGACCTATGGTGCCGTGGCTTTTCATACTAGAAGCAGCGAGCAGATGAACACCATTGAGCTGCAGGTGGGCCTGGTGGGGCCGCAGTCCTATGCCAAGGAAGCGCAGAATACGGTGCACGACCTCCGCGATCTGCCGCGGGCAAATGGCTGGGAGCATCAGCTGAAAAATGAGCCGGGGTTGGCTGCGATTTACGAACGCAAGTGGCAGATCGAGCCCTTCTTCAGCCGGGACGCCTTTGCCATGGATGCCATTACCCATCTGGGCTGCTCTCTGGGCAATGTCGCCACCTATGCCAATACCGGCTTTGA
>CALMMG010000093.1 GCA_937868185.1 uncultured Pseudomonadota bacterium
AGGTTATTGCACGATCTTCCATTGCCCATCCGTCTGACGGCAGGCGGTCCCAAAGGCTTTTTGTTTTTCGCCGCCGACGATCACATCGGTCTGGTACTCTCGGCAATACTCGCCGGAGGGGGATTGATACGTACGGCTTGGCATGACCGTTATTTCGCTCTCTTTGTCAGGGTTTGTCCAGGTGGAGGCTTGGCCGGTTTTGTTTTTCTCGAGGACATGCGCGGTGCGGAGTTCGTCTGCTTCATCAAGGGATTTGCCTATTTCGTGGCCAAAAAGCGAGCCGAGCAAAGTTCCGACGATTACCCCTGCGGTTCTTCCCGGGCCTCTCCCGGCAGTTGCTGCACCGACAGCGCCACCCAAGACTCCTCCGACAATGGTGCCAGTGACCTCTTTCCCTCCAGAAGAATGGGGGGCCGCCGGGGGCGGCGGGATTGGGTAAGACGGCGTTGGTCCGGGGGGAGGAGGTGGCGGGGCAGTGACTACTGGAACCCAGGCCCAGTAGTAAGGGGCGGAAATCCCGTCGCCGCGCAGTTCATAATGGCCGTTGGGGTATTCCATCACGGTTACGGTTGGGGCAAGGCGCAGCACTGCAACCCCGTCTATTAGCCACCACATATAGTATGGTGACCAGACTCCGCGGCGATGTTCAAAACGCCAGCCATAACGGGGCTCATAATGCCAAGGTCCTCGACCTTCGCCGTAATGATGGCCTTCCTCGGATCGCCCAGCAAAGCGGTCGCCGTCATGTCTGGATTCGTGGTAATTGTCGGCCAAGGCGGCAAACGGGATGAGCAGCAGAGCCATATTGGTGGTAATCACGATAGCGTGGAAGAAATAGTTCCGTGCCCCTGTTCTTTTTATCCGTAGTGTCATTGTGTTGCCTCCCTGTTAGCAGATAAGACTGATCTGTTCAGCAAAAAGTTCCCTGACCCAACATAATTGAGGGAATAGCATGCCTATCTTCCTTCCAGTAATCCCTGAAGCGCGGGTGGTAACGGAGCGGTAAATTCCAGATTCCTTCCGCTTGTCGGGTGGCTGAGGCGCAGGCTCGCTGCGTGCAGGGCTTGGCGGGGGATCCGGAGCAGGGCGTGGTCGGTGGCGCTTAGGCATCCTTCCTTGAAACGCAGGAAAAGCTGTTCATCAACCCCATAGAGTTTGTCGCCCACCACCGGAAAGCCCACGTGTAACAGGGAGGCCCGGATCTGATGGCAGCGGCCGGTGTGCGGTCTTGCTTCCACAAGGCTCAGAGTGGTGTTGCGGGAGCCTGAGAGTCGCCGGAATTCGGTGCTGGATTCCACCCCTCCGGGCGGCGCCTCGTTTTGGGTCGGATAGAACCGCATCTTCTTGCGGATCGCGCTGTCCGGGTCCGGTCCCAGCCAGCCCGTGGCTTCCATCGGGACGACCGTGTTCGGGAAATCCCCTTCCACCACCACCAGGTAGACCTTCGCCACCCGATGCTGGATAAACTGTTCCTGGCACAGGCGGGCTGCATCCTTGTTCTTGGCCACCAGCACGATGCCGGAGGTCTCGCGGTCCAGTCGGTTGATGAGCCTCGGCTCGGCCAGGCCGTGGTTTTCCTTGAGCAGGGCCCAGAGGGTGTGGGCGAAGAAGCGGCCGCCGGGATGGCAGGGCAGGGGGGCGGGTTTGTTGATCACCAGCAAGTCGTCATCCTCGTGGAGGACAGTGTAGGTGCTGTCAACCGGGGGTTCCACCAGGGCGTCCATCAGGTAGACGAGGCGGTCGCCCTGGGCTAGGACGGCATTCCCCTGCGCCTCGGTATCGTTCAAAAAAAAACGGTTGGCCGCCAGCTCCGCCTGCCATTCCTCCCGGCTTCGGTAGGTGAAGCGCTGGCTGACAAAATCAAGGAGCTGCTGCCCGGCCTGTTGGGGCTGGATGAGCACCGAGTTTTTTCTTTCCATCATTGCCCGGCCATCCTTAGGAACCCCATGCGCTGAAAGGTGTCGCCCTGGTTACGAGCCAGAACCATCGCTGGCAGCGGGTTTTTCCGTCTGCCAGCCGCCGCCCAGAGCCTTGTACAGGGCGACGAGATTGGTGGAGACGGTCCGGCTGGACTGAGCCAGGGCATCCTCGGCGGCATAGAGGGAGCGCTGGGCGTCCAGCACGGCGAGGAAGTCATTCTGCCCCGCGGTATAGAGGGCGGTGGCCAGTTCCACCGCAGTGCGGTTGGCTGCCACGGCTTGGGCCATGGCCTGGCGATGTTCCTCCTCCTTGGTTGAGGCGATCAGGGCGTTTTCCACCTCGCGCAGGGCGTTGAGCACCGTCTGTTCATAGGCCAGGAGCTCCTCTTCCTGGACCGCTTTTTTCAGTTCGAGATTGGCGCGGCTACGGCCCATGTCAAAGAGCGGCCAGTTCAGGGCGGGGCCGAGAGACCAGAAGCTGCTGGCAGGGTTGAAGATGGCATTGGAGTTGCTGTTTTGGTAGCCCAAGGCGCCGGAGATGGTGAATTTGGGGAAGAGGTCGGCCTTGGCCACCCCGATCCGGGCGGTGGCGGCGTGCATTTTCGCCAGTGCCCTGCGGATGTCCGGTCTGCGCAGAAGCAGGTCCGAAGGCAACCCCACCGGCACTGTAGCCAGGGCGGTGGGTAGCGCGGCCTCCGGGGTCAGTTCTGCCAAGAGGGCGGAGGGCTCGCCGCCCAGCAGCAGGCTGAGGCTGTAAATTGTTTGCCTTACCTGTGCCTCAAGGAGCGGGATTTGCCCGGCCGTGGTGGCGGCCAGCGCTTCCGCCCGTACCACATCGAGTTTGCTGGCAAAACCTGCGCTGAAGCGTTGGCGGGTGAGATCGGAGGTGTGTGCCTGGGCCGTGAGGTTTTCTCGGGCAATGGCGAGTCGCTGTTGCAGGGAGCGGAGGTTGAGATAGTTGGAGGCCACCTCGGCGCTCAGGCTTACCAGGATATCGCTGCGGCTTTCCACTGCCGCTTCATAATCCGCGCCTGCCGCCTCGACTCCGCGCCGCAAGCCGCCGAAGAGATCAATCTCCCAACCGGCATCGAACCCCATCTGATAGAGATTGCCGGTTGCCACCTCGCTCCGGCTTGCGGAGGCCGGGGTCCGGCTACGGGTGAGGGAGGCAGCGGTATTGACGGTCGGGCCAAGGTCTGCCCCGGCGATGCCCATGGAGGCGCGCGCTTGGCGGATGCGGCTTTCGGCCATGCGCAGGTCCAAATTGGCCTGCATGGACCGCTCGATCAGGGAGGTGAGCTGGGGGTCGCTGAACACTGTCCACCACTGGGCCAGGTTCTGTTCCGCGGTGGGCGCCGCCTCGGTATCGGCTGGGGTGGGGGGCTGCCCCAGCCACTGGGAAGAAACCTTGGTCTCCGGGCGGAGGAAGTCAGGGCCCACCGCGCAACTGGTCAGGAGGGGCAGGCAGAGACAGAGGGCCAGGGAGGTCCGGTATGTGGTGCGGTGCATGGGGTTACTCCTTAGTAAGATGGGCCGAGAAACAGGGCCGGGGTTTTTATTCATAGCGTAAGGCCTCGATGGGATCCAGGCGCGAGGCCTTCCAGGCTGGGTAGAATCCGAAGATAATCCCTACCCCGGCCGAAACCAGTACCGCTGTAGCAATGGCGGCAGGGGAGGTCTCCACCGGCCATTTGAGCAGGAGCTTCACCAGCAGGGAGCCGCCATGGCCGAGAATGATGCCCATGGCGCCGCCGGTGAGGCAGAGAACCACAGCCTCCACTAAAAACTGGCGGAGGATGTCGCGGCCTCGGGCACCGACGGCCATGCGCAGCCCGATCTCCCGGGTGCGTTCGGTAACCGAAACGAGCATGATGTTCATGATCCCCACCCCGCCCACAACCAGCGAAATCATGGCCACGGCCAGGAGCAGATTGGTCATCAGGGTGGTGGTGGTGGAGAGGGTTTTGGTGAGCTCGGCCATGTCGCGGATGTTGAAATCGTCCGGCTCGCCGTTGCGGAGGCGGTGTCGCTCTCGGAGGACCGCGCCCACCTGTTCGATGGCCATGGGAATTTCTCCAGAGCTGGCGGCAGAGGCCATGATCTGATCGATGTTGGCGAAGCGCACCGGCATGGGGTTGTCGGCCTGCTGGACACTGGATTGCTCGGGATAGAGCCCGCCCTGGGTTGCGGGGTACAGATTGGACAGGGTGTTCACCGAAGCAGAGGAGGTGGTGGTACTCTGATTGCTCGTGGAGAGGCTGGCGCCGGTGACCCGGTATTTGATGGTGGTCCAAGGCGCCAAAATAACATCGTCCTGATCAAAGCCCATCATGTTGGCGCCCTTGGGGGTGAGCACCCCGATCACCCGAAAGGCAATGTTTTTGATCCGGATTTCCTTGCCCACTGGGGATGCGCCATCAAAGATTTCCCGGACCAGGGTTTTCCCCAGGATGCAGACCCGGTTGCCGTTCAAGACGTCGCGGTCGGTGAAGGGCTCGCCTTCGGCGAGGATATTCCAGTCCTGGACATCGAGATAGGCCGGGGTGGTACCGTAGATGGCGTTGGGTACCCAGTTGCGGTTGCCGTATACGACCTGGACTCGGGCCCGGACCATGGGGGTGGCATTGCTGATGGCCGGGCATTCTCGCAGGATGGCTTGACTGTCTTCCGGGGTCAGGGTGGTGGTGGAGCCGGCGCCGAAGGAGACCCCGCCGCTGGAAGCGGTGCCGGGTCGGATCACCAGAACGTTGGCCCCCATGCTGGCGATGGTTTTCTTAAGGGCGGCAGAGGAGCCAGCCCCGATCTCCATCATGGCGATGACCGCGCCCACGCCGATGACGATGCCTAGGGTGGTGAGCATGGCCCGCATGGGATTGCGGCGCAAGGCGCGAAAGGCGGTGCGGGCGGTGGTGTAGACCTTCATGGCGCACCTCCCGGGGTTTGCGGGCTTGCCCCGGCAGTGGGCGGCGCATCATCGAGGATCACCCCGTCGTCCATGCGGATCACCCGTTTGGCGTGGCCGGCCACCTTTGGGTCATGGGTTACCATAATGATGGTGATTTTGTCCTCGGTGTTGAGCTGCTCGAACATCTGCAACACCTCTTCGCTGGTCTTGGAATCCAGGTTGCCGGTGGGTTCGTCGGCAAAGAGCACCGGCGGGTGGTTGATCAGAGCCCGGGCAATGGCCACCCGTTGCTGCTGGCCGCCGGAAAGCTGCGAGGGATGATGGTCCAGTCGGTCACCCAACCCAACCCGGATGAGCATCTCCGCAGCCCGTTCCCTGGCCTCCCGTTCGCTCAAGTGTTCGGCGGCATAGGAAAGCGGCATGGCTACGTTCTCAATGGCGCTGGTTCTGGCCAGCAGGTTGAAGCTCTGGAAGACAAAGCCCAGCTTGCGGTTGCGGAGCAGGGCCCGCTCATCGGTGGAGAGCAGGGAGGTCTCCTGGCCATCCAGCCAGTATTCTCCGGCAGTGGGCCGGTCCAGGCAGCCGAGGATGTTCATCAGCGTTGATTTCCCCGAGCCGGACGAGCCGGTGAGTGCAACCAGCTCTCCTTGGCGAATGGCCAGGGAAATGCCTTTCAGCACAGGTACGGCAATGTCGCCCATCTGGTAGGTTTTTTCGATGGAGCGCAGGGTGATGAGGTCCATGGGGCTCTACTTGTCTCCCTTTGGCTTCTTGCCGGCACCGAACTGCGGGGTAAAAGGGTTGCCCCCCCCATTCTTATCATTCTCGGACAGCCGCATTCCGGTGATCACCTGCATCCCTTCGCGCAGGTCCACACCTTCCACCACGGTGTTGATTCCGTCGCTGGCCCCGGTTTGGACCTCGATTTTGCGGGGCAGCTGCTTCTCGTCAAGTACCCAGAGGATGCCGCTGTTCTTGGTCTTGGCCGCTCCTTGGACTGCGGCTGTTTTTTTGCCCTCTTTCATCCCCTCTTTTTTCTTGCCGCTTTCCGGTTCGCCCTCTTTAGCAGGGGGACTCCAGCGCAGGGCTGCATTGGGCGTCTGCAGGACATTGCTCATCTGTTGCAGCTGAAATTGGACATTGGCGGTGAGGTA
>CALMMG010000094.1 GCA_937868185.1 uncultured Pseudomonadota bacterium
TACACCCCGGCATCCTCGCCCGTTGCCGCGCCCGCGATCAGGTTCGCATCGGTGGGCAGGTCAAGGCCGCACAATAATTGGTCCAGGTCCCCCGGACTCAATTTGGCCGCTCAACCAGCGGCTTTAACGGTGCTGGTCAGTTTCAGTTTGGTCATTGTTCCTTCCACGGTATTTCGCGAAAAATCCCTTCCGCTTCTTTACAAAAAATCCGGGCAATGGCGATATCGGCTGCATCCAGAATAGACTGCACCGCTGCCAATTGTGTCGAGTCAAAGGTTATGGCCATGCCGCAATCCCCGCTGATTTCCCGGGGCACCGGCACCACATCCAGGGGGATGTTGCCAGCTTTCAGCAACTGTTCCGCCTTGAGCACGTAGTGGATGGAAAAAAAAATGGCCACATACGATCCGCGCGGGTGGCACTTCTGGGTTGCTGTCGTCATGGGTACACAAAAATCCTGAGGCGGGCAGATCAGGCCTCTTCCATTTCCTCTTTCGAATCACGACCCAGCAGGGCCTGAACCGCCTCAGCACACGGCTTATCCTCGTAGATCATGGCATACACCTGCTCCAGAATGGGCATCTCCACCCCGATCTTTTTCGCTAGGGCCATGGCGGAACGGGTGGTTTTAATCCCCTCGGCGACCATCTTCATCTCGGAAAGGATCTGGGCCAAGGTCTTGCCCTGCCCAAGTTTGAGACCAACCTGCCGGTTCCGGCTCAGGTCCCCGGTGCAGGTAAGGACCAAATCGCCCATCCCAGCCAGGCCGGAAAAGGTAAGGGGGTTGGCACCCATGGCTACGCCAAGGCGGGTGATCTCGGCAAGCCCTCGGGTAATGAGGGCGGCGCGGGTGTTGGTGCCGTAGCCCAACCCGTCGCAGATGCCTGCGGCTATGGCGACGATATTCTTGAGTGCCCCCCCCAGCTCCATGCCGATCACATCGGTGCCTGCGTAGACTCGGAACCGTTCGGTGTGAAAGATATCCTGGAAAAACCTGGCCCCCTCGATGGTGGGGGCCGCGACCGTCACTGCCGTAGGGATGCCTGCGGCCACCTCCTTAGCAAAGCTCGGCCCGGCCAGCACCCCAAGTTGCCCATTGAAGCCGGGTTTTTCCTTGGCCAGCACCTCGGCCATCACCTGGTTCATGGTGAGCAGGGTCTCGTTTTCCACCCCCTTGGTGGCGGAGATGATCGCGGCGTTGGGAGCCAGATGGGGGGCGAGGAGGGTGAACACCTCCCGGTAGACATGGGAGGGAACCACCATGACCACCACCGATTTTCCGGAAACAGCTTGGGCCAGATCAGCGGTGGGGTGTACCGTGTCCGGCAAGGGAAAGCCGGGGAGGTAGGTGGTGTTTTCCCGATCCCGCAGGAGTCCGGCGACATGGTCCGGCCGATGGGCCCAGAGGTCCACAGCAAACCCCTTGTCGCCAAGAAGTTTGGCCAGAGCGGTTCCCCAGCTACCGGCGCCGATTACGGCTATGTTTTCAGAAGGGGTCATGGGGAAATATCCCAAGAAAATTATAGAGCAGCATAAAGAACATGCACTTGAGGGCGTGCTTTTATCGGGGCTTGCCCTAGTTATTTCTTCTTTATAACTCTTCCCTCTTTCTCCCTATCTTTACAAATGAAACCACAGTCTGCGTTGCCTCTCTGGTAAAACTGGAAAGCGTCTTCGCCGCTCATACTAAAAAAGCACGTACCGGTGCCTAGAACTTGAACATAGTTCACAGCACAAAACTCATATTCTTCATAGAACTGTTTCGTCGGTATAATAACACTGTATTCCGCACCAATAACGGCCTCTTTTGTATACTTCCCTTTATATTTCCTGGTTTCTTTAAAAGCTCCCCCGCTTTCGGATAACAAACAGGTGTTATTTGTCGCATCAACACCCCCAAAGCTAAAAAATCTTAAATTATTTGCCGCGTATCCCACGGTAACACTACTCATTAGGCATATCATTGTTACTAGAAATAAAACTATGAAGTTACCCTTAGCCACCATCTCCCTCTCCCTTGTTCGTGTCAGAAATTTCTTCTATATTTCTAGCTGGTTATTGAAAAACTTTAAGCTACAGAATCAACGACGACGTTGCCTAAAACTATAGTAGCTGCGGTTACCCTACCAGCGACTTCATGACTTTTCCTGCCATAATCATGTAGGACAAGGCCCAGCACCCAAAAATGCAAATGACAAAAACAGAAAAAAATATACCGGGTTCAAAAAGATTCCTAAGAATATCGTTCCATGTATTCTTCGGTAATTTATCCATGATCTCGGAGATGAGATAAGCCTGTGATGAAAAAAAAGCCAGTAACAGGAACCGAAAACCGAAACGCAATTTTTTGCGCCAATGTTCAGTTTGGAATACCAAAAGGCCTTGAAAGATTCCAACCAAAAACAGTATGCGATTCAGGAAACCTGCTGCATTCATTTGCTTTCTCCTTATTCCTCACCTTCCTCGTCGTAGGAAATAATCTCAGCCTGCCTCATCCACTTTTCAAATACGTCTTCAAATCCCGGTAGTAATTTTCATGGGGTCCGATCATGATAAGCTCAAGACTTTCGTCCTTGATACAGCGGTAGGCAAGAAGATACATCTGGCTCTGCACAGTGAACTTGTGGACAAAAACACCCCGCAAGTCGCCTTTCTTTTCCGAGCCAAGGGAGGGATTTTCGATAATCCGCCTGATTGCGCTGTCTAATTCAGACTTCTCTTTCTCATTGAATTTTTTAACTTTTTTCGCAAACGAGCGTGATTGATAAATCTTCATGGATTTTCAACCAAATTGATACTCTGTCTTCTCGTCATGCTCCAACTCTTCAACCCCCATCAAAATTTCCTTGATGAGACTGTAGGGGAGATCCGGGTTTTCTTCCGAGCATTTGCCGATCCGCGCCCAATGCTCGATTTGGCCGGTCAAGGAGCGGTGCTCGATTTTACTGAACCGTTTCGCTTCGCCGACCAACTCTTCCGATATCCTTACCGCCATTGCCATATTACACCTCCATGATGAGTCAATCTCATGGATTCAATTTACAACCAAACATCGCACAATGCAACTTTTAGCATCACTCTGTGTCTTCCTCACCTTCCTCATCATCGGAAATAATCTCGGCCATGCGGTCAACCGCCATAACCTTTTCGCCCTCATCCAGCTTGAAGAGCCGTACGCCCTGGGTGTTGCGGCCGATAACCCGCAGATCGCGCATGGAGATGCGGATGATCTTGCCGCCGTTGGTGATCATCATCAGCTCGTCTTCATCGGTCACCTGCATGGCCCCGACCACCAGGCCGTTGCGCTCGCTGGCCTTGATGGCGAAGACCCCCTTGCCGCCGCGCTTGATCAGCCGGTACTCATCCACCTCGCTCCGCTTGCCGTAGCCGTTTTCCGTGACCACCACCACCGAGGAGCCCTCGTGCACCACATCAACGGAGACCACCTCGTCGCCCTCGGCCAGGTTGATGCCCTTGACCCCGGTTGCGGTGCGGCCCATACTGCGAACGTTCTGCTCGTTGAAGCGAACCGACATGCCTTTGCGGGTGACGACCAGGATATCGTTGGTGCCGTTGGTGAGCACCGCGCCGAGAATCTCGTCATCCTCGCGGATGGTCAGCGCAATCTTGCCGCGCCGAATGGGGCGGCGGAACTCGGAAAGCACCGTTTTCTTGACGATGCCCTTCTTGGTGATCATCATGATATGGCATTCCTGGCCCTCGGGTACGTCAAAGGTGGAGACCGGCAGGATGGCCGCAACCTTTTCGCCCTCGGTGAGCTCCAGGAGGTTGACAATAGCCTTGCCCCGGGCAATGCGGCCCGCCTGCGGGATCTCATAGACCTTGCGCCAGAAGACCTTACCGTGGTTGGTGAAGAAGAGGAAGGTGGCGTGGGTGGAGGCCGTGTACATGTTGGAGACGAAATCATCCTCGATGGTGTTGGC
>CALMMG010000095.1 GCA_937868185.1 uncultured Pseudomonadota bacterium
AAGGCCTTCTCCTTCATGAACAGGTCCACCGCCGCCTTGGCCTCGGCAATGGTCTGAGCCACCACCACCCCCTTGCCCGCGGCCAAACCATCGGTCTTGACCACCATCGGCGCGGCCTGCTTTTCAACATAGCGCAGGGCCTCATCCCTGTCTGTAAACGTCGCGTAAAAAGCAGAGGGAATATGATATTTTTCAAGCAGATCCTTCATAAAAACCTTGCTGCCTTCAAGGGTGGCGGCGTTGCGCCGGGGGCCAAAAACCCGCAACCCATTTTCTTCAAAATGATCGACGATTCCCAGGGAGAGAGGCACTTCCGGCCCAACCACAGTGAGATTAATTCCTTCCGTCCGGGCAAAATCAGCAAGCGCATCAATATCGGTGGCACTGATTTTGACGCAACTTGCCAAAGTGCTGATCCCGGCATTGCCCGGAGCACAAAAAATCTTTGATACCCTGGGGCTCTGTCGCAATTTCCAGACCAAGGCATGCTCCCTGCCCCCCGAACCAACAACCAGAATCTTCATCGAAAATCTCCCTTGCTTCTTTCTGAAATGACCCATTATCCCCTTGGAGTCATTGAAAAATGCCCCGGAAACGGGGTGCAATATTTTACCTCAAAACCGTTTGACAAGGAAGCATTAAACCGTGAGGATAAAACAATCTCATTATCTAAATAGCCAGAACGACATAAGGAGCCGCAATGACAGAATCAGGGCGTTCCGTAACCGTACCAAAAATCCAGCCGCCCCCACCACAACCCAACAAACCCCTGCACCTGTCAGAAAAAACCTTTGACACATAAAGAGGTTTTTTTTGCCTTGACACCCGCCCATTCCCCCTCTATGATAGGCCAAAAAATGAATGAATACACATTCATAAGTTAACAGGCTTATTGCCTCCACTTCTGCTTATCCTACTCAATCCATGAGAACATCGGACAAACATTCAAAGATCATCGAAGCGGCCATCACCGTTTTTGCCAGAAAGGGTTTTTTTAGCGCCCGCATTTCCGATATTGCCAAAGAAGCCCAGGTTGCCGATGGAACCATCTACCTGTACTTCAACAACAAATACGACATCCTCATTTCACTGTTCGAGGAAGAAATCGGCAAGATCATTCTAGAAGTCAAGCTTCTCATGGAAAAAGAGAGCGACCCCAGGAAGATGCTCCAGATTTTCGCTCTGCACCACATGCAGCTCATGGAGGAGAAAAGAGAGCTTGCCGAGGTTCTGCAGATGGAGTTGCGTCAGAGCAACAAATTCATGAAAGAGTACAGAAATACGAAGTTTATTGAATATGTGGATGTGGTCTCCGCCATTATCCACAAAGGCCAGGAAAAAGGGGTATTCCGCAAAAGCCTCCTGCCGGGCGTATTTAAGCGGGCTTTTTTCGGCGCTCTGGACGAAACATCCAGGCTCTGGGTTCTATCGCCAGACCACAGCTATACCATCGATGAAGCAGCCCGGCAGATCAGCGATATCTTCATTTCCGGAATCATGGCTGAAGACCAGCCCTGACTCCTGTTCTCAGACACATCTTCTGTCACACCTCTGTTTCCCTGGCAAGACCAAGGAACAACCCCTTACCAAATCAATTACGCTCTGGCGGCTTGATATCCATGACCTCTAATTGCCGTACCCCGCCCGGCGTTTTCACGGTTATCTCATCACCCACGCTTTTCCCGATCATTGCTTGACCAATGGGGGAAAGCACGGAAATGCTCCCCGTACTCACGTCCGCCTCTAACGGCCCCAGAAGCTGATAGCGAATCTCTTCTTCAGTGTCCAAGTCAACAAGGGAGACAACCGTGCCAAAAACCACCCGAGAACAATTCACGTTCGTGCAGTCAATAACCTCGGCCCGGCCAAGATTGTCTTTAAGCTCCATGATCCGCCCTTCGATATGCCCCTGACGCTCCTTGGCCGCGTGGTATTCGGCGTTTTCTTTCAAATCGCCATGCCCCCGCGCCACCTCAATCGCCTCAATAACTGCGGGCCGTTCTTTCTTCAAAAGTCGATCCAGTTCCTTACGCAATCTGGCATATCCCTCCTGAGACATGGGAATACGCACAACCATAACAACCTCCTTGCCAAGGCAATAACTCTATAAAAAAAATGGCCGTTTTCTCCGGGGCAATCACCACTGTGATTGCCCCGGAGAAAACGGCGAGAATCTTTTCAGCACATCCTACCCAGTACGCTCCAAGATAAGGAGCACCGAGGACAACAAGACATTTAATTAGCACACAGAAAAAAAGATTGCAAGGGAAAGCACACCGCAGAAACCAGGTCTACCAGCGATAAACAGCCGAAAGAAAAACTTCCTTTGCCCGATATTCCGGACCGGAGGTCAGCTCTGTCGTTGCGACAAGAATAACCTGCGGAACACACTCCACAAAAAACCCACCCTTCCAGGTTTGCATGGCATACCCCATTTCATCATAGACAACAGCATACTCAAGATCATAGTACCGGGGAACCCCCCTGCGAAACTGGTCATCGGAGAGTTGATGCTTAAAATATACACTGAAGCGGTTCTGCCAGTAATTCCTGGGAGTCCAATAGGGGTGGTCGGAGGCACCAAACCCATCCAGCTGCAAGGGACCGCCGCCTCTTCCCTCAGCGGTGTCCTTAAAATCGTATGTATAGCTAAATTTCAAAAATGCTGGCTCAAAGAAAAGCTGGTAAGCAGCCCAAAAATCGTAGCCCCGCATGGTATTATTGTCAGAAAAACTGGAGTAGAGGTACCCCCCTCCCGCCTGAACGCTACGAACCATGTCCAGCACAAAATCCGCCTTATAATCCTGCTGCACGATATTCCGACCGAGACTGGCCAGGGTATCATGCTTAACATCCCGGTCATAGGAAAGAATCCCGGTCAACCGATCTCCCAGACGACCCTCCACGGCCATCTCAAGAAGAGCAGTATCGGGCTGGCTGTTTTCCAGCAACTCCGACCCCACACCGCCGCGCACAAGAAACTGCTCGTTGATATTGGCCGCATAGGAAACAAGGGCTCGGGTTCCCATAATCTTGCCATTACCGCCCGTATCCTGGTAATCGAGCCGGGCAAGATTCACCTGCAGGTCATGCTGCAGATAAGGCGAATATTGCAAACTGGTCTCTTCCCAACTTTTTCGAATCGCCTTATAACCATCCCGGCCCTCCTCTCTGAGATAACCATATCCCAGAGCAACCCGAGGTTGACGCTTCAACTCGTTTCTCTGCCTTGCCTCTGCCAGCCCAGGGAAGTCACCCCCGGCGGCATCTATCTCCTCGTAAAGCGCCGCCTCGTGCCCAAGTTGCCCGAATCTGCTGTAAATCCCGGCAAGATCAAACCGTAAGGAAGCATCCGCTGGATATTCCCGCAACAAGGTTCTAAAATAATTTGCCGCAGCCAGATACTCACGCTGCATCAACGCCTGCCTAGCCGTTTTCTCCAGGGTAAATTGTTTGTACCAGCGATATCGGGCGTATAACGGAACCGCGAGCTGGTTCAGCGCCGTTGCCCCAGGCCCGGTCTCAAGCACAGCCCGAGGCTCCATCAGCCCATCAACCATCGTTTGCCTGTCAACCTCGGCAACAGTCAACTGCGTCCATATACCTGGTTCCTCGTCTCGGGGCAAGACCACGCCCTGCTCCCTTCCTAGGACCACGACACTGTCCGCCACCGAAGGTTTCAGGAAATCGTCGTACACGGCCACAGCCTTTTCCCACTCATGCTCAGCCCAGAGAATCCGCGCCTTGAGCAATATCATGTCCGGTCGCACCGCAAGGTGAGGGAAGCTCTTTTCCACCGCCCTGACCTCAGAAAAACGGCCACGGCTAAAAAGCTGCTGCGCAAGACGCACAGCGACAAATTCCTGCTCCGGAAAATCCCTGACCATGCCCTGCCAAATCCCAATAGCCGCGTCGATCTCGCCATTGGCCTCCCGGGCCGAGGCAGACAAAGAGCGGATCGTGACGGAATCGGGATACTGCTGACTAGCCAGCTCCGCTCTCTCGCCCAAATCCACCACCAACCCCTCCTCTCTTAAAGCCTTCAAAAAATCAAGGACAAGGCCCTGATCCTGGCTGGATTCCGCCAGCATTCGCTGAAAAAGCGCCTTTTCCGCCCCACTCTTCCCCTGAGCGCGGTAAATGCGCAGCAGAAGCAGGTCTGCCTCGGGCTTACCACGCAGGGACACCAAAGACACGGCCAGATGCTCGGCCTCGGCATAACGACCATCAAGAAATAACAGCCGGGCGAGCAGCAGATCCACCTCCCGACGCAGCGGTAACAACGACGGCAGATGTCCGCTCCCAGCCGTATCCGACAACTCGCTGGCCAGCGGCACAAGAACCTTGATTGCGTCCCCAGTTTCGCCCTCAGCCGCCAACAACCGTGCCCGCAACAACCTAGGATCAAGGGATTTTTGCGCCGAAATTACTGGCTTCCGAAAAACATTGCCATCTTGCTGCGTCAGTTGCTCAAGCCAGACCCAAGCATCGGCAAAACGCTTTTCCAGAAGGGCCAATGCAAATAAACGGCCCAAAATTTCCCCCTCCTGCGGATGGGAAAGATAAGCCTGCCGCAAGGCCTGCTCTGCCTCATAAGACTGTCCGCTCTGCCAGTAGACCTCGGCTAGGCCAAGAAAAGCAGCCGTGCCCACCTCCCCGTCGGCCTGATGCCTTGCCAGTATTCGGGCATAATATTCCCTGGCTGCGGCAAAGGAAGCGGTTTCAGTCAGAGCCTTGGCGATGAGCAGCTGGGTCTGGGGAGATTCGCACAACCCAGAAAATTTTTCCTGCAGCCGGGCAAGATGTCCCTGGGTTTTCTTAAGCAGACCAAGGCCACCTGCTAACTGAACGCACCGCAGCCTGAACATGCCGGTCTCGTTAGCCCCATCAAGAAGCTGCTCATACAAAGCCAGCGCCTTGGCGGAACGACCAAGCCGCTCTTCCACCAAAGCTTGCCCGACTAAAACGTCAGGCGTCCTCACCCCAAGGGCTTCCAGACGAGCAAACATATCCAGGCTTTTAGAGAGCTCCCCGCGATCTAAATACATGCGGGCCAGTTTTTTAAGAACCGTTCTATTGCCCGGCTCCATTCGGAACAAAATCTCAAGCACCTCAAGGAGTTTTTGCCTTCGCTCCAGATGCGCCCACATGGCGTTGGCCTCATCATCATTGCCGCTCGCCAGCAGAACCTTAGCCCGTTTGGCCAGAATCTTGGGATCATCAGGAGTGACCGCCAGAATCTGGTCATACAGGGCAACAGCCTCCTGAAGCTCGCCACTTGCCTCATACTGCCCGGCCCCGCGCTCAAGGTTCTCAAGGTTTGGCGCAGGTCCAAGACTAAGCCCCCGCCCCAAGGCCGCCACCTCGGGTTTATTCCCCAGCGCGGCATGAATGTCGATCACCTGCCGCAACACCTCTTTATCCTCAGGCTTGAAAGAAATATACCGCTCAAGATAGGCAAGAGCCTCGGGGAGGCGAGAAAGACTGGCATAAATCTGCCCAAGACGCTTGAAAAGTCTAGGGGAGGAGGGTTCCTTCTCAACAAGAGGAAGAAGATAGACCAAGGCATCCTCCCCCTTACCACCCTTAAGGTAATAGGCGGTCAACCGTTCTTTTGCCTCGGGGCTCTGGGAGGTGCGTGCCAAGCGCTGCCAATACTCAACCGCCTGGCTCTCAAGCCCTGATTTGTCATAGGCTTGGGCCGTCTTGAGCAGAATTGCCGGGTCGACCTGATTGCCCCTGGTCAGAACGGCGAAATGCGCTCTGGCCTTGTCATAGGCCCCCATATCATAGTAGAGATTGCCCAATTCTTCCCGCAAGGTGAGCCGAGCGGGATCCCGCTGGAGCAAGGCCTCCAACATGACCGCAGCTTCACCCTTCTTCTCTTGGGCAAGAAGGGCAGAGGCTGCTCCACGCAAGGCCTGAAGATTACCCGGCTCCCGCTGAAGAACCTTTCTGTACAACTCTAGAGCCCGGGCACCATTTCCCTGGCCCCTGCTCACCTCTGCCAGAGCCAACAGATATTGAAGATTGCGGGGAGCCGCCTCAACCAGTAATTCAAGATGGGGAAGTGCGCTCTCTTCCCTCTTCAGTTGCAAAAGAATGGCAACCAGCTCCCAACGGGCAGCATCAAGCCCCTCCCGCATGGCCAGCAACGCCTCGTAAACAGGGGCAGCATCGGCAAGCCTGCCGTTGCGCGCCAGTTCCCGCCCCTGATCCCACAAAGCCTTCCAGGCGACATCCTTGTCCTCCTTGAGCTGGATAGTTCGTGCCGGAACAAGCTGCTTGCCCGGCGGTGGCGCGGAAGATTCTGCCGCATTTCCTGGGAAGGGAAGGAGGATGCACGAAAACAGTAGGAAAATAGACGCCGAAACGAGAGCAAGATTTCTCGCGCACGGGAAAGGCAAAACGAGGTGCGGAACGATAGACAATCTGATACGCATCAGCAGAGGGTGTCCTTTTGGCAACCGTAAAAAGGACCGGCGTAAAAAAACTAAAAAATGAAGAGCAAATCTACCGTGTATAAAATTCGGCAATCTTTTCAACAACAAAACATTGCATCTCGTCCGTGAGTTCAGGGAAAATAGGCAGAGCCAGGGTCTCAAGGGCCGCCCGTTCCGCTTCAGGAAACGAGACATCTTCGTACCCCAGGCCAGCAACACATCCCTGCCGATGAAGGGGGATGGGATAATAAATCTCTGCCCCGACTTCCTGGCTTATAAGATGCCGCAGCAGCCCGTCACGGTCCCTGGCCCGGACAACAAACTGATTATAAATATGATAGTCGCACTCTTCCCCGACCGTCAACCCCTCTGCCTGATAGACAGCTTCGGGCAAAGAAACCGCACCGTTTTCCAGGAGTCCGGTTTGAGCAAACAGACGGCGATAGTTTTCGGCGTTGCGGCGTCTTGCCCGGTGCCACTCGGGCAGGCGGGAGAGTTTTATGTCAAGAACCACGGTCTGGATGGGATCAATGCGGAAATTACCCCCCACCACCCCGTGGTGATACTTGGGCGCCCCCCCATGTACCCGGATAATCCGGATCCGCTCGGCCAAAGCGGAATCGTTGCAGGTAATCAGCCCACCATCGCCAATGCCGCCGAGATTTTTGCTGGGAAAAAAGGAAAAGCACCCGGCCTCCCCCATGGAGCCGGCACGATGCCAGACAGTCTGGCATCCGGTTTTCATGGGATATACAGCGCCAATGGCCTGGGCGGCATCCTCCACCACCGGCAGATTATATTGCTTGGCCAGGGCAAGAATTGCCCCCATGTCCGCACATTGCCCATAGAGATGCACCGGAATGATCGCCTTAATCCGCTTATCTGCCCTGGCATCCTGAGCCAGGACCTCGGCCATCCGCTCCGGGTCGATATTATACGTCACCGGATCGATATCGGCGAAAACAGGTTTTGCACCTAGCCTGAGGATGCAGCCCATAGTGGCGAAAAAAGAATAGGGCGTGGTCAACACCGCATCGCCAGGACCGATCCCCAGTGCCATGAGCGCGGCAAGCAGGGCGTCGGTGCCGCTGGCAACACCAATACCATAGCCAGCACCACAGTAGTCAGCGATATTTTTTTCAAACTGCTCGACCTTGGGGCCAAGAATGTACTGGGTCGAATCAATGACCTCGGTCACTGCGGCAAGGATCTCGTCACGCAAGGGAGCCATCTGGCCATGCAAATCTAGGAGGGGAACTCGCATAAGGTTTTTCCAGGTATCGCCGAAAACGGCGAAGAATATTATCTAACGATCAGGAACGCCAGGGGTTGAGAAATTCAGCAAGAAAGTCCTTGATATCAGGGACCTCCTTTTCAAAATACTCCCGCATCTTTTTCAGGAGATTGGCCTCAATCTGCCGAACCCGCTCCCGAGAGATATCAAACTTATCGGCAATATCCTGCAGGGTAAGGGGCTCGTCGCTCAGCAGTCGGCTGGACAGGATGGCCTTTTCCTTGTCGTTCAAGGTCTCGCGCAGTTTGTCGAGAACCGTACCCATCCACTCCTGCACTTCTTTTTCCGCCACCCGTTCTTCAACGGTGGGCCCGACCATGGGCAGAAAATTCTTCTGCTCCTCGTCGGAGCCTTCCCGCACAGGACTTTCCAGGGAAACATCCCAGTTGTCCATGCGCTGGCTCATCTCAATGACTTCGCTTTCCTTGACATTGAGGCGTTGGGCCAGCAATTTAACCTCCGGCGCAAAACCCTGCGATTCTAGCAGTTTTTTTTCTTTATTCAAGCTGAAAAAAAGTTTGCGCTGGGCCTGGGTGGTGCCGATCTTGACCAGCCGCCAGTTATCCATGATAAATTTAAGAATATAGGCCCGAATCCAGTAAGCGGCATAATAGGAGAATTTCACCTGACGGTAGGGGTCGAACTTCTTCACCGCCTGCACCAGTCCGACATTGCCCTCCTGGATCAGATCCAAAAAGTTCTGCATCCAATATTTCTGAAAATCCATGGCCACTTTGACCACCAGCCGCAGATTGGAGGTCACCAGCTTATAAGCCGCCTCTGGGTCGCCGGTTTCCTGAAAATGGCGAGCCAACTCATCGGTCTCTTCACGGCTCATGAGCTTGTACTGACTGATTTCCTGGAGATACCGATGGAGGCCAGCATTGCCCAAGGCCGGAAGATTATCATCATCCGGCAGGGCGACGAGGGGATGCAGCACTTCCTGCTCATCCTCATCATCATTAATTATTTCTAAGGCTTCCGGGTCTTCTTTCATGTGTGCCATTATTAATAGAACCGCGTCAAAGGTCAATCTCTTTCCACAACAGCATGATTCCTGCCACAGACCTCGTCGATTTTACAGATGAACCCGATCCCATTTTAGAATTGCCTTTCCAAGCCTATCTTTTTATGATAGATAGCCTCTTCTGTGGAATCAGCACATTTTTCCGCACAGTTGCATGATTCTGACACAGTACAAAACCGCCTGACCGAAAAAACAGGACATCCCGGCTTATCCATGGAAAACATTAGAAATTTCAGCATTATCGCCCACATCGACCACGGCAAATCCACCCTGGCCGACCGCTTTATCCAGCTCTGCGGCATGGTCACCGACCGCCAGTTCCACGACCAGCTCCTGGACAGCATGGATATCGAGCGGGAGCGCGGCATCACCATCAAAAGCCAGGCGATCTGCCTTCCCTACCGGGCCAAGAACGGCAAGGACTACATCCTCAACCTCGTTGACACCCCAGGGCACGTCGATTTCAGCTACGAGGTTTCCCGAGCCCTGGCCTCCTGCGAAGGGGCGCTACTCCTCGTTGACGCAGCCCAAGGCATTGAAGCCCAGACCCTGGCCAATCTCTACCTGGCCATGGAGCATAACCTGGAAATAATCCCGGTCATCAACAAGATCGATCTCCCCTCCGCAGACCCGGAGGGGGTTGCCCACCAGATCGAGGAAGACCTTGGCTTGGACGCCGATCATATCCAGCTCTGTTCGGCAAAAACCGGAGTGGGCGTCGATGCGGTGCTGGAGGCAGTGGTCAATCTCCTGCCCCCGCCCAAGGGCGACCCGGAAAAGCCCCTGGAGGCCCTGATCTTTGATGCCTTCTACGACCCGTTCCGGGGGACCATCATCTCCTGCCGCATCTTTGAAGGGCGGATCAAGGCCGGAGACACCATGCTCTTCATGGCCAACAATGCCGCCTACCGGGTCGAAGAGGTCGGCTTCTTCCACCTGACCCGCGAACCCCAAAAAGAATTGAGCGCGGGCCAGGTCGGCTACATCATCGCTGGCATCAAAAACATCACCGACACCAGGCCCGGCGACACGATCACCCTGAAAGACCGCCCCTGCGCCAAGCCCTTGCCCGGGTTCCAGGAGATCAAACAGGTGGTGTTTTCCTCCATCTATCCCGTGTCCACCGACGACTATGAAATCCTGGCCACAGCCCTGGAAAAGCTCACCCTCAACGACGCCTCCCTCTCCTTCCAGAAGGACGCGTCCACCGCGCTGGGCTTCGGCTTCCGCTGCGGATTCTTGGGGCTACTCCACCTGGAAGTGGTCCAGGAGCGGTTGGAGCGGGAATTCGACCTCTCGCTGATCCTCACCGTGCCTTCGGTGAACTACAAGATCTTCCTTAAGGACGGGACCATGAAAGAGGTGGATAACCCGGCCCACTACCCGGACCCGACCACCATCGAGCGCATCGAGGAGCCCTTTATCAAGGCGACCATCCTCATCCCGGAACGCTACATGGGGGTGGTGATGACCCTCTGCATGGAGCGGCGCGGCGAAAACACCCATTACCACTACCCCATCCCCGGCCGAATCGAGTTCACCTGCGAACTGCCCTTGGGGGAAATCATCTACGACTTCTACGACCGGCTCAAATCCGTCACCCAAGGGTACGGCTCCTTTGATTATGATCTCCTGGATTACCGGGAAAGCGATCTGGTCAAGCTGGACATTCTGGTCAATGGCGAGCGGGTGGACGCCCTCTCCCAGTTGGTACACAGCAACAATGCCAGGGCACGCGGGCTCCATGCCTGCGAAAAACTAAAAGAAGAGATTCCGCGGCAGATGTTCAAGATCGCCATCCAAGCGGCGGTGGGGGGCAACATCATCGGGCGGGAAACCATCTCCGCCCTGCGCAAGGACGTACTGGCAAAATGTTACGGTGGCGACATCAGCCGCAAGCGAAAACTGCTGGAAAAACAGAAGGCCGGGAAAAAGCGGATGAAAACCGTGGGCAACGTGGAGATCCCGCAGAGCGCCTTTCTAGCGGTGCTTAAGTCAGATCAGTAAGGTGCGCTGCACCTTTTTTTATCAACGACAGAACACCGAAACACCCGCAGAGAATCGTACCCCCTGGGATGACTGCTCCTCACCTCGTCCGTCTGGGGCATTGCGTGGCGAGCACGCACTCAATCTTGCGCTCCATGATTACCCGGACTTCCTCTTCGCTTAAGGCGTCAACATTCTCTTTCGAGATAAAGACGATACAATCCTTGCAGACATTGAGCGCACTGCGATAATCGTCCAGTTCCTGGGCAACCTCCCAGCACGGCCTGTTCTCGAGGCCCTGTTTCCAGGCAAGACAGCTCTCTTCACTCCCGCAAAGAGTAATCTGCCAACAGTGCCATTCATCCTGTATGATCATTAGGTTACATCCTCACACTTCCTAAAAAGAGAAAAGCCCTTGGCCACGCCGAAGGCATTGTCATCACGATCAAGATCGAAAGAAAGATTACCCCAAAAAGGTTGCGATTGCAGCCAGTAACTCTTCCTTTCCTTCACCCGTTTTCGCAGAAAACAGCACCCTGTCCTGCTTGCTCAGGCCGAGAGCAGCATCAAGGCTCGCGGCCTGCTTGGCCTGCTCGTTATTGGAAAGCTTGTCCCGTTTGGTATAGACGATGATAAAAGGACGACCCCGGCTCCGAAGCCATTCGACCAGCTCCCGGTCCTGGGCCTTGAGGAGATGCCGGATGTCGATGAGCACCACCACGCAACGCAGGGTTGGGCTGGTGGACAGATATTCGGTAACCAGCCCCTGCCATTCGTCTTGAAGTTTTTTAGAAACCTTGGCAAAGCCGTAGCCCGGCAAATCGACCAGGTAGAGCTTAGCGTCCACGATAAAATAGTTGAGGCTCTGGGTTTTTCCCGGTCTGGCGCTGACCTTAACCAACCCGTTGCGGTTCACCAACCGGTTGATCAGGCTTGATTTCCCCACGTTGGAACGCCCGGCAAAGGCGATTTCCGGCAGGGGTTCCTCGGGCAGCTGCACCATCTTGTAGGCGCTTTTCACAAATTCGATCTTCGCGTAATTCACGGCAGAGTCGGTCACATTTTCTCCCTGGCGAGACAATCGCCCAGTCCTTGTTTGACAGCCCTGTCCGGATACAATTCAGATAACCTTGTTCAAAGAGTATTCGATGATGCCTTCGGCGCCGTTCTTCAATAGCCTCGGGATAAGATCCCGGACCTCATGCTCAGAAATAACCGTTTCCACCGAATACCAGTCCGAGTGATACAAATGCGCCACCGTGGGGGCATTCATACTTGGCAAGATAGCAATCACCTGGTCAAGATGCGTCTGAGGCACGTTCATCTTGAGACCAACAATCTTATCGGCCCGCAACGCCCCCTGCAACAGCAGAGCGATGTTCTCGATCTTCTCCCGCTTCCAGGGATCAGCCCAGGCAGCCTTGGAGGCGATGAATTGGGTGTTGGAGGTCATCAATTCGTGGATGATCCGCAACCCATGGGCCCGGATGGTGCTTTCCGTTTCGGTGACCTCGACAATAGCGTCGGCCAACCCGGAAACAACCTTGGCCTCGGTGGCGCCCCAGGAAAAGGAGATATCAACGTTGATCCCCTTTTCCGCAAAGAATTTCCGGGTATAGCCAACCAGCTCGGTGGCGATCTTTTTGCCTTCCAGATCCTCAAGCCGTTGAATGTTAGAATCTCCGGGCACGGCGATAACCCAGCGGGTCGGCCGCCTGCTGACCTTGGAATAGATCAGGTCGGCCACCACCACGATGTCCGATTCGTTTTCCAGGGTCCAATCCTTACCGGTGATGCCCGCATCCAGCACCTCCTTTTCCACATAGCAAGACATTTCCTGAGGCCGACAGATGGAGCAGGACAATTCGGGATCATCCACCTCCGGGAAATAATTGCGGGAGGAAAGCTTGATCCGCCAGCCCGACTTTTCAAAAAGCTCAACGGTCGCCTTTTCCAGGCTGCCTTTGGGAATACCAAGTTTCAGAATGTTCATTTTTTATAGACCTTCCCGGGATCAAAAACCGGAGTATCGTTTACTTCAAGCTCGCTGCCCTGCACCTTTCTAAAAAAACAACTCCGGTACCCTTTGTGGCAAGCGGCGCCGCCCAACTGTTCCACCAAAAAAACCACGGTATCCGCGTCACAGTCAACCAGGATCTCTTTTATCAACTGCACATGTCCGGACGACTCCCCCTTGAGCCAGAGCTGATTGCGGGAGCGGCTCCAGTAATGGGCCTTGCCTGTTTCCAAGGTCTTTTGCCAAGCCTCATCATTGATATAGGCAAGCATAAGGACCTCCCTGGTCTGGTGGTCCTGGGCAATGGCCGGCAGCAGACCGCCTCCCTTGTCAAATTGCAGCACACTCATAATTCTCCCAAAACGGCAGGCATTGCTTACTTGCCCTCACCGTCCATGTCCTCCGGCTCTTTTTTCTAATCCCCAGCTTTTTGCCTGACTGAAAAAACGAAGCAGGCAGGCGCTCCTGAATTTGCAATATTCCTGGGCCTCCGGCAGACAGCCTTTTCGGAATCAACCTTTTCCTGGTATTTTTCGCAGACCAGCGCTATGCCGCCACCTGAAAAAAACGCAAAATATGCCTATCTCTCTATCTTGTCAAGTAGTTGCGGCAAAGGCAGGCATCCAAAAACATCCAATCCCGGCATTTAAAAAAAATTAAAGTAGCATATCCTGGGGAAAAAGACTATTTTTTTAGGTTTCCTGCGCCGTGTGAAAATCCATCCCCTGGCGCACAAATATTTATTTTCCTTTTGTTTTTCAAGCAGATAAAACCACAAGCCATGATCACACCAGTGCCCTTTACCTCCATGCAGCCGAAATTTGACCAGCCCCCCCTCGGGACGCCCCAAAACCAGCCGGCTACGCTTGCCCAGGCAGAAGGTGTTATCAACCAGGCAAAAGAGACACTGACCGCACAAAAAAAGGAAACTCTTACCCTCTCCACCGACCCCCGCGTAACCCAATGGCAAGAGTGTAATTTCAACGACTACGCCCACATCCTAGGATTTCTCGGCCTGCCGAGCACCATAGCCGACACCAGAGATCAACATCCTACAAGAACAACAAAGATTCTCAAACATATTGAAAAATGTGAAAACGAACTGGGCGCCCTAGATATCGATGTCCGCCGCAAAACAATCCAACCCTTCAAGGCAGTCAGCCAGGCACAAAAAATTGTGCAAGAATGCGCCACCTACCAAAGCACCGTGGCAAACTGGCGAGACCAGATTACCCTTTTAACCGAAGCGGACAAAACCCTGCGGGAGCAGCTCTCGGTGAGCGGTCTGCTCCCCCTAACTAGGGAGATCGCCAAACGAACTGCGCCAATGGTGGACGAGGGCTACAATTTTTACCGCATGACCAAAGACGAAAATAGCCAGAACGATACCCCCACCCTGCATGATTATCATGCCCAGGCCATTGATCTGGAAAAACGAATCCGGCATATCGATCTAGGCACCCTCTCCGGTCTCGCCCGCGCCATCGTCGAACACAATCTCCAGGTGGCAATGGCTGCCACCGATCAACTCAAAGAATTCATTGAATCTTTCCTGAAAAACCTTCCGGGTGAGATTACGGTTGTGGATAAGGCCCAACAGGAGCTGACCAGCCTGCGAGAAATTCCGGCCCCACAGATTCTGGCAAAGATAGAGGCTATCGCCACCACCCTGTCCAGAAACCTGGTCGGCCTGCGAAACAAGGCGCAGAGCCTCAAGCAGATTCAGTTTCTCCCCATAGTCCTGGAAGAAACCAGAACCTTCCATTACACCATGAAAAACACCATTATCCCGGAGATGAAGCGCCGAATCAGCGCACCAGGCTCCCCGGTAAACCCCAACACAATTGCCGCCGAGAAAACCGCCGACTTTTTCATGGGGATGAAAGGTTTTGTGCGGGCCATCAAACTGCTTTTCAGCGCGGCAGGAGGCCAAAAGTCGATAAAATCCGAGGATCTACACCGGATACTCCTCGATCTCCTCAACACCTGCGAAATTTACTATGGCAACAGCAAGGCGGATGTTGCCAGGCTGCACAAATTCATCGACGCCAACCTCTGCGCCTTCGAGAAGCCCTTTCCCTACGAAGGTCTTTACCTGACGGCCAAAGAGGCCATAGGCGCCTACGGCTCCCGCCTCGAAAAACTTTTATACAGCTTTGAAACAAGCGATTTCAGCACTGATGACAAGGACGAGAAGCCCAGCCAGGCGCACAAGACCACAGTTGGACGTCTTATCGCCAAGCTGGAAGTACGCACCGCTAACCTAGAAAGCGCCAAGATCTGACCATGTTCCAATTCCTCGACCAACTTCCATTCTCGGTTCTCATCATTTTTACGATTTTCATGCTGCTGGCGCCATTTCATCCCATGCCGCATGTGGTGGAAAAAATCATCATGCTAAAAAACGGTCAACTCACTCGGCCGATTGATATCTTTGACCTCTTGTTCCATCTGGCTCCGTTGCTGCTGCTTGTCCTCAAGTGGTGGCTGTCCCAAGGCCGAGCGTGACCCCATTACGCTCAACCCGCACTACCGCAACTGAATAAAGGAGTAACACACCATGCAGCAAGTTTCCGAAAACGACTCAGTCACCATTATCTACGATGGACTTCTGTCCACCGGCGAAAAATTTGATTCTTCCCAGGAGACCGGCCCCCTGCAATTCCAATTAGGGACGGGCTGTGTACTCCCCGCTTTTGAGCAGGCCGTGTTGGGCATGGCTGCCCAGGAAACGAAGAGCATCACCGTTGCGGCCAAGGATGCTTTTGGCCTGAAGAATGAAGACCTGATCATGACTGTGAGCCGCCAAGGTTTCGCCGACCAACCCATCGCGCCGGGAATGATCCTCGGCATGAATATGGAAAAGGATGGCGAGCAGCACAAAATTCCGGCCACAGTGCTTTCGGTTGAGGCGAACACCGTAACCGTTGACTTCAATCACCCGCTGGCGGGTCAGGATATTACCTACCAGATCACCCTGCTTTCCATTGACTCCCCAGCCACTGAAGGTGCTGGCTGCGGCTGCGGCACAGATAGCACAGACGGCAAGGGTGGTTGCACCCCAACCCGCAGCTGCGGGTGCGCCTGAGTCGGGCTTTCTCCCCATGACCACGGAAGTCAGTCGCCCGACTCGGCTTAACTCGCAGGCGATCCTGAGCATTGCCGGCTCCGACCCCTCAGGCGGGGCCGGGATTCAGGCGGATCTCAAAACCTTCACCGCCATCGGGGTCTATGGAGGGGCAGCGATCACCTGCCTTACTGCCCAGAACAGCCTCGGTGTTTCCTTCTGCCTGCCTATTGCCCCGGAGTTTGTCAAAAAACAGATCCAACTGGTCCTGACCGATCTGCCGGTCAGCCACATCAAAACCGGTATGCTCGGCACCGACGAGATCGCCGGGGCAATGGCCGAGGCCCTGCACGATTTTTCCGGGGAGATCATCTGCGACCCGGTGCTTACGGCAAGCGACGGGCACGAACTCTTCCGGAAAACAGAAGGAAACGCAGGCCTGCAATCCCTGCTCAATGCAGCCACAGTCCTTACCCCCAACCTCCCTGAACTGGCAACCCTGACTGGCCGGAATCTCAAAACTCCCCAGGAGGCGGTAGAGGCGGCAACCACCCTGCTTGCCTGGTACCCCAAACTGCGGGCCATTGTACTCACCGGGGGGCATCTCCTGGAACAGGCCGGAGAGGTGGAGGATTTCCTGATCCTCAGACAAGAGTCGGGCCGAGAGATACTCACGGCTACACATCCACGGATCGCCACCAAAAACACCCACGGCACCGGCTGCACCTTTGCCGCAGCCTTTGCTGCCTATCATCTGCTCCACGGCAATGACCAGGATGCATTTTTCAAGGCGGCGGCCTTCATGGATACCGTCCTGCGGCAGAGCGCCAACCTTGCTTTGGGCCAAGGCAAAGGCCCGCTGGCCCACCATCTCTTCCGGAATGCATCCTGACTCTCGCCATTGACGTTTAACGTTAAGCGCTATATCTTTAATATACAAATAACAGCTTATAGATATCTTATATGCAGATCCTGGGAGAAACAGACAAGCGCATCATCAGGAGATCATCCCCTGTCGCGACGAAAGACATGAACCAACCAGAAAACTCAACAAGATAAGGAGATTTCTATGCAGAAAAAACATGGACTACAGATGGCCGCAGTGGCAATTATTTTCATGCTGATCACCTCCGGGTGCGCCACCAATACCTCGAAAGGAGCAAGCGGCGGGGCTATCGGCGCAGCAACTGGCGCCATCGTCGGTCAGGCCATAGGTCACAACACCAAGGGGACCTTGCTCGGCGCGGCAGTGGGCGGCATGCTGGGCTATATCATTGGCAACGAGATGGACAAATACGACCAAGCGCAACTCAACCAGGTATACGAAACTTCACCATCCAACCAGCGCACCCAATGGGTTAACCCGGACACCAACCGCTCATACGCCGTAACGCCAAAACCTGCTTACACGCAACCCTCCGGGCAGGTGTGCCGGGAGGCTGAAATTCTCGCCACCGTGGACGGACGCCCAGAAAAGGTGGTCTCCTTAGCTTGCAGGGACAATGAGGGCAGATGGGTGATCCAAAAATAATCCCAGGCGTGACATTCCAGATAGACGATATTCGGGGCGACATTTCAGAAACAGAATACCGCCCCGAATATCATGAAAAAAGGGCAGACTCCGAGCATGCGCATTTGGATTGACGCCGATGCCTGTCCCGGCCCAATAAAGGATATCCTGTTCCGGGCCGCAGAGCGTATGCGAATAGAAAGTATCCTGGTGGCGAATCACTACCTGAAAGTGCCACGATCGCCTTTTATTAAGACCATTCAGGTCACGGCAGGCTTCAACGTAGCAGACACCCGGATCGTCGACAGCCTTGCGCCAGGCGATCTGGTGATTACCGCAGATATCCCCCTTGCGGCGGAGGTGGTCGCTGCCTCGGCAACCGCCCTGAATCCGCGGGGTACGCTCTATACGCCCGAGACCATCCAGGAGCACCTGGCCCGCCGGGACTTCATGGACGAGTTACGCTCAACGGGCACCATTACCGGCGGGCCATCATCCCTGAGCAAGGTGCATCTCCAGGCATTTGCCAACCAGTTGGACCGGTTCCTGACCCGGCATGCAACTGCCAGACCATGAGCAGGCCGAAAACAGCATAGCGAGACTGCGAAGCTGATGTGGTGCAGCGGGCCAACTACTGCTTTTCCAGGGAAAACTGCCTGATAAACCGGGCCAGGATCACAACCTGCTCCGGAACAAGGTTACCAAAGGCCATCCCCCGACGTCTCACCTCACCCGCTCCTCCATCGTCTTCATCCAGACCTATGTCACTAACATTGGTGAGGGGGATATTTTCTAAAAAGAGTTCTTCCCCGCCAAAAATAATGCCGAACTCCGCTGGCTGCGTGGTCATGTCGTCATAAGCCGTATACCGAAAAGACAACCCACCGAAGCTCAAATCAATAATTTCGCCAGATATGGAATCAAGGGCAATAACCCCGTCCTTGACCGAAAACCTCGGGCACCGCCTGCTATCCCGCTGCTGAGACATACATCCCCCCATTTTTTTTCAGGACACCCCCTGCCCTGTAGTGCGTGCATGCACAAATTACATCATCCGTATCCTTCCACAATCCGGGCAGACCCAGGTCGGCCCATTGCTAATGGTCCACATATTTTCCTTGAAGCAGTCATCGCAAATCTGAAAGCCGCAAGGACAGTTCCAACAGAAGGGCAATTTTCGCCGACAACAATGGCATTGGAACTCCTTGGGATTTCGACGGCGGCCCGCCTTTTTCGGCTGTTCCCCATCCATACTCAAAAAGGCTCCTTGACTTCAGCACCCAACCAGGCCAGATACTCTTTGCTCCCGGCAATTACAGGCATGGCGATAATCTCTGGAACCTCATAGGGATGAATCGCCTTAATCGCCGCCTCTATTTTAGAATAAAGCGCGGCCCGGCTTTTGGCAAGACAGAGATATTCCTTCGCCGTTTCGATCTTCCCCTGCCAGCGGTAATGACTGGTCATGGGGCCGATCACCTGGACACAAGCAGCCAAGTGCTTCTCAACCAGCAACCTGGCAATAGCCCCGGCCTCATCCTCGGTGGCAACCGTGGTGACAATCTGGATATATTCGTTCATTGGGCACACTCCATACAATAGAGACAGCACGCCATCTCCTCTTGTTCCCTGCCCCGGATCTGCCAACCCTCCGGTCAAACAAAGTTTTTTGCAAAGGTGACCAAGAGCATGGACAGCCTGGCCCGATCTCTGGTACATTTAGATGCCGTTACGAAATAACCATCGCATTTTTTACCATTTCGTTACGGCACCTTATGCCGTTCACGGCATTCTATGTTACAGTTGTTTTTTGAACAACGGCTTAAAAATTCGCAACAGCTTTCCTCACCATAATCAAGGACTCGGCCATGCTGCTGGCGGTTGACATTGGCAATACCCACATGGTGATCGGGGTTTTCACCGGCCCGAAGCTCCGCTGCCACTGGCGGGTGAAAACCGACAAGGGCAGTACGGTTGATGAGCTGGCCGCCATCTTCCACACTCTTTTTACCATGGAAGGACTCCGCTTCAACGATATTTCCGATACGATCATTTCCAGCGTGGTGCCGACGATGCAGGCCGCCTGGGCAGCCTTTGCCACCCGCTACCTGAACACCACCCCCTTGGTGGTAGGCTCCGCTACGGTACAGACCGGCATGCCGGTTCTTATTGATAACCCGGCAGAGATCGGGGCCGACCGCCTGGTCAATGCCGTCGCTGCCTACAACAAATTCAAGCGTGCCCTCATTGTCGTTGATTTCGGCACGGCCATCACCTGGGACTGTGTTTCCGCCGCCGGGGAATACCTGGGCGGCGCCATCGCCCCCGGATTATCCATTGCCATGGAGGCCTTGGGCAGCCGGACAGCCAAATTGCCCCAGGTTGACATCTCCACCCCGCCTGATGCCGCCATCGGCACCAATACCGTGGCCGCGATCAAGTCAGGCATCCTTTTCGGCTATGGCGGCATGGTAGACGGTCTTATTCGCCGCCTGCGGGAACAGATGGCCCCAGAGCTGACCCAAGCGGTAGCGACCGGCGGCATGGCCACCCTCATCGCCCCATATACCACCAGCATCGATCACGTTGATCCCATGCTCACCCTCAACGGTCTGCAGCTGCTCCATGAACGCAACACCTAAGCCCATCCTCGCCGTCCCCCTAAAAAAAGGGGATACCATCGGCATCATCGCCCCGGCCGGACCGGTACGCAACGAAAATGACTTCAGCGGTGGTTTGAAGATCCTCACTGATCTGGGATTCAAGACCAGGTACCGGAACGACATCCTCCGCCACAACGACTATCTGGCCGGGACCGACCAGGAACGGTTGGCCGAACTGCACGAGCTCTGGCGCGATCCGGAGGTAAAGGCCATCCTGGCTGTGCGCGGCGGATACGGCTGCCTGCGGCTCCTGCCAGACTTGGATTTTACGCTTATCCGCGAGCAACCGAAAATGCTCATCGGTTTTTCCGACCTCACCGTCCTACTCTCCGCAATCCAGCAAAAAACCGGACTCATCACCTACCATGGCCCCATGCTCACCACCCTGGCGCGAAGCGACCGCGATTCGCAGGAGGGGTTTTTCAATCTGCTCACAGGCAGGGCGCAGTCGGAGAGTAAAATAAAAGGGTTGGAAATCCTCAAAGGTGGACAGGCCAGCGGGAGGCTTCTGCCCGGCAACCTAACCAGCCTGGTTCACCTGCTGGGAACCCCCTTTGAGCCGAACTGGCAGGATGCCATTGTCGTCCTGGAAGATATCGGCGAAGCGCCCTACCGCATCGACCGACTGCTCACCCACCTCGGGGCTGCGGGTCGACTGGAGCAGATCGCCGGGCTTATCCTGGGAGATTTTGACCAATGCGGAGAGCGTGAAGCCATCTGGCAGCGCGCCCTTGATCTGCTGGCCCACCGACCCATCCCGATCTGGGCCAACTTCCCCTGCGGCCATGGCAGCCGAAACCATATCCTGCCCGTGGGCACCGAGATACAGCTCGACTCCTCCGCAGGCCGCCTTATTTTCAAGCAACCCCTGAGTCAATAGCCGGGCCTTACAAGACGAACGCCACTGCCGCCTCTGCTCAGGGACGGGCCATCAACTCCGCCACCTTGCTCTGCAACCGCTCGGCCAGCTCCTGCTTCTGCTTAACGGTGTACTCGCTCGTGGCAATGGGCGCTCCCACACGGATTTCTACCCTCCCTGGCCTAACCAGCAGCCGCCCCTTAGGCAAAACCTGATGGGTGCCGACGATAGCTACCGGCACCACGGGCACCCCTGCCTTGATCGCCAGAACAATGGCCCCTGCCTTGAACTGGCCCAGCTTACCGTCCGGACTTCTGGTGCCCTCGGGAAAAATGGCGACCGAAGTGCCCCCGGCAATGCGCCGGGCCGCCTCGTCCAGACTTTTGAGCGCCTTGCGGCCATGCGCCCGGTCCACCGGAATATACCCAGCCAGTTGCATGGCCTTGCCGAACACGGGAATCTTGAAAAGTTCCAGCTTGAGCAGCCAACGAAAATCACAACCCAGGTAGCCTTGAAGCGCAAAGATGTCAAACTGACTCTGGTGGTTGGCGGCAAAAATATAAGGCTGCCCCTGATCAAGAAGCTCGGCGCCGGTCATGCTGACTGAAACCCCGCTAAGCCAGGCTACAATCCTGCCCAAGGTGCGGGGCAGAAACTGAATCTCCGCCGCCGACCGCCGAAAGAGGAGAACCAGAATGATGGCCCCGACACTGACCAATCCGGTAAGCACGGGGGCGAGCAGTAACACCAGAATGCCTCGTAAAAAAGTAAACACTTTGAACCCCCCGGTATCTTTATGGTATTGTGTCGAAAAATTGGGCTGCCGTTTTTGCTTTTGTTTTCCTTCAGGCCTGGTATCTTAGCATTCCTTCGTGCTCCTGCCAAGCACTGACCTCAGACAAGTGCCCCCTCGGGTTGTAATGATGATACGGATTACCGATACACCAAAACCGCGAGACAGATTTGGCTCCATCCCCATCCGCGAGGGCAAGCCGACAAACAGCTCCCTGTATGGCCCGCATCTGCCCCGACAACACAGAAAATCTTTCCTCTGGAACTGGCTTAAAAAAACCATAATCTTTTTTCTCGGGCTGACCCTCCTCTTGGGGCTTGCCAGCCCTCTGCTGGTTCCCTATCTGACCACCACCCTGCTGCCCGCAAAAATGGCCGCCGCCTTGAACCGTTCGGTGACCATTGCCAGGGCAGAATTTAACCCGCTCACCTGCACCCTGACCCTGCACCATCTCATTGTCGGACCGGACCTTTCCACGCCCAAGGATCCGGTGGACCCGCTGCTTTCCGCAGGCAGTATCTCCATTAGCTTTGCCCCGAACCGATTGCTGGACGGAGAATTCGCCTACAATCTTGGAGCAGAGCACTTCTTTCTCCACCTGATCCGGCAGAAGGACGGCGGCTACAACCTCGGTCAGGCCCTGAATAACCTCCTGCCCACTATGCCGGCCCTCCCTCTGAGGTTTTTCTGCAATGCCGTTACCGTCAGCAACAGCCGTCTTGTTTTTGACGATGACCAGACCGGAAAAACCCATCTTGTCGAGGAGATATCCCTAACCATCCCCCCCGGCCAGAGGAACCCCTTGACCTTGCAAGCCTTGATCAACGGCGCCCCAATCACTTTCCCCGCCGCCACAAACTTGAACGCGGGCCAAGCCCCGACCGGACCCAACCCGATTCCTGAGCAGTCGTCAACGGAACCCGAAGGGGACGCCAGCGTCGCTCCGGCCACACCCGATGATTCCGCAGTTAAAACGGCAGAGGCGATCACCCTTATTCAAGATCTTACCCAAGCCGCCAGACAGTACCTACAAACTCCCGCTACCCCAGCGCTCGAGCGCCGGACGCTCCCACTTGCCCCCTGACCCGGATACCACCCATGCTCCGTCCACCTTACACCCATTACAGCCGCCTCTACACCTACCATCTCGACCTCAAGAACCTCCCAGCCATTGACGACCAGGATCTCATCGGCACCTGGATCGAGGACGAGACAGCCATCCTCTTTTTCCACCGACCCAAGGAACAGCTGGTCAAAAGTCTTTGCAAGGCCTCGGGCGCCAAGGTCATCTATGAGGCGGATCTGGATTATACGGATTGGGAGGCGGGTCGGGAAATCGGCACCTTCACAGTGGACGGCTTTACCGTGGCACCGGTCTGGGAGAAGACAAAGGCGGATGTCGTGTTGGACCCAAGCGTTATCTTCGGGAGCGGCTTCCACCCTTCCACCCGCCTTTGCCTGGAAGGGCTGCTCAAATATACCGCAAGCCCCGAGATTGCTATCAACACGGCCCTTGATCTTGGTTGCGGCACAGGGCTGCTGGCCATTGCCGCAGCAAAACGGGGAGTGGGCCAGATCACCGCTTGCGACAATAACCGGCTGGCCTGCCAGGTGGCTCATACCAACTGTCAAACCAATGGGGTGCAGGACCGGGTTACGGTGCTGGAGGGTGACCTCCGCCAACAATGCCCGGACACCAAGGTGGATCTGGTGATGGCCAATCTGTATAAGGGGTTGATGCTTGAACTCTTCGAGAATCCTGACTTCTGGCAGGCAAAGCTCTACCTGCTCTCCGGCTTCATTTCCAACATGGAAGAAGATCTGCTGGCCGCCTTGCCGCAGAGCGGAATCACCTTTCTGGAACGAAGGCGGAACGACCGCTGGTGCAGCTGGGCTTTGCTACGGCAATGAACACGTAATTGGCCCCGACCTTCAGCGACACTCTCCGCTCCGCCGCTGATACACCGGGCATTGCCTGCGTTTTTCCCCTACGCAGTCGGCAACCTCCCAGCACGGGGCATAGTGCAACAGCTTGCCTATGGAGGCAATGGTGATCCCGCCACCATGGATCATACTGAAGAGGCACCTGATCCAGGCAATATCATCGACGCTGTAGTAGCGCCATTTCCCCTTGCGGCTGGGAGTGACAAGCCCTGCTTTTTCATAATTCCGCAAGGTGCGCGGGTGCAGGGCCAGCATATCAGCCGCTGCGGAAATCCGGTAAACCGAGGGGTGGGTTTGACATCGCATGGGCAATCCTTTTTCTTCTCTCTAAGGTAGGCAACAACGCGATCACTCACCTTTTAAGGGGAAAGTGAACGTTATCTTGGTATATTTTCCTTCTTCCCCGCTGATCACCATAAGACCGCCGTGGTCTTCGACAATCCGGCGGCAGCCAGCAAGCATACGCCCCCAGCCTGGGGACGTGGCGTCCATTCTCTTTCCTGGCTCAAGCAGACTGTCCTGCGGAATCACCGCGCCAAAATCCTTGATAATGATTTCAAACACCCGCCCCTGGCCATTCTCCACCATGGTCTGCGTACCGATAAAAATTTTCTTACGCGGGTCCCTGCCGACAAACCTCTCGGCAAGAGCCGTTCGGATGCTGCCCAGCATACTTAAGAAAACCTGCTGCATGCGCTGGGCCTGTACCGGAACGACTGGCGGCGCAGCTTCCAGGTCAGTCTCCAACCCGATTCCCTCGCTTTTCAGATGATAGCCAATAAGCAGCAAGGCATCCTCCAGCACGGCAGCCACCGGCAAGAACTCTCCCGCAGCCGGACCCTCTTCCTGACCATAGAGGATGAACTTGCGGACTATCTCGGCAATACGCTCCCCTGCCTCGATGATCTTGGCCACCAGCTCGTTTTCTGGCTCACCCGGACTTTTGAGCTGCTCCTCATCAGCCAGCACCTGCGCATAATTGATCAGGCCATTACTGAGATCGCTCACCTCATGGGAGACTCCGCTGGCCAAGGCCGCGACCATCTCCAGACGTAGGCTTATCTCTTGCCCCCCGACCCCTTCCTGCCGCACGAGAGGATACCCCACCAGGATCAGGCGTTCCGGCTCCCCGCCTATCTCCCGATCCGGCACAACCCGGCACAGAAACCGTTGGGAGGACGTACCCCCGGAAAACATCAGCTGAGCACCCTCTTCCGCGCGCAGTCTTTCCAGGAGGCCAAGAGTGTCATTGGCCAAGCCTGACTGAGTCGGCTCCAGAAAATCACGCCAGACGCGTCCTTCCTGATCGGCAGCAACACCTGCAAGACCGGCAAAAACAGAGTTCGCACCAAGGATAACCCCTGAGGGTGACAGGGTGAGCTGGATAACCCGCAGCGCCTCAAAAAGTTGCGCATGCAGATTCTCTCTGCTGGCAAAATGCTGCTGCCCATCAATAGTGTGCAAGGCCAACCCGAGGTCGCCAGCCAATCCTTCAAGCAGTTCCAGTTCCTTGGTCTCAAAATCCGTGGGGGAGAGGGCGTAGATGGACAGCACGCCATAGACGGTATTCTGCCAGATGATCGGTACCGCAGCGCAGGCTGCCTGCCCATCGGCCAGTGGCGTTCCCTTGAGCAACCCCCTGGGAATCCCGGCGAGAATATCCATCCGCACCACCGGCCCCCTAGAACGCAGGGCCAGGGCCGCCGGATTTTGCTCCAGCCCCTTTTCTTCAGCCTCGGTTAAGAGCACGGCCATACAGGCTTCGCATTCCTTGTTGCTCATGGACGTCGCGCCATCTGCAGTCACCGGCATGACATCACCGCTCTCGTCGGCCTGGCCTATCCAGACCAGACAATATTCGTGGTTTGCAAGCAGCGCTCGGCAAACCTCCTTGAACAAGGAATCCCTGGTTTTCGCCCTGGCGATTGCCAGCTGCGCCCCCTTAACCGCCGAAGCCACCCGTTGAAATTTTGCTAACCCTTCAGCGGTGATGTCACGGGCCATCAAGAGATCGTGGAAGGAATAGGCCAGCTCGGAGATTTCTCCGCTTCTCCCGGCAATGGAGAGACCGGGCCGGGAGCCTGCCGCCACCTCTTTCACCTGCTGGACGAGATCCAGCAACGGGGCAATCAGGCGTCGTTGAAAAAAGAGGAGCAGGACGATGATCAGGCTGACCACCATGGCCAGAGCACCGATCACCACATTCTGAAAGCTGATCAGCTCACGCTTGCCGTGCTCGACCAGTACCCGGTCGAAGAGCATGAGTCTCTCTCCCAGAGTGCGGATTTCCGTATTGAGTTGCCGCAGGTATTCTGGCCTGACCGGACCGGCGCTGATCTTTCGCACCAGCAAAACAAGGCCGGGCAGATCTACGGCATTGGCTAAGGTGAGCTTATAATGGTCGTCTATGAACCGGTTTCCGATAACAGAAGCCAGATTTCGATTGAGTTCCTCCAGTTCCGCGCTCACCGAGGCCAGGCCGGCATACTGCCCCTCCAGCAGGTTTTCGGTCACATGTTCTCGGATAATGGAAAACTGAAAGATGAGTTTTTCGGTCTGTTGGCTGACCTCAACATGGTTGCGATACAGTTGGTACTGCCTGATTCCGAGGCACAGCAGTGACACAAGAATCAAAGCGACCGAGATTGCGGTGGCATGGATTGTCTTCTTCAGTGGAAATGCCATTTTTCTCAGCCCGGAGTTGCGAGTTGTGGCAGGGCCGGAAGATCCGGCCCTGCCATTTTCCACCAGTGATGATACTTGTTACTTCTTTTCCTTCCAGGTGTAGAGGATCGGCATTCTGGCCAGAACCGCCCGATAGACCACGATGTAGGTGGCATAGACGGTAAAGACGATCACCAATTCTCGCCAGTGGGGGATTTCCCGATACAGTTGCCAGTTGAAAGCGATAAGCGCCGTATTCAACCGGTTCAAGGCAATACCAAACACCGCCAGAATCGCGGCAAAACGAGCCAGAGAAGCGTTACTGTTCCGCACCGCCATGGTGTAGAAAATCAGCGGCAGGATGACACCCACCACCATCTCGAACATAAACCAGGCTCCCCAGCCGGTGAGCAGATACGCCCAGTTATTGTCGTGGGCAATGCCGATGATCTTGATGACCAGATAGGTGATCAAGGCCATGGACGCGCCCTTGGCCAGACCCAGGGTCAGCTTGCTGAGGTTGCTCAGATAGTTTTCATCACACCGCCAGCGCATGAACCATTTGGTCAGGGTGCTGACCACAATGAGCATGGACAAGCCGGCAAAAACCGCGGACACAAAAAAATGGAGCCACTGAAACGGCGAGGAATACCAGAGCGGATGTACCTTGCCCGGAGCATAGGTGAACAACGCACCCAGCGCTCCTTGATGCAGGGTGGAAAGGATGATCCCGGCAATGGTCAAGCCGAGCACGATGCTCTTGATAAACTTCTTGGCCTTGGGAAAGCCCATCCACTCGGAGAAGGCCGGCACCAGCTCCGCCACCTGACAGGTAAGATAGGTGGCCACATGCCAAGCCACGAGGAAAAGCACCGCCGCCGGCCCTAGGGAGACAAACATTGGGTAGATCAAGCGCCAGGGTTGCCCCAGATCCACCTGCAAAAACATGACCGCGAACGTATAACCAAGAAGCCCATTCAGCAGACCGAGCCGCTCGATGGACTTGAAGTCCTTGCGGCCGAAAAGCTCCACTGTGGTTCCCATCATGAAGCCGGAAGCGGAAAGCGGCACCATGGTGAACAGACCCCAGCCCAGAAACAACCCCCAGGGATAGTCATAGGAGGAATGCGTGACCCAACCCAGGCCGAAGATAAAACGGCCAACCAGAATCGGCAAGCCCACGGCATATATGGCCCAGAGTACCCAGTTGAACGGATTGCGGAGCTGCACCGCCCAGTACTCTTTGGGGGAAAGCCCCAGCATAATCTTCTCTTTTACGGTCCACGCACTCCCATCTTTCTTGAGATCGGAGACAACAGGGGCGAACCCTTGTGATTTTAAACTATTCATCGTCTTCCACCTCTCCTCAGCTTTTATTATCGTCGTTTTTCAGGGCGTCTTTCCGGTTGCTCAGCAAATGAAAGCCGGTAAAGAGCGCAGGCCAGATGGTCAGCACCATCGGCACCATCCCAAGGAACTCCTTGACGTAACTGATGATCGGCTGGGTCCCGAGATGGGTGTCATAGCCGATCTTGTCAAAGGGCACATCGGACATATACATCCAGGCGGTGCCGCCAACCTCGTTTTCGCCATACACCTGATCCACATACTTATCCGGCTTCTCACTGATGCGCTGATGGGCCAGTTTGAGGAGATCCTTACGCTTGCCAAAGGTCATGACTTCCTGGGGGCACGCCTCAACACAGGCCGGAGGCCTGCCAAACTTGAGGCGGGTGTCGTAGCACATGATGCATTTCTTCACCACCGGGTTGATGGCACTGGAATAGCTGTAGGCCGGGATATAGAAAGGACAGGCCACCATGCAGGTCCGGCAACCGACGCAGACGGTTTTGTCATATATAACTGCGCCTTCCGGCGTCTTCTTGTAGGCATTAACAAAACAAGAGGTCAGACAGGCGGGTTCGTTGCAGTGGTTGCACTGCACCTTTCTGAAAAGGGGATGCTCACGACCCTCCACATCGTACTTCTGCACAACGGTGTAAGCTTTTTCCGTTGTCCTTCGCGGCAATCCCCCCTCGCGCCTTTCCTCAAACACGGAGAGATCGTCAAAAGGTTTGTCCGGCGTCGGCAAGTCTTGTTCCTTATTACAGGCGGCCTCGCAGGTCCGGCAGCCAACACATTTGGTAAGATCAACAAGCACCCCCATACTGTCCGGGTAGCCGCCAAAGTTATGCGTTCCAGCCAGGGCCTGTTTGCTTGTCCCGACGGCGGCGATGGCAGCGCCACCGGCCAGTCCGCCTTTCAAGAAACTTCTGCGGTTCAATTTCTTCATAATGTAACCCTCTGATATCGTTTCAGCGAAAACATCAATTTCCTATAACTTGCAATCAATGACCTTCCCCATGTCCCCCGGAAGCGCTTGGAGTCGGCGCATATTTGCCCGAATTAAAAAAGGCGTCTCCCTTGTCGTTGCGGGTATGACAATCCTGGCAACCGGTGGGTCCGCCCATGTCGGTATGGCAGCCAAGGCATTTCCGATGATAGGCCCCTTTCAGACCAGGCTTGCCCTTGTGATAGAGCTTCGAATTTTCCTGGATTTTCTTCAGGGTTTCCGCAGAAAACGGCTTATCCGAATGGCAGTCCTTACAGGCAACCGATTTCGCTTTCGCTCCTGCCTCATGGCAGCGGGCGCAGTTCGGATCGGTGGGCGCGAGCCCGGTTGTGTGGTGATGGCACTCAGCACAGCTTGGTGCCACCCCAGTATGCATGGCATGATCAAAGGTCACTGCGGAATAATGATTTGCCAGACTGCCAAGTTCCACCGTGCCAGGGCCCTCTGCGGCCCAACTTTGCGCGGCAAGAGGCGCGGTCAGGAGCATAAGCGCCGCCATCCCCAAGAGTGTTTTCTTTCTTCCTCCCATGTTGCTCTCCTTCTGAAAAAAGTAATCTCGTAAAAAAACAAACTCCGTTTGCGTTATCAGTGCGGCAAGGGGAATCCCCTCCGCTAAAACCTGGGGCATTAAAACCGTGGCAGGTGGTGTTTCAAGGATTCCATAACCTGTTTAAGCACATCCTATGCCACGCGTTGTTAAGGATTGCATTAACGGTTATTGCCACACTTCAAGAGCGGAATCATGGGTAGAGCCCCTCAGGAAAAAAGGGGCAAAGACCGTGTTAAAATGGGCTAACAGTGGGAAACAAACTCTGCGGGATGGTGGCAAGACGAGAAGGAGTGTTTTGGGGGGAGGGGAAAAATTGCTCTACGCGGATTTTTATTTTTTTCGTGTCGTTGTGCGACGCAGTAAAAAAGTGTGGCATGCAACACATATGACGCATCATATGTGTTGCATGCCACAGGTCTTCCAAAAAAGACAAAACCTACCTGGACAACCCGGTTTGCTCTTTGTTTTCTTCGGTCAACTTGGGGCACGTCACGATAATATCAACCTCTTCCGCATCAATGGTTTCATTCAGCAAAAGGACTTCGGCCAGCTTGTGCAGAAAGGTTATTCTCCCCTCAAGGACAATGATCGCTTCCTGATAGCACTCCGCAATGATCCGGTTAACTTCCTCATCAATCGCCCTGGCAATTTCTTCACTATGGGGACGCTGCCGTGAACCGTTGCCAAGAAAACCTTGATCAGGAATGACAAAAGCCCTGGGGCCAAGCCGTTCACTCATGCCAAATTCACAAACCATGCGGGTGGCAATATCCGTGGCAACCTGCAAATCGTTGCTAGCCCCGGTGGAAAATTCATTGAAAATGATTTCCTCTGATGTTCTCCCGCCAAGCAGAATAGTGATCCGGTTGGTCAAATACTCTTTGGAATAGGCATGGCGATCGTCAATGGGCATCTGTTGCATAACGCCCATGGCCTGCCCTCTGGGGATGATGGTAATCTTGTGCACCGGATCGGTATTCGGCAGCACCTTGGCGATGATTGCATGCCCAGCCTCATGGTAGGCCGTGACCCTGCGCTGCTGTTCGCTAATGACCAAGCCAGTCCTTTCAGCGCCCATGAGGATCTTGTCCTTGGCATCCTCGATATCACTGAGCTGGATCCCACCCTTTCCCTTGCGCGCCGCCGTCAAGGCAGACTCATTGACGAGGTTGGCAAGCTCTGCCCCGGTGAACCCCGGCGTACCCTGGGCCACCACCTGCAGATCGACGTCCGGATCCATGAGCACGTTGCGGGAATGCACCTCAAGGATCTTGAGCCGACCTTTGACATCGGGGGGCATGATGGTGACCTG
>CALMMG010000096.1 GCA_937868185.1 uncultured Pseudomonadota bacterium
TGCGTATTCCGGACGAAAACGGCCAGCGTTCCGGCGGGAAAACGGCCACCATTCCGCTGGAAAAACGGCCAGCGTTCCGATTGGAATGCGGCCACCATTCCGGTGAAAACGGCCAGTACAAAATGAGAGTGTAGTCGCGGGGTAACTTCCACGAGGTATCTTGCCTTCTTCGATTTCATTGAAGGAGGGCACGATGCCAAGAGAACGAGTTACCATGCGAAAAATACGAGAGATTTTGCGTCTGGTCTGGCTGTGCGGCCAGAGCAGGCGCGATACAGCCAGAACCTGCGGTGTCTGCAAGAGCACCGTGGATGCCATGATCAGCCGGGCTGCCGCTGCCGGATTCTCCTGGCCGTTGCCTCCCGATCTTGACGACGAAGCCCTTGAGCGTCGTCTTTATCCCCCCGTTGTCGCCCCGACCCATCGCAAACTGTCCCCGCCCGACTGGCAATCCCTGCATGATGAACTTGCCAAAAACAAGCACCTGACCCTGATGCTGCTGTGGCAGGAGTACAAAGAGGGCACCCCTTCCGGCTACCAGTACAGCCAATACTGCGAGCTCTACCGCCAGTGGCGCAAGAAACTCGATCGGTCCATGCGCCAGGAGCACCGCGCTGGCGAAAAATTCTTCATCGACTACAGCGGGCAAACCGTACCGATCGTGGACGCCTCAACCGGTGAGATTCGGGAGGCCCAAATGTTTGTCGGGGTCATGGGCAACAGCAACCAGACCTATGCCGAAGTCACCTGGACGCAGTCGCTTGCCGACTGGACCGGGTCCCACGCCCGCGCTTTTGCCTTTCTCGGCGCCGTGCCCCACTGCCTCGTTCCCGACAACCTGCTTGCCGCGGTGACCAAGACCTGCCGTTATGAACCCGAGGTCAATCCCACCTATGCCGAACTGGCCGATCATTACGGCACGGCAGTCGTTCCGGCCCGTGTCCGTCGTCCCAAGGATAAGGCCAAGGTCGAAGGGGGCGTGCTGATCGCCCAGCGGTTCATCCTCGCTGGCCTCCGCCACCGAACTTTCTTCAGCCTGGCCGAGGCCAATAGAGCTGTTCGCGAACGGCTGCACCTGCTCAACAACCGGCCGTTTAGGAAACTTCCGGGCTGTCGGCAAAGCAGGTTTGAGGAGATGGACCTTCCCGCCATGCTGCCCCTGCCGGCAACACCCTACCAGTATGCCGAGTGGAAGAAGGCCAGGGTGCATATCGATTATCATGTGGAACTGGAGGGGCATTTCTACAGCGTCCCCCATCGCCTGGTGAAGGAGCAGGTGGATCTCCGCTACACCGAAACAACGGTGGAGTGTTTGTACAAAGGCAACCGGGTCGCCGCGCATCCCCGGTCATTTGTCCGGGGAAAGCACACCACCCAGCCCGAACACATGCCCAGGGCTCATCGTGAATTTGCCGCCTGGACCCCGCAACGCATGATCGCATGGGCCGCCCAGAACGGACCGGCCACAGCGCAGGTGGTTGAGAACATTCTCGCACGCAAGGCCTATCCCGAACAGGGCTTCCGCTCCTGCATGGGGATCATCTCCCTGGCCAAACGCTACACCAGGGAACGGTTGGAGGCGGCCTGTCAACGCGCCCTCGCCATTCAAGGCGTCTCCTACAGAAGCATCAAATCAATCCTCGAACACCAGCTGGATCAACGACCGCTCCCGCGCCAGATGGACTGCGTTTCTATGGGTCACGACAATATCAGAGGCGCCGAGTATTACACCACCGAGAGGAATCCACATGCTCACCCAACCCACCATTGACAAGCTCAACGCCATGAAGCTCGCCGCCATGGCCAAAGCCTTTGCCGACCAGATGCAAACCCCCGACATGGCCCAACTTTCCTTTGAGGAGCGTTTTTCCCTGCTTGTCGACTACCAGATGACCGATCTGGAAAACCGCAGGATGCGCAACCGGCTCAAAAACGCCAAGCTCCGCCTCGCCGCCTGCCTGGAAGATCTCGACTTCAAGCAGGGCCGGGGCCTGGACCGGGCCACCGTGATGTCGCTTGCCCTCAACCACTGGGTGAAGAGCCACCACAATATCCTGGTGACCGGACCAACCGGGGCCGGCAAAAGCTACCTCGCCTGTGCCCTGGCGCAAAAGGCCTGTCGCGATGACCATTCAACCCTGTATCAGAGAGTACCCCGACTGATGCGGGAGATTGCGGTTGCCAGGCTCGACGGCCGCTACGCCAAACTCATCGCACCGATCAGCAAATGCGAGGTGCTCATCCTCGACGATCTCCTTATCTCCCCGCTGACCCACGAAGAACAACGGGAACTCCTGGAGATTGTCGAAGAACGCTATGACCGCAAATCCACCATCGTCACCAGCCAGTTACCGCTGAAGGCCTGGCATGCAGCCATGCAAGACCCTACCCTGGCCGACGC
>CALMMG010000097.1 GCA_937868185.1 uncultured Pseudomonadota bacterium
TTTCTGCTTTTTGCCGGGATCATAGCCGGCCCGCTCACCGGCTGGCTCAACTCCGACGCCCTTTTCGGCGGACTGCTTTTCCCTTTCATCTCCCTTTCCGTGGCAGTAATCCTTTTCGAGGGCAGTCTCACCCTACGTTTCCACCAGATTGCCGGCCTGGGGCAGGTGGTCCGCAGGATGATCTCCTTCGGCGTTTTGATCACCTGGCTGATCACCGCCGCCGCCACCCGATTGGTCTTTGATTTTCCCTGGTCGCTGGCCCTGCTCTTCGGGGCGATCACCTCGGTAACCGGCCCAACCGTGATCGTACCCATGCTGCGCACGGTCAGACCCACCGCCGCCGTGGCCAATATCCTCCGCTGGGAAGGGATTGTCATCGATCCCATCGGCGCAACCCTGGCCGTTTTGGTCTATGAGTTCATCCTGGCCGGTAGCAGCGGCAACGCCTTGGGCCACACCCTGCTCGCCTTTGCCAAACTCATCGGCATCGGTCTGTTCATCGGCTCTCTGACCGGCTATCTCTACGGCAACATTTTAAGGCGCCACTGGCTGCCGGAGTTTCTCCACAACGTGGCCACTCTGGGGCTGGTCATCTTCGTCTTTACCCTGTCCAACAGTATCCAACACGAATCCGGGTTGCTCACCGTCACGGTCATGGGTATCTGGCTTGCCAACATGCGGGACGTCTCCCTTGAAGAAATCCTTGATTTCAAAGAGAGCTTGAGCGTCCTGCTCATCACGGTGCTTTTTATTGTTCTGGCTGCGCGCCTGGATTTTCAGCGTTTTCTCCATCTTGGCTGGCAGGTGGGTTTCATCTTTCTTTCCATTCAGTTTCTTTCCAGGCCTTTGAGTGTGATGGTTTCCGCCTTCGGTTCGAAGCTGAGCTGGCCGGAACGCCATCTCCTGGCCTGGATTGCTCCCCGTGGCATCGTTGCCGCCGCCATCTCCGCCCTCTTTGCCATCAAGCTCGAAGCCGCTGGACACAGCGAGGCGGAACTGCTCGTCCCGCTGACATTTTCGGTAATCATCGGCACCGTAGTCTTGCAGAGCGGTACTGCCCGATTTATCGCAAAAAAGCTGGGCGTGGCAGAACCAGACCCCAGAGGTTTTTTGATCATCGGCGCCAATTTGGTGGCAAGGGCCATTGGCAAAGCGTTGCAGCAGGCGGGATTTCGAGCATTGCTCGTGGACAGCGACTGGGAAAAAATCAGCAACGCCAGACTGGATGGTTTGGAAACCTATTACGGAGAGCCGGTATCCGAGCATGCGGACCGCAATCTCGATCTGGTCGGAATCGGCAGATTGCTTGCCCTTTCACCACGCGGAGCACTCAATACCCTTTCCTGTATGCACTATCGAATGGAGTTAGGGAAGAAATCTGTTTTTGCGATCCAGGCGGCGTCTGATCTGGAGATGACCAAGGAACGCCAGGCAGTTTCCCGCCGGCAATGGCAGGTTCTTTTCGGCCCGGAGGTTACCTTTTCCAGCCTGGCCAAAGCGCTGAACCATGACGGCTGGAAGATCCACTCCACCACGCTCAGCCAGACCTTTGATTTCGCTGCCTATCAGCAGCAGTACGGGCAGAGAGTGATTCCGCTTTTTGCTGTGAGTCCCAAGGGGAAAATCGAGGTCTTTACCGTGGAGGTACAGTTGAGTCCGCAGCCGGGTTGGACCATCATCACCCTGGTGGCGGATGTGGCGGCGGACAATTCGGTTGGCAGGTCCGTAGGGCCAGACCTTAGTGAGATCGCTCCGGTTCAGCAGCGGCGAAATGCCGAGAGCTGAACCAGAGCTTGCCTTGCTTTGGGTTATGCGAGATCGAAGCGGTCCAGGTTCATCACCTTGTTCCAGGCCGCAACAAAATCACGCACGAATTTCTTCTGTGCATCGTCCTGCGCATAGACTTCGGCCAGGGCGCGCAGCTGCGAGTTGGCGCCGAAAACCAGGTCCACGCGGGTGCCGGTCCACTTGAGTTTTCCGCTCACGCGATCACATCCATCGAACACGTTTTCGTCTCCCGGGATTGCCTTCCAGGTTGTGGACATGTCGAGCAGATTCACGAAAAAATCGTTGGTGAGCGCTTCCGGATGCTTGGTAAAGACGCCATGCTTTGACTGCCCGAAATTGGCATTCAAGACGCGCATCCCGCCGACGAGCACCGTCATCTCAGGCGCGGTCAGGGTCAGCAGTTGGGCCCGATCAACCAGCATCTCCTCAGCCGTTACGGAATATTTGCTTTTGAGATAGTTGCGGAACCCGTCTGCTTTGGGCTCAAGTACACCGAAGGACTTCACCTCGGTCTGCTCCTGCGAGGCATCCGTGCGTCCTGGCGTGAAGGGGACGACAACCTTGTGGCCAGCTTTTTTGGCAGCCTGTTCGACCGCGGCGCATCCGCCCAGGACAATCAAGTCGGCAAGCGATACCTTCTTCTTGCCGGACTGCGCACTGTTAAACTCCTTTTGGATTCTCTCAAGGGTCTGCAGCACCCTCTTCAGTTGGGCCGGCTGGTTGACCTCCCAATCCTTTTGCGGGGCAAGGCGAATGCGCGCCCCGTTGGC
>CALMMG010000098.1 GCA_937868185.1 uncultured Pseudomonadota bacterium
AAGATGCTCGTGGCCAATCTCTGGGCCCAGGCCGGGGAAACCGATATGGCCCATGGCAACGGCAATGGCGACCACCCGCAGCGGTTCCATGTCTCCGACTTGTTGGCCGCCTATCACCGCAATATCCCCGGCGGGGTGCAGGATCTTTTTGTCCAGATTCTGGTCCTCGGGTTGCGCGATATCCCCGGGTCGATCCTCCAGAGCTATGCCCTGGAAAACAAGGTGCCCATCTATCTTGACCGGGACAAGGTCCGGGACATGGGCTTTGCCCCCATCGAGGCCCGGCTCTATGCCCAGGCCGATATCGAGCAGCGGCGGGTGATCCAGCATGATCCCGCTTCCCTGGCCGCGGCGGTGCGGGTTATGTGGGCGATTCGTGATTCCCTCGGCAAGGTCGGAGGCTACCAGCTCTCCGGGCCGGGCGTTGGGGCGGAGGTGCTGCTCGATCCCTTGGGACAGCCAGCCAACCAGCGTTTTGCTGCGATCCGCGAGCGGTTGCGCACCCTGAACATTGGGGAAGAGCTGCACCCAGCGCTGGCCGATATCTTCTGGCGGCATGGGGATATCCCCTTGAGCCATCTGGACGGGGTTGCCGGAGTTGTCCTGCTGGACCGGGAGGAATGGAGCCGGACCCAGGAATGGGACACCATCCTTTCATTTTATGATCCCATTGACCAGCTGATCAAGATCCGCAAGGATATCTTCCCTGAATCGGATAAATTTGAGGTGGGTTTGTTGATCGCCCTGGGCCAGTCCCTGCTGGGGAATTACACCGAGGAAAAGCGCAGGCTGCCCGTGGAACGTGACGGCTTGTCCCTGGGCTATGAGTTTCGGCTGGTTCTGCGGTCGGAACCGGAGCTTCGCTCTTTTTTCAGTCCGGCGGAGCTTGCCAGCTTTTTGGGCCTGGTTCGGATGCGGCAGGCAGCAAGCAATCCCCGTCTCTATACCCGGCTGGTGAACGGGGACGAAGGGTTTACCCCGCCGGGCCTGTTGTTCGGTCTGACCTATGCCTGGTATCTGGACAACCGCCATGTCTGCCATGTCGAATACAAGATGTCCATCAACCGGATGATGTCCTGCGGCTTGATCCCGGAACAGCAACGGGTGGCAGGGCGCAGGCAGGCGATGATCGATTTTTTCCGGACGGTGGTTTTTCGCTACACAGCCGCGCAGTTGCAGCCTTCCGCTGATCAGGGCTTGGGCTGAATCAAGGGGAGCGGATCGATCAGCACGATGCCGGGATTGCGCCACAGGGTCGGCCACTCCAACTCCGTCGGACGCCAGCCCGGCGCCAACCAGCCAACCGAGAGGTGGAGATGATCCACCGGGGCCGAAGATCCCCGCACCTTTCCACTCGCCACCGCAGCCAGCGGCGCTTCTGCGGAAACCTGCGCTCCGGACTCCACCAGTGGGTGAACATGGCCATAGAGGGAAACAAGCCTCCAGCCTTGCCCATCCATCACCGAATGGCGCACCACCACGGTGCTGCCTAGAAAATCCTCGAACACCGCAATTACCTCACCATCCCAGAGCGGCGGAATCAGTGTCTGTTCCGGCAGTTCGTGCCGTTGTCCATCGCGGTCCGCAAGAAAGAGCAGATCAATCCCCTCGTGCGGGGTTTGGCGGGTCCCTTCTTTCCACCATGCCTGTGTCTCCTGAAAGAGCATGCCGGGGAGGAAGTGCCAACCGGTGCATGCTTTGGCAAGGGGATTCAGGTTCAGGAGGGTGCTAAAAAATTGGGAGTCGGGGATCATGGGTGTTGGGTCAGGCGAGGAAGAAGGTTGAGGTGTTGATGACCGATTTCTGTACAGTCTATTCCAAAGATAATATCCTTGAATTGCTCCATGGTGTCAGGTAGACATATAACACCCCAGGATAATTTTAGCTGGAATTATGTAGCTCGCTATATAACACCCCCCCCCAGCGGGGTGGATATGTGGCTATTTAAGAGAAAAAATGCTCAAAAAATGCCCGGAAAAACAAATTAAAGGGCCAAGAATCGAGCAGAAAAAAACAACTCGAGCTAGCTCGATAATATTATTGTTAAGTTTCTATGGAAGATTACATAAATTTTGATCGACAGGATATGGGCTAAGCATCCTTGGATGAGGCGTACTCCTGCCTGAGTAGAATCCACGAAAACAAACACCTTTGGAAATACGTAATAATTTCAATTCACAATGCTTTACAATGTTACTTATCTATAGCTCTGCGAGGCGGATCAGGCATAGCCACGTGGAAGAAATCACATGCCAAAAAATGGCTTAAAGCATATGAGGCCAATGAAGACCTTCCTGATGTGCCACTAGATTATTTCATGGAGTTATACGACAAAATTTTTATAAATAAGCCCGCCGATAAAAGAGAATTAGTTAAGTGGTTAAATGAGACTCGTAATGAATTTATTCATTTTAACTCGGACTCATTCTCAGTTCATGGGCCATCAATGTTATCGGCATTTGAGCAAGCTCTAGAAGATATTCAATCAACCCCTAGCTTGAGTAAAGGCATAGTCTTTTACAATGACGAACAGGAGGCCAGATTTACAGAATCTTGTGGAAAGCTGTCCTGTTTGCTAGAAAAACTTAACAAGACAAGCAAGCCGACGCTGTAAGCGCTGCTTCTTTTAGCGTTATCTGTAAAATCATATGAGACCAAACACAACTCCAGACGAATTTGTTAAATGGCTTAAAAGTCAACCTCCAGAATTCTTAGAAAAAGGAAATGAAATTACTCGACTGGAAGCTGAAAAGGATTACGAAGAGTTTGCCAGATTGTTTAAAGAAGGGCAGTGCAGTATTTGCGGAAAACCATTAAAAACTTTTAGTGCCAACAACCCATGCCTGCATTGGCTTTTGCGCCCCAAGAAATTCAAGAAGAAACACTTCCCTGCTTTCTTTCAAGAGTTTACATATTTTAGAATCTCAGCTTATGTCAGGTGGGTTGCATCGATAGACAAGCCAATGCAAAACATAAATGATATACAAGAAGAGCACCCTGGCGAAAAGTTAATTGACTTCACAGCAAAGCATCAGCACTTAACCTGGTCATTTTCATGCAGTAAATCAGACCTCGAAGGTCACATGACAACCAAGTCTGGGAATTACCCACACTACCACATGCAAATGAAATTAAATGGCCAATCCTTTATTCGTTACAGCGACTTCCACATCCCTTTTCACAAAGACGATCTTTTCGATATGGAGTTATTTTCAAAACATAAAGATTTTGCTGTACACAGTTATGGCCCCGGTTCTGGTATGCAGGAATTAATGGGCAGCGAAGAAGGGCTTGAATTTATTGTCGATCATTCTACTCCAACAGATAATCCTGATGATGCCGCATATAATCTTAGTACAATGATCATGGCTCCTGAAGGAGGGACTATCTCCGGAGATCTAATTGCAGATGCAGCAAAAGAGGCAAAAGAATCTCAGAGAACCCTAGCTTCTGTTATTAGGGAAAAGTTAAAAGATTCGGGGGCAAATATTACTACTATTGTTGCACCCGGTGACGGCGTTCCTGAACCGCTACAGCGTGAAGGTGGCAGAAAGAAAAAAAGCAACAGATAACCAGCGGGTCAACCTAGCCGCGTGAACGCTGGCGGCGCTCGCGGCAAGTTCATTGGCGCGGTACGGTTAGCAAGGTGTTATGTTTACAAGACTAAACAAGAGAAACTGGACCGGGAACAAAACCTATGTCAAAAGATGATAACAAAGAAGTAGTCACAACCGATGAACTTATAATGGCACAAATGATTCGGCTTGATGCTATTGCCCAGTTGCTTATTGAGAAGGGGGTTGTTTCAGAGGAAGAGTTTTATGTCAAGCTGAAGAACGTTCAGGCGCAGTATCAGAATGTTTCTGAATCTTGAAAATATGCATTGATACTACAAAGAGACATTTCTTGAAGCAATCCTTTTACGATCTAAATCATGCTGATTTGCAAATGGTTCTAAGTCAGAATGATTTAAACCATTCGGCAGCATCGATTCTTTTTAATTGGCATTATAAGAAAAAAGAAAATTCTCAATGCCAGGAGAAAATTGCAAAAGGCGCATTGACCTTTTTTCAAAATAATTTCGACTTTTCTCTGCCAGAAATCGATACGGTTCATGAGTCCAAAGATCGAACAGTAAAGTTTCTTTTCAAGCTTAAAG
>CALMMG010000099.1 GCA_937868185.1 uncultured Pseudomonadota bacterium
CGCCCTGCCCCTTGAATACCTTCTCACACTCCCACTTCTTGTCAGCGTCGGTCATCTCGAACTTCTCGCTGACCTTCATGGTAGCGTAGATCTCGCCATCAGACTCAAGGGCGATCTCGTCGCCAACCTTGATCGCATCCGCATCGGCCTTGGAGACATCCAGGGTGATGGGCAGGGGCCAGAAGGTGCCATCGGCCATGGTGAAATTCTCAACAACGCCCTTCCAATCGGCCTTGTTCATGAAGCCATTCAGCGGAGAAAAACCGCCGATGCCCATCATGATCAGGTCGCCTTTAGCGCGGTCGCTGATCTTGATCTTCTTGAGGCCCTTGGCCTTATCCTGCTCAGCGGTACGCTCACTGCCGTGCAGCAGACAGCATACCAGACCTTTTCCACCATGGGGAGCGACTAACTTAGACATGATCGAGTCTCCTTGTGTCAATTAATGAGGATTAAAATATTATGGTAAAGTTGAACACACATTCAGTTTGCCGATCAGGTATACGAGAGGCCCTAATAATTGTCAAGCAAAAAGTCTTGCCCAAAAAAAATGGACCGCTTTCCGTTGCTGGGAGAACAAAAAAATCCCCACCTGGGGGATTTTTTTCAAAAGATTATTGCTTGAAAGGGAAATGGCAAGACTTTAGAGAGGAAGGGCGCTGTGGGCGCAAGTATAGTAGCTTGCTATCATCACCCTCTTTTTCCAAGGACGTCGACAGCACTTTCAGGAAAAGCAATTGGCCCAAAAGCGGTTATGCCGTGCCGTCAAACAGCATGCCCACAAGATCATTCAGCTTATTCCTCAATTGCAGCATTGCATCCGAGGGAAACTGCCGGATCAGTTCACCGCTATCCTTGGCTGTGATCTTCACCACCACGTTTTCCGAGCTGTTATCGATGGAAAACTGGAGATTTGTCCCCATTTTATCGAAACGCGCCTGAACTTCCTGAACATATTGTCCTGCCTGCTCCCGAGACAGTTTTTGTTCCCGTTGCGACAACGCCTTGCCACCTTCGGTATCTGTGCTCGAGGCAACCGGCATTACCGGCATTTTCTGCTTATCCTTGCGCTCCATGGCCGGGGCTGCAACCGGCATACTGACCACACCCCTGCTCTCACCGGTTAGAATATTAGCGTCCATGACAACCTCCCTTTGTTACTCCACTATACTTCCAGGCCAAACACAACAACGTCCCTCTATTTAAACAGAAAGCCAAGCCGATTTTTTTGACCTATCCTCGGCCAGCCCCTATTTCCTCTTTCTTTTCACCCCAAGGCTTTGGAAGCCACACTCACACCATATAGCACAGGTTAGCCGCGACAGGACCTGCCTTTTCGTTTCGCGGGTACGCCTTTGCCACCTCTTCATGCGCAGGCTCTGTTGTGCTCTCGGCTTTGCCCTCAACGGCAAAACCATTTTCCCGCATGGCGGTTTCTTCCCATATTTCTTTCAGACGCAACACATACCGCTGGGCCTGACGGATAACAGTTGCATCCTTGGTCACTGCGACCTTGCCCAACTCAATAAGCATTGCCTCATACATACCGTGCAAAAACTGGGCCGGTTCCGACTCATCATCCGCCCGCACGCAACAGTTCAATTCCGTAATTATGGCAATGGCCTTGGAAAGGTTTTCGCCCCGTTTTTTAATATCATGCTCCTCAAGTCCCTCACAAGCACAGGTGAGATTGAGCAAAAGCCGCTCGTACATCATATGCACAAGTTTGACCGGATGAATCTTCGCGCTTGCCTGCGCCTGAAAATATGCATTGCTTGCTTGCTTTGAGACCATATCCACGCTCCTTCTCAAGAAACCATTTTTCCCTTGGAGACTACGCACCCACACTTTACATTTCGGCAATTTCCGAGAAAAACATAAACTATTTCTTCTTGCCATTCCTCACAACATCATGACAATTCAAACAGTTCTCCGACAAAACCGAGGCGCCCCTTTCAGACCAACCCGGTAGCCAACAAGCCCCTTCTTGCCCTGACCAAGAGCCTTGAGCTCCGCGCTAACCTGGGCCTGCAAGGCGACAAGCCGAGAGGAAATCTGGGCGTCAAGGGCGGCAACCCTCTCCATTTTCTCTAGCTGGTGAGCAAGGGCCTGCCGGTGCTCTGTTTGCTTGCCACCATCACCCTGGTCACGCCACAGCGCTTCCTGGGCCAAAAGCGGCTGCAATCTCCCGACCAGCTCTGTCCGCGCCGTCCAAAAGAGCGTTTGCGCGTCCTCATCCGGCACCCCATCCTCAACCACTTCTAAAAATGCGGCGGTCACCAGGGCCAACTCCTCATACAGGGCCACGACCATCTCCACCACATCTAATTCCGGTTGCCTTGCCGCAGTCATTGCCATCGTTCTTATTCTCCAGCCTCAAAATCATCAATTCTTGCTTGCGGTTAGGCTCGCAATTTGGGCGGTCAAGAAATCCCCCTGCTTCTGAAAACTGCTCAGCAAGGTATCGAGCTGGACAAACTGCTTGGTGAGCAGGTCGTATTTATTATTCAGCCTGGTAGTCATGGTTTCGATCTGGTCGTTCAGCCGCTGGATGGTTTGATCAACCCGATCCTTCTCGTTGGATATCACCCCGCGACTTGGCTTGGTGATATCGCGCAACTGTGCGTTCAACAGGGTGGCAACCCCGTCAATCCCCTTACTGCTATCGCCCACCAGAAGACGCTGGACATCTCCCGGGTTGCTTTCCAGAGCAGCACCAAGAACCGTCTGATCAAGGGAAGCGGTGCCATCCCGGTTGAAGCTCAGGCCAATATCCGTCAT
>CALMMG010000100.1 GCA_937868185.1 uncultured Pseudomonadota bacterium
GATACGGTTCATGAGTCCAAAGATCGAACAGTAAAGTTTCTTTTCAAGCTTAAAGACAATTACAAAATTGAAACCGTCCTTATTCCGTTTCATAATAAATATTCTATTTGCCTTTCATCGCAGGTTGGCTGTGCAATGAATTGTTCTTTTTGCTCTACCGGAAAACAAGGGCTTAAAAGAAATTTGGCTACAAGTGAAATAGTTGGCCAGTTTCTCCAGGCTTGGCGTTGGTTGGCGAAAAATAGGCCGGGAGAAGAGAGAATTTTAAATATTGTTTTTATGGGACAAGGCGAACCGTTGCATAATTTTGATGGTGTCAAAAAAGCGTGCGAAATATTTTTATCAAAACACGGCACTTCAATTGGGGTTCAAAAGATCACTATTTCAACGTCTGGGTATATTCCTGGACTTAAAAGGTGGAGTCAGGAAATTCCCGGAGTGAATCTTGCGTTATCTCTTCATTCTCCCTTTGAAGAAAAGAGAAATGAACTTATTCCCATTAATAGAAAATATCCACTGGCTGAAGTGCTGACATATATTGACCAGATACCTTTAAGTAAAAAACAATTTATTACGTATGAATATATTCTGATAAATGATTTTAATGATTCTCCGGATGATGCTGAAAAATTGGGAACGATACTGGCAGGTAAAAGTGCTTATATAAATTTAATTCCTTTTAACGCATTCCCAGGATCACAGTATAAACGTCCGAGTCTGGATACAGTTGAAAAGTTTAAAGAAGTTTTAGATACTTTCAAGATTCCGACTTTGATAAGAAGTGCTAAAGGCGATGATGTATTAGCAGCATGTGGACAACTCAATTCTGAAAATTAAATAGCTGCCAAGTGCCAGTGAATGGGGACGGGCCAAGGCCACGATGGTGAAATCCAGGATGGTGTTGATGAACACCCCGTATTTGAGGGTGACCGCCTCCACGCCTTCGCTCTTTTCCCTGAGGGTGAGGGGCAGATGGGCGAAATCGACATTGCCCATGATAAGGCCCATGGGCGGCATGATAACGTCTTGGGCCAGGGAGCTGACAATCTTGCCAAACGCGCTGCCGATGATGCCGACCCCCATGTTGACAACATTGCCGCGCATGGCAACCTCTTTGAATTCGTTGAGTATTTGCATGTGTCGTCTGGGGGAATCTTCGTTTATTCCCGAGCCACACCGCTCGCCCCGGCGGCCCGCGCCACGATCCTCTCGGCAAGATTCTTGAACACCAGCTCGTGAAAGGGCAGGACCGCGTACCAGTACAGCCTGCCTAGTAACCCGCGGGGGTGAAAATGGGCGGTCTGCACCAGCCGGTCGTCCTGGATGTCGAACTCAAGCCAGGCCTTGCCCGGCACCTTCATCTGGGCCACAAGCAGGACCCGTTTGTTTTCCTTAAGATCGGTCACCTTCCAAAAATCAAGAGCATCCCCCATGCGCAGCTCCTTCTGCTGTCTCCTTCCGCGGTTCAGGCCATAGCCGCCGCTTAGCTTGTCTAGAAAACCCCGGATCTGCCAGAGCATGTTGTAGGCGCCCCATCCTTGGGCGCCGCCGATCCCTTTGACTGCCGCGTAGACCAGGGCTGGGTCCAGTCCGTGCAGGGGGATCTCCCGCCGATCCCGCAGGATGGGGGCGCCGGGGTTATCCTGGTGCAGGATGTCGCAGAACGGCTCCGTGGAGCTGTCGCACCAGCGGCTGATGACCAGGTCCTGCTCCAGCTCAGAGATGGCTGCCTTCACCGCACTTTCATAGCTGAGGGGCGTTATCTTGGGGAAATGGCGTTGGGCAAGGTCATTCTGGATGACGGTTTCCGAGCGGAGACCTTCCACCAGGGCGGCTGCCATGCGGTAGGGGATGGGGGTAAAGAGGATCAGCCAGAAGGAGGAGAGGCGCGGGCTCAGCACCGGCACCGGCAGCAGCAACCTCCGCAGCCCCATGACTTTGGCGGCCCGGAGCATCATCTCCCGAAAGCTCATGGGTTCGCCGCCGATGTCCACCACCAGATTGCCTTGGACCTTTACGGCGATGGCCGCCTCCAGATAGGCGAGCACGTCGTCCACCGCCACCGGCTGCGTCTTGGTGGTGACCCATTTCGGGGTTACCATGAGGGGCAGTTTTTGGAGCAGATTGTAGATGATCTCGAAGCTGGCGCTGCCTGCGCCGATGATGATCCCGGCCCGAAACCAGATGGTTTGCAACCTTTCGGGACGGGCACTGAGGATTTCCCCGGTCTCGATTCGGCTCAGGAGGTGGCGGCTGGCACTTTCCTTTACCCCCAGCCCTCCCAGGTAGACGAGCCGTTTCACTCCGGCTGTGATGCAGGCGTCGCGGAAATTGACTGCGCTTTGCCGGTCGCGCTCTGCAAAATCCTGGCCCGAGCCCATGGAGTGGATGAGGTAGAAGGCGACCTCGATGCCGGAAAGGGCTGCAGCCAAAGCCTCGGGGCTGAAGGTGTCGCCCTCTACCACCTCAACCCTGGCGAGTATCTCGGGCCGCACCTTGTGTCGGTTGCGCACCAGCAGCCGAAGAGCCAGTTCCGGGTGTTTCAGCAGTCGGTCCTTCAGGCGCCGGCCGATGTAACCGGTGGCGCCGGTGATCAAAACCTTGCAGGTGTCGGCCATGCGGTACTCCTCGGGTTGAAGGGGTCACGGCAAGAGGCAATGGAATTTTTGGCTCAGCAAAAAGGGATTTTGGTCGGATCGTCACCGATCAAGGGCAGGATTTTCTCCACCGCAAAGGAGACCAGGAAGGTCGTCCCCCGAGCCTGATCTTCCTCCGGGGTGAGGTGTCTTCGCATCAGCGTCTTGATCGCGGCGGGGTCGGTTTCTTCCTTGATCTTCTTGAGGAAAAGACGCAGTCCGCGGGAACCTGGCCCCTCTTCCATGAAGAGAAAGGTGGCGTGCGGGTTTTCCTGGATATTGCGGTGGGAGAGTCTGTCGCGCATGAGAAAGGCGACGACGCCATCCTCGAGAACATGCGGGACGCTGTAGATTGCGGCGTCAACTTGGCCATTGCTGGCGGCTGTGGCCAGAATCCCTCGCCCGGCGGTGCTCTCAAGATACTCATTCATGTCCATGCGGTCATTCTCCTGTTGGTTGCTGGTTGTTTGTGATGGGGGGAATCACACCCCCCGTTTCATTCCCGGCCAGAGCAGGGTGTGGAGCTGGAGCTGGAGGCGGGCCGGAAGCGCGTCGGCCAGGAGCCACTGGGCCAGTAGGGCGGGCGCAAGGCGGCCGATCACCGGGGAAAGGATCAGCTTTGCCTTTTTTGCCAACCGGTGTTCTTCCATCGTTGCCCTGGCCCAGTCGTAATCACCCCGGGAGCTGACCACGAACTTGACCTCGTCATGGGGCATGAGCAGATCAAGGTTGGCCAGATTCATCTTCTCGGCCATCCCGCTGTCCGGGCATTTGAGGTCGACGATTTTCACCATCTCTTTCGGCACCCGGTCAATGGAGAGGCTGCCGTTGGTTTCCAGCAACACGGTGTGGCCTGCGGCAAGCAGAGCCGCCATGAGCGGATAAACCCCTTCCTGGAGCAACGGCTCGCCGCCGGTGATCTCGATCAGGGTGTTTGGGTATCGCGCTGCCTCGGTCAGCAGGGTGCTGAGCGGGGTTGCGGTGGCCGGTTCTTCGTAGGTATATTTGGCGTCGCAGTAGGAGCAACGCAGATTGCAGCCGGAGAGGCGGAAGAAAAGGCAGGGGTAGCCCGCAAAGGAAGACTCCCCCTGGATGCTGTAAAAAATCTCGGAAAGCTGAAGGGTTGGCTCATCCCTCACGGTAGGTCACGCAGCAGTTCTC
>CALMMG010000101.1 GCA_937868185.1 uncultured Pseudomonadota bacterium
TTATATTCCATCTTGGCAGACATCGTATGATTCCTCCATCTCAAACAATTCTATGGCAGCCCGGCGTCTTCTCTTTGGAACTGCGACCAGGAGCACTGCCCCTTCCGATAATTCAGCCTTTTTACGCGGCCTCATGTCGGTTAACGAGGTACTGCTGACCAATGGACAGCAGGTTATTGACAAACCAGTACAAGACCAGCCCTGAAGCAAAATTAAGGAACATGAAGGTGAAAATCAGCGGCATGAACATCATGACCTTCTGCTGGGTAGGGTCCCCGGTGGCCGGGGTCATCTTCTGCTGCAAAAACATAGTTGCTCCCATCAACAGGGTCAGCACCGGAATCCCCCCAACAAACGGAAGATCAAAGCCGATAAACAACCGGTCCGGCGCAGACAGATCCGTAATCCAGAGAAAGAAAGGCGCATGCCGCAACTCGATAGTCTGAAGCAGCACCTTGTACAGCGCAAAAAACACTGGGATCTGTATGACCATGGGCAAACACCCGCCCACCGGATTTACCTTATAGGTTTGGTACAGCTTAACCATTTCCTGTTGTTGCAGTTGTTTGTCGTCCTTGTATTTCTCTCGCAGCTTAGCCATTTTGGGCTGCAACTTCTGCATGGTCTTCATGGACTTCATGCCTTTCTGGGAAACAGGCCAGAAAAGCAGCTTGATAAGAACCGTCACCAAGATGATGGCCACACCATAGTTACCTACATATTTATGGAGAAACTTGAGCAGATAGAGGGTCGGCTTGGCCATCACATCAAACCAACCGAAATTAATACTGCGCTCCAGCTCGTGGCCTGCCGACTTGAGCGCCCCCATGCTCTTCGGCCCGAAATACACCGAGTAGGTATACTGCTGACTCTTACCGGGCTGAATGACATCGCTAGCCCCGGCCAATACCGTGGTCACCCGGTCTTCATCCTGTAAAGAAAAATGGGCCGTATGCTGTTCGCCGGTACGCGGGACAATGCCACAAAGGAAATAATTATCCTCATAGGCGGCCCAGCTAATTTTGCCGGTGAAGCTTCTGCTCCCTTTTTTCAGGTCCGTTGCCTTGATTTCCTCCAGCACCCCATCGTGAATGAGAGCGGGTCCTACAAAAACCATCTGTTTTTCATGAGAAAACGGCCGGTTATCAAGGGTCAGATAAGGGGCGCCCTGTAGGGGTGTAGCCGTGTGATTGACTACATCAATGGTCAACTCCACCAGATACTGCTGGTCAAGAAAACGCATAGTGCGAACAATCTCGAGCCCCGAGGGCAACTTGCCTCGCAGAGTAAGGACCGCACCATCTTGCTCCTGCTTGACGGGAGCAGCCTCATACACCACCGGCGAAATGCTACCCGGCTCAACCCCCCAGGAAAAATTCAAGGGAAGGTTGTCGCCACCCTTTGGCTGGAGAAGCTCTTTATTGCCGGAGTCCTTGGCAAGAGCCTCCCGATAATTTTTCAATTGAAAACTTTTCACCATGCCGCCCGACTCCGTCACCACCGCCGAGTACAGACTGGTTGTCACCGGAATCTCGCGCCCTTGTTTGACGATGGCGCCGACAGGCGGAACAGCCAACGGACTCGTCCCGACAACAGGAACCGCCGCGTTACCAACATTTTTCCCCTCGGCCTTGCTGTTTGGAGAAGAGGAGGCAACAATACTTTCCGTGAGCGGAGGGGGAGTGGGAACAAAGAAATACTGATAACCAAGCAAAATGGCCAATGAAAGAAAAATTGCCAAAAAAATTCTCTGTGTATCCATGAAGTCGATCCTTGTCAGGCTCTATTCTATAATTTGGATGCAAACCAGAAGCACCCGGACAACGCCAACTGCATTTGCCTCAAAAAGATTTATCCACCGGATCAAAGCCACCGGGATGAAAAGGATGGCATCGGAGGAGGCGACGCAGGACGAGATACAAGCCACGAACCGTTCCATGATGGGCAAGAGCCTCTATGGCATACTGTGAACAGGTGGGAGAAAAACGGCAGGCCGGCGCAAAAAATGGAGAGATACACAACTGATAACACCGTATCAGGGCAATGAAAAAAATTTTCACATCAATCCTTTTTCTGGGGCGAAAAACCTGCCACATCCAGAAAACATGGCGTCCGGAGGAAATATCACAAGACGTGCAGCGCCTCTTCGTCCGAACCTGTAATCCTCCCACCAACCTTATGCCGAGCAAGAAGCGTTCGAACAACCACCTCAATCGCACGAGGGGAATCAGGGACAAACCCAGGGCGCACGGCAAAAACTACGTCGGAGGAAGGTTCAATAAACTTTTGATTATGGCGGAAAAATTCCCGGATAATCCTTTTGATCCTGTTCCGTTGCACCGCCTGCCTTACTCCGTGGACACTTATGCCCAGCCTATTGCCTGCGGTGCGGTTCGGCATATAGATTAGACTGAAATTCTGACCACGGAGCCTTTTCCCCTGGTCGTAAACCGACCTGTACTGCCAGGGCTTGACCAACAACATGGCCTTGGAAAGGGCCTGGGCTTTCATGCTGTGCGGCGGGGCTTCTTATCTGAATCCAGACTAAACAGTCAACCGCTTACGACCCTTGGCCCGACGACGGTTGATAACGGCCCGCCCGTTCTTTGTCTGCATTCTGGCCCTGAAGCCATGGGTGCGGTGCCTTTTGAGGTTGCTGGGCTGAAAAGTTCTCTTGCTCATGATCGTCTTCCTTTTTCTCTTCTATTACGGCCCTATTTGACCGGCCTCTCATTTTTTTACTGTCTTAAAGCTGCTGGATCCTTGCCTCACACACCCTTACGGAAACACCCGCGTAATCACAAAAAAATCCGCCCAGCAACAAAGCTCGCTATATTACTCAGAGCCATGCCACATGTCAAACATTTTCCCAAGATGGCTCCTATTCCGAAGATTCCTTGTCAAGACCGAACAACTGTCGGACAAAGGCCAGCTTAAGCTGTGGATTGTCGTGGGGGTCGTTATTTTTCAGAAAAACCATGGGTTCATGCAGCAACTTGTTGACAATGGCGTTGGCCAGCATCTCCACCGAGCGACGCTCATTTTCCGAAAGAGATTTCAGTGTACTTAAAGTCTTGGCGACTTCAGCCTCGCGGATGGTGTTGGCCTTTTGCCTTATGGCCGTAATGATAGGGGCAAGATCCATGCCTTCCAACCACTGCCCGAATTTGACCACCTCCTCGGTGACAATACCTTCCGCCCGCAGCGCCTCCTTTTCCCGTTCTGCCTTGTTCACATCGACCACATTTTTCAAGTCGTCGATATCATAGAGGTAAACATTGTCCAGATCATTGAGTTCCGGGTCAAGG
>CALMMG010000102.1 GCA_937868185.1 uncultured Pseudomonadota bacterium
AGACCATTGCCGAGGCCAAGGCGGCGGTGGACCTGTTCATGAAGGAGAAGGCCTTCGGTGAGGCAGGCAGCCGGGTGGTGGTCGAGGAGTTTCTCCGTGGGGAAGAGGCCTCTTTTCTGGCCTTTACCGATGGAGAAACGGTGCTGCCCCTGCCAACCTCCCAGGACCATAAGGCGATCTTTGATGGCGATAAAGGCCCGAATACCGGCGGCATGGGGGCCTATTCTCCGGCGCCGGTGGTGACTGAGTCCCTGCACCGGCAGGTCATGGAAACGGTGATGCTGCCGACGGTCAAGGGATTGGCCGCGGAAGGTTGCCCATATAAGGGCGTACTCTATGCCGGACTGATGATTGACCAGGGCGTAATTAAGGTGCTGGAGTTCAACTGCCGGTTTGGCGATCCAGAGGCCCAGCCTCTGCTCATGCGGCTTAACACCGATCTGGTGGAGATCATGGAGGCGGTGATTGATGGCCGTCTGTCCGAGATTTCCCTGGAGATCGATCCGCGCCCCACGGTTTGTGTGGTTATGGCGGCCGGAGGGTATCCTGGAAAGTATGAAAATGGCAAACCTATCGCAGGCCTTGCCAAGGCGGGAGAGCACAAGGATGTGGTGGTTTTTCATGCCGGCACAGCCTTGCAGGGCGATACGGTTGTCACCAACGGTGGCCGGGTGTTGGGTGTGACCGCCATCGGCGACACGGTGCAGGAGGCCATCGTCAAGGCGTACAAGGCTGCGGAAGAGATCAGTTGGGACGGCTGTTATTACCGCAAAGATATCGGCCGTAAGGCCTTGGACCGAAAAGGAGACTAGCGATGATCGGTATTGTCATGGGCAGCGATTCGGATTTGCCAGTTATGCAGGGTTGTGTGGATTTTTTGAAGAAGATGAATATCCCCTACGAAATAACGGTGGCTTCGGCCCATCGCAGTCCGGCGCGGGCCATGGAATACGCCAGCAGCGCCAAGGATCGTGGCTTGAAAATAATCATCGCCGCAGCAGGGATGGCCGCCCATTTGGCCGGAGTTCTGGCGGCCCATACCATCTTGCCTGTTATTGGAGTACCGGTGGATTCATCCTCCTTAAATGGTCTTGATGCCTTGCTTTCTACGGTGCAGATGCCGCCTGGGGTGCCGGTGGCGACCATGGGCATCGGCAAGGCCGGGGCGAAAAATGGCGCTATTCTTGCGGTGCAGATTCTGGCGCTTGGTGATGAAAAGTTGGCAGCAAGGCTTGTCGCCTTTAAAGAAGAGATGGCCCGCGAGGTTGAGGAAAAGGCGCAACGGCTTGTCGCGAGCCTGTAACCGGACATCGTGGTGAAACGCCAAGTGACAGACGAGGCCCTGGCCCATGCCTGTGCGCACCTTCGTTCCGGAGGGGTTGTCGCCTTTCCCACGGAAACATATTATGGGCTGGCAGTTGACCCTTTCAATCACGCTGCACTCTCCCGTCTTTTCGCCTTAAAGGGACGCTCTTCCGACAAACCGTTTTTGCTGATTATTGACAACCCCTCTCAGCTTGTCGGTCTGGTCGCGGAGATTCCCCCTATCTTCACGATGCTCATGGAGAAGTTCTGGCCCGGGCCATTGACCCTTGTTTTTCCTGGCGCTCCATCATTGCCAGGGGCGCTCACCGGATACCGGGGCACCATCGGGGTCCGGGTGTCGTCCCATCCTTTGGCCCGGCAACTCGTCAGGGCGTTTGGTGCGCCGATAACGGCGACCAGCGCAAATTTTTCCGGTCAGCCGGCAGCAGTTACGGCCAGCGAGGTGCATGATCAGTTGGGGTTGGATCCCGGTGCCATTCTCGATGGCGGAGAAACTCCGGGCGGTCAGGGCTCAACTATTCTGGGCTATTACGAAGGCAGGGTCTGCCTGCTCAGGGCGGGAGTCATCCCGTTTGTCCAGATAGAAGCTGCACTCGCAGGGGTATAGCTATTGCTGGTTTTGCCTGTGATTGGCGATAAAAAATCTCTGCGCAGAATTTTTCTATTTATACATTTGCTGATCTATAATGCTTTCGGTATGATAACATTGTGGATATGGATTCTGGTTTGAGAGCCCCTGTCGCTGCCGCATAATTTTAATGGGGCCGTGCTGGCCGTCAACTTTATCATAAGGAACAGAGATGGCAGACCTTGAGTGGGATAGAAATTTTGCCCTGGAGCAGTCCGGAGATGACGAAGAGATGCTGGCAGAGCTTCTGGTCCTCTTCCATGATTCCTCCGCCTCGGATTTGGCGCGCATCAATGACGGTCTTGCTGGAGAAGATGCAGTGGCCGTGGCTGACGCCGCACACAGTATAAAGGGCGCATCGGCCAGTCTCGGGGTAGAGGGAGTGCGGAAGGTTGCCGCTGAGCTAGAGAAAAAAGGGCGAGCCGGGGACCTTTCCCAGGGAAGAGAACTTGCTGCCCAGTTGGCCACGCTTCTTCAGGCCTTTGACGGCCGGAAATGAATGCGCTTCGGGCAGAAAGCCCACAACTCCTTGCGGGGGGGAATTTCCTCCTGACCTTGCTTGCTTGAGCTATGCCCAGCGCCAAAGATATATTAAGAAAATTCACCGAGCTTAAAACGCTCCCGCATGTGGCGATCAAGGTGACCCAATTGGTCAATGACGATCGCAGCACCATGCAGGATTTCGAAGAGATCATCAAGCTCGATCCTGTTTTGGTCACCCGGCTGTTGCGTCTGGTCAACAGCCCCTATTTTGGCCTGTCCCAAAAAGTTGAATCCATTTCCAAGGCGGTGGTTTTTGCTGGGATGAAGCAGCTCCGCAACCTGGTTGCGGTTGAAGGGTTGCGCGGGATGTTCAAGGGCGACGATGCGGATTTCTCGGCGCAGAAACTCTGGCTGCATTCGGCCACCGTTGCCATCCTTTCGGGAATGATCGCCAAGCGTATTTTCTCCAAGGATGGCGAGGATGTTTTCCTGTCCGGCATCATTCATGACATTGGACTCATCGTTGAAAATCAGATAGTCGGGGAGCAACTGCGCGAAGCCTGTAAGGCCTTCCGCGATGGGAAGGGAACCCTGACCGAGTGCGAACGCAATGCCATTGGCGCCGATCATGCCGAGGTGGGATATCTTCTTACCAAGGAATGGGGTCTACCCCAGGAAGTGCTCAGTTCCATCAAGTCGCACCATCTTTCCAAGCAGGTTAAATCTGTTTCCAGCACCGGCAGTATTTTGCAGCTGGCTGAATTCATGGCGGGAAAGATGCAGTACTGGGCCATTCCTGGGCCCATTGAGCCATTGCCCCCTGAATTGACCGAGCATGTGAAGGAGCGGGTGGCGGATTATAAGATCATCATCAGGGATTTGCCTGGGGAAATGGCCAAGGCCAAAGAACTGTACGAAACGGAAGAGTAAAGCGCTGATGACCGAGCCTACTTTTGATTCCATATTCGATGAGCTGCTCGATGCCAACGAGGAGCTGCAAAGTTTCGTGACGATTCTCGATGCGTTGCTACCCGAGGCCTCGGTGCTTTTGGTGAGTGAGACGGGCGCGTTGCTTGATGGGGCACGTCCTCTGGTGCTTGCCCAGCCGGTACGGGAAAGGCTGGTTCTGGAGGCTAAAGCAGCCGATGGCTTTGTCGCGGGGAAGGCGGATAGCGGCGCCCGTTGCCAGGCGGTGTATCTTGCCAAACTGTCGGCGGTGCTGATTATTGCTTGTGGCGCAGCTCCTGAAGATGAATGGCGGCCGGGCTCCGCGCTCATCACCCTGTTGCAGAATACCATTGATCTTGCCCTGTACCGGCAGGAGCGGGAGATGCTTGTTGCCGATCATGAACAGTCGGTTCGGCAGATCAATATCCTCCAGCAACAGCACGGCAAGCTTATTGAGGATAATTACCGTCAGTACCGGCTCAACCAGGATCGGGAAAAAGAGTATGCCCGTAAGCTTGAAAGCGAAATAGCCAAACAAACCGCTGAGTTGCGGGAGGCTAACGCGCGACTTGAAGAGATCAGTCGGCTGAAAAGCGATTTCCTGGCCAATATGAGCCATGAGTTGCGAACGCCCATGAACGCCATCATCGGCTTCAGCGAGCTCCTGTCCGAGACCCCCCTTGCCGAAGAGCAGCTCGATTATACCCGAACCATCGCCCAATCTGCGACAAGCCTGCTGACCCTGATCAATGATATTCTTGATCTGGCAAAAATCGAGGCGGGGAAGCTCGAACTTGAGCGGTTGCCCTTCGATCTAGCCGAGGTGGTCGGGAATGTGGTCGCCATGTTCAAGATTCCGGCCAAAGAAAAGGGGGTTGTCGTCTCCTGCAAGATTGACAGCCGTATTCCGAAAAGAATAATGGGAGACAGCAACCGGCTACGCCAAGTCTTGATAAATTTGGCCGGAAACGCCATGAAATTCACGGAGCAGGGCGGGGTTGATATTCTGATTGACTATGAACGTGAAGCAGCGGGACAGATTGTCGGTCGTTTTTCTGTGCGCGATAGCGGCATAGGTATTCCCGCCGATAGGGTTGAGGCGATTTTTGAAAAGTTTACCCAAGCAGATGGCTCGACCACCAGAAAATACGGGGGCACGGGACTTGGGCTGGCTATTTGCCTCCAGCTGGTGGAACTTATGGGCGGTCATCTTGCGGTGTCGAGCGAGGTGGGTAAGGGCAGTACCTTTTATTTCATGATCCCCTTGGAGGAAGCCCCGGCAGAGATCATCTCTTTAAAAGAGCACCGGGAAGCGAGCCGTGAAACAGCGGTCTGCGGAGGGAAGATTCTTCTGGTTGAGGACAATGCGGTTAACCAGCGGCTGGCCAGCATCCTGATCAGCCGGCAAGGATATGAAGTTGAGGTAGCTTCCGATGGTGCCGAAGCTCTGGAGCATCTTCGCCATCAGGCCTTTGATCTTGTTCTGATGGATGTTCAGATGCCCAATATGGATGGCATGGAGGCCACTAGGAAAATTAGAGAGATTGAGGCTGACCCTGCCCTGCGGCAGAACTATGTCGGCCTGCGTGCGCTGGAGCAGCCGTTGGTTATCGTCGGGCTTACGGCCCACGCCAGAAAAGAGGATGAGGTCGCCTGTTATGCGGCAGGGATGAACGGTTTTCTCACCAAACCCATTATCAAGGCGAAGCTGGTCACGATCTTAAACGAGATGATGCCGCGGACCTCCTGCCTGGAAAACAAAGACCCTTCCTGATTCGTTCTGATTCCTTTCTTTCACCCGTTGCTGCTTGGCCTCTGCCACTCCTGGCTGGCCTGCATTGCGGTGATTTTCTCCCTCCATCCTGCGCCATGGGTGGTTATTTCCGCCATTCGTGCAGTTTCGCTCAGCAGGCTGAGTTCGATATGGAGTCGGTCTTCGGGCATAAGGCTGCCCAGTCTGTCCGGCCATTCGATTACGCTGAGTCCTCTTCCATGCAGATATTCCAACAGGCCAAGATCCTCGATTTCCGTTTCATCGCTCAAGCGATAGAGATCGAGGTGATAGAGGGGCAGTCGCCCCGGATATTCGTGCAGGAGGCTGAAGGTGGGGCTGGTTATATAACAGGATTCCGGGACCTGTAACCCCTGGCCGATGGCCTGGGTGAGGGTGGTTTTCCCTGCCCCCAGAGTTCCAGCCAGGGTAATTACTTCCCCGGGGTGGGCAGTCTGTCCGAGATAGTGGCCTAGGGCAAGAGTGGTGCGCAGATTTGGGAGCGAAATGGTGACTTGCATCTTACTTGTATTTTTTATGGCAGAAGAGACAGCGGTATTTCGGAGGATGGCCGTCGGGAAGAGGAGCCTGGCCTTCGGGGGCATGGCAGGTGCCGCAATGTTTTTCCGCTTCTTTTTTGTCCATGGGGTAGAAGGGCAGGTGGATTTCATCACGGGGTAGTTTGGTGGTTGATTCAGGCGGCGCCTTGAGTAAAAAAATAAGGATGGCTGAGCAGCCAGCGATGAACAGAATATTGAACAGCCGGGTTGTATTTTTTTTTGGCTCAGGGTTCACGGGTAAGTCCCTCATGAGGGTTGGTTAATTCCCATTTCCAGGGCGTTGAAGGGGATAAGGCCGATGCGAAGGCAGAAAACCATGGCCTCCAAAACAAGTTTTCCTGCCAGTTTGCCGCCGGAGGACAGCTCAAGCATGCGGGCATGTTGGTGGTGTTTCTTGATGAGTTGGGCCATTTTGCTGCTTTCATACTCTCCGTTCAGGATGGTGCGGGCTGCTTCTTCCCCGGAAACGATGGCGGAATAGATGCCCTCGCCGGTAAGACCCGAGGCGAGCCCTGCCGCATCGCCGATCAGAAAGCGGTTGTTGAAATGCCAGCCACGAAAGTCGAAGTTGATCAGGGCTGCCTGTGGCTGGCGGGATTTGAGTTCATGGCCGTGGTCTGCAGCCCACTGGTGCAAGCTGTTTAGCAACATGCCGGGTTTGCTGGTGCTGCGCCTGGCATATACGCCAATGGAGGCCGTATCCTGGTGGGGAAAGATCCAGGCGTAGCCATTGCCGAAAAGATCGGTGTTCAGGTGCCACTGCATTTCAGGGAAATTTCCCGGGACCTGGTAGTTGATGCCAACCCCCATATCTGCGGTGGGAATGCCAAGCTGCCGCCGTACCAGAGAGCTACTGCCATCGGCCCCTACTAGAAAGTTATAGCCAAATTCTTCGCCCCCCTTGGCAGTCACCCGGTCTTCACTGATTTGAAGAACAAGGGTGTCGGTTTTGATGCTGACTCCGGCTGCCACGGCTTTTTCCGCCATCCAGCGCCCGAGCCGGACCCGGTCAACGGTGCGGATAATGGGTTTGTCGTCTTGGATTACGGCATGTTGCCAGTTGCTGCTGATGTGCTGCCGGGTGAAAGATCTTTCCCACAGGGTTTCTGGAAAGCCGAGGTTCTGGGCGACGGAGGGAATGCCGCCAGCGCAGACCTTGGGGCCAATTGCGCTGTTGCGCTCAAGCACCAGGACGTCCTTACCCTGTTGGGCAAGAAGAGTGGCGCAGGCCAGTCCTCCAGGACCGCCTCCCACAATGACAGTGTGAAAATTTTTCATGGTCGTTGCCTTGTCCCCTCGGAAAAACAGCTCGCACACTATATGAGGATGGCTTTTCCTGTCAAGATATTAAGAGCTCTGGAATCATGGCCCGGTTCATGGTATTATCGCGAAAATTTTAAAACGAGATAGAGGCGGGGGTATGCCCCTGTTGGTCATCGTTATCAGATCAAATGAGTCTCCTGTCTAGGGACGAATGTATAAGAGGATTATGGTATGGAACTTGGCCCGTTTGATAAAGTAGCAAAAAAGAGGAGCGCCCTTCCCGTGCTGGTTCTTGGTGGAGTTGGGTTGCTTGCCTTGGCGTTGGCGGCTCTCTTGTGGTTGGTGGGGGATATGGAAAAGCCGCAGGTGGTCTTCAATGGGGATAGTTCTCATATTGGTCTGACCAGACAGGTATCTTTGGTGGTCAGTGATGCCAAGAGTGGCCTGCGTTCCATCCAGGTTGTCCTGGTTCAGGAGAACAAGAAAGCGCTACTGCTTGAACGAACCTATCCCCGGACAGGGTATCTTTCCGGGGGTGGGCCCAAGAAAATCGAAGAGACTATCGAGATAACCCCTAAGGCGCTTGGTTTTAAAGATGGCGCGGCTGAATTGGTGGTGACAGTGGCTGACTTTTCCTGGTGGAATTGGCTCCAGGGGAATATAGCCATCCATTCTTCGGCGGTCACCATCGATACCAAGCCACCGGTGATCAGCGTGATGGAGTCGCCCAAGTATATCAAGGGCGGCGGGGCAGGAGTGGTTGTCTATCGGGTCAGCGAGCCTGCGGGCAGGCACGGAGTAATGGTCAACGACATCTTCTACCCGGGGTTTGCCATGCCCAAGCGGGGTGCGGGAATCTATGGCGCCTGCATGGGGCTGCCGCATGATATCGCCGCAATAGAAAAGGCTTTTGTGGTTGCGGCGGACCAGGCTGGAAACGAGGCTAAGGCCCCGTTTACCATGGATCTGCATGTGCGCAAGATTGTCAGTGACAAAATCACGGTTAGCGACGCATTTCTCTCCGCCAAGCTGCCTGAATTCGCCACCTATTATCCGGAGTTGAGCGGTACGCCGGTCGAGCAGTATATCAAGGTGAACAACGATATCCGGCAGGCGAATTACAAGAAGATTCAGGAGGTGTGCTCTAAGTTCCAGCCCGAGCGCCTCTGGGACGGCCGTTTCGGACGGATGGAAGGGAGTCCGCGGGCCGGATACGCTGATCACCGCACTTACCTGTACAATAACGAAAAGATCGATGAGCAGATTCACTTGGGGGTTGATATCGCCTCGCTGGAGCATGCCAATGTCGGGGCCGCCAACCGGGGTCTGGTGGTTTTTGCCGAGTATCTGGGGATTTACGGGAATACCGTTATTCTGGACCACGGCCAGGGGATTTTCAGCTTGTACTCGCACATGAGCCAGATTGACGTTCCCGTGGGTACCATGGTCGAGAAGGATACGGTTTTGGGCCTTACCGGCACCACCGGCATGGCGGGGGGCGATCACCTCCACTTCGGCATGCTGGTCAACGGAATCTTTGTTGATCCGCGTGAGTGGTGGGACGAGGAGTGGGTGAAACTTCATATGTTGAGTGTGCTCTAGGCCTTGTCCAGGATCAGGATTCTTCCGGAAAATCTGGCTAACCAGATCGCGGCCGGGGAGGTTGTCGAGCGTCCTGCCTCGGTGGTTAAGGAGTTGCTGGAGAACGCTATTGACGCTGGGGCCAGCCAGATCTCCATCCAGGTGGAGGGCGACGGCACGCGCCTGATCCGGGTGCTTGACGATGGCTTGGGCATGGATCAGGATGATGTGCTCCTCTGTCTGGAGCGCCATGCTACCAGCAAGATCACTAGCCTTGCCGAGCTTGGTTCCATCCGTTCTCTTGGCTTCAGGGGCGAGGCCGTGCCCAGCATCGCCTCGGTGGCTCGGATGCGGATTACATCGCGCCCTGCGGCCCAAACCTTGGGCACCCAGGTTGATCTTCGTTTTGGGAAGATCCTTAAGGTGCATGAGATGGGGGGCAGCCTTGGCACTGCTTTTGAGATTACGGATCTCTTCGGCAATGTCCCGGCCCGGAAAAAATTTCTCAAATCCACCAGGACAGAACTGGCCCACATCGAAGAGGTGGTGAAGAATTATGCCCTGGCCCGCCCGGAGC
>CALMMG010000103.1 GCA_937868185.1 uncultured Pseudomonadota bacterium
CCGCTGATGGTGGGCAACACCCTCTGGTTCAGCCGCCTGGCCCGTGATGCCTTCCGGCAGATTCGTACCCATCTGGCCCAAATCAACTCCTTCTTGCAGGAGTCGCTGTCCGGGGTGTCGCTCATCCAGCTTTTTCTGCGGGAGCGCTCTAGCCAGGCCCAATTTTCCCAGCTCAACCAAGCCTTTTTTGTCAAGGCCCTCTACCAGATCAAGGTGTTTGCCGTGTTCATGCCGCTCATCGAGTTGATGAACGCGCTGACCATCGGCACCATCCTCTGGTACGGCGGCAGCCAGATCATGGCTGGGAAGATGACCATCGGGATGCTGGTGGCCTTCCTTTCCTACATGCGGCTCTTTTTTCAGCCCATGCGCGAGCTGTCGCAGAAGTATTCCATTGTCCAGTCGGCCCTGGCCTCGGCGGAACGCATCTTCGAACTGCTCGACTCCAAAGAGACCCTGCCCCTGGCCGCCTCTCCCCTAAGGCCTGCCTCCGGCAAGGGCGAGATTGAGTTTAGAGAGGTGCGTTTCGGCTATGCGTCGGAGCATTCGGTGTTGGAGAATTTTTCCTTGAAGATTCCGTCCGGCCAGACCCTGGCCATCGTCGGCGCCACCGGCAGCGGCAAGACCACGATCATCAACCTGCTGGAGCGGTTCTACGACCCGGATGCCGGGGAGATCCTTCTGGACGGCATCGACCTGCGCGATCTCGATCCGGACTGGCTGCGCCGCCAGGTGGGGCTGGTGATGCAGGACGTGTTGCTTATTCCCGGCACCATCCGGGAGAATGTCCTGCTCGATGTCGAAAAAACTGATGAGGCCCTGTGGGCGATTCTTGATAAAGCGCAACTGGCCCGCTTTATCCACCAGTTGCCCGAGGGGCTTGCCACCAAGGTGGGTGAGGGCGGCATGGATCTTTCTGCCGGGCAGCGGCAATTGCTGGCCTTTGCCCGGGTGCTGGCCCGAGAGCCGCGCATCCTGGTGCTGGACGAGGCCACGGCCAGTGTTGACCCGGAAAGCGAGATGCTCACCGAACAGGCCATTAGTGCCACCTTTGCCGGGCGGACCAATATCGTCATCGCCCACCGACTTTCCACCATCCGTAGGGCCGATCACATACTGGTTATGGCCGGTGGCAAGATTATTGAGCAGGGGAGCCATGCGGAGTTGGCCGTGGCCAATGGACCGTATCGGCGGTTGCTGACTATTTTTAGCGCTGGGTCGGGGCCGTAATCGTCACTCGGCAGTTGTCTTGTCGCAGTCAGAATCCCATGGGCACGCAGTCGAGCACCGGAGAGGCTGCCGAAAAGGGATTTGCACTGTTTGAGGCGAAGCCGAGTTTGCAAAGCCCCGGCAGCATCGAGGAGCGCAGGGTATCCTGCCGTAGGCGGGACAAGTGGCGGGGTGCCTTTTCTTTGGTTCGTTTCTTTGGGCAAGCAAAGAAATGAACAGAGGAAGTAAGGTTATGCCTCTGGCTGCTGAGATCGTTCAAAAATAGGGGGAGAGTCCCCGTTTTTTAGTCAACGAATCAACAACGTCCCTTGTCTTCCTCATGATTATTTTGTAAAGCCCTCCCACCATGAGACAAGGAGTATCGATACAAACAATAAGATGAGCAAAAAATCAATAGTTCGTAACGCGATAGAGGGTAGAATATATTTTTCAGGGTTTGCGGAGTAATCGCGCCACAATATAATTATGGCAGGCCATAGAAAACAGCCTTGGATTACTGCAACAACAGTGGCGAGGCCATAAAACGGATCCGGTGGTGTGAGCTCGAAGTGTCGATCAATGACCAAAACGATGGTTGGTGAGAATACAACGACAGACCACATCACAACTTTGATCGCCAATCGCATGTCGAATCCTAACAGTGCAATAAGTGAAATTTTGTCCATTATATAAACACGATATGGGCGGACAAAAATAACAAAGGATACTCTCCTGTTTCTTCCCTAACTACGCCGCATGCGAAAATGGATGAACTTCTGTGTCCAGTCGGTCTGCCAGGGCTTCCTGGGCCACTTCCATATCATAATGGGTCTGTAGATTAAGCCAGAACTCCGCCTCCATGCCAAAGAAGCGGCCAAGGCGAAGCGCTGTGTCGGCGGTTATGGAGCGTCTGCCATGCACAATCTCGTTGATCCTGCGTGCAGTCACCCCAATATCCTTGGCCAGGCGATACTGGGTGATACTCATCGGTTCCAGGAACTCGGTTATCAGGATCTCTCCAGGGTGGATGGGAGAAAAATCTCTTTTGCTCATAGTGTCACCTCTTTAATGATAATCAACGATTTCAACATCAAAGGCGTCGTTGCCTTGCCAAACGAAGCATAGGCGCCATTGCTTGTTGATCCTGATGCTGTGCTGTCCCTCCCGGTCATGATGCAAAACTTCCAGATGGTTGGAGGGGGGGATGCGCAAGGTGTCGAGAAGGCTCGCGGCATGAAGCATTTTCAGCTTGATAACCGCCGCGCGTTGGATGGCCTGGGGCAACTTGGCGGAAAATTGTCCGTAAAAAAGCTTCTCAGTTTCCTTGCACTTGAAGGTTTTGACCATGCCTCTATGGTATCTGTCAAGGATATTATCGTCAATGGATATTATGCATAGGTTGAACTCGGCAGTTTTCCGCTGCGACATAAAAGCCCGTTGGCTATCTGGTCAATTCCTGTTACCATGCCGGCAGAGGGGAAAACTTATTAAGAGCACGGAGCATCAATGAAACGTTTCAAATATCAGATGAAAGACAGTAAAGAACTCTGGGTCTGTGAGGCTTGCAAAAAATCTCATGCTGAACTCATCCTGCTGAAATCCTGGAGACTTATTGACAGGAAAAATGACGACTCCGCCTGTGAATACTGCACGCCTGTAATCCTTGCTCCCGAACCGCCAGCCGATCTATGTGCACATCCTTGATATGAAGAAAACCAGCAGGGTCTAAAGAACCCCAAGTCATAAGAGGGTATTTTTCAGCGTGCCGATATCCCGTTTTTCCGTGATGTAGCGGGTGATGGTGTTGAAATTTTTGGTATCCCCCACCATGATGCAGCCGATGAGCCGGTTGTTTTCGATGACCAGCTTTTTATAAACGGTGCTGGAGGTTACCACCTGCGATTCATAGCGGCCTTCCGCGTCGATGTTGCCTGCGGCGGCAACCTCGATGCCCGCAACTTTAAGGATGTTGCTCATGGTGGTGCCCTGATATTCGGCCTTGCCGCCTGCCATGTTGGTGCCTGCCACCTTGCCCTGTTGCATCGCTGCAGGCCAGATGCCGGAGACCACCCCCTGATGCTCGGCCACGTCCCCTGCGGCATAGATTGCGTCGGCGCTGGTTTCCAGTCGGTCGTTTACTCTGACCCCCTTGTCGCAATCAAGCCCGCAGCTCTTGGCCAGCTCCAAATTGGGTCGAACCCCGGCGGAGACGATTACCATCTGGCCGCTTAGGCTCTCGCCGCCTTCGAGGACTATACCGTTGGCCCTGCCATTGTTGCCGGTGATCGTCTTGGTCATGGCCGAGAGGCGGAAGGCAAAGCCCAAACCCTCCATGAGTTCCTGGAGCCTTGCCCCCCCCTTGTTGTCAAGTTGCCGGGGCAGGAGGCGCGGGAAAAATTCCACCACCGTGACCTTTTTGCCCAGTTTGCGCAGGGCGTTGCCCGCCTCCAGGCCGAGCAGGCCGCCGCCGATGAGGATCACCTCCTCGCTTTCTTTGGCTTGGGTCAGGATGGCTCTGGCGTCTTTGATGTGGCGGAGGGAGAATACCCCCTGTTGATCGATGCCCTCGATGGGCGGCAGGAAGGAATGGCTGCCCGTGGCGAGGAGCAACCGGTCAAAGGGGAGTTTCTCCCCGCTGTCGGTGGTCAGGCGTTTGTCTGTGGCATTGAGCGTGGTGATCCGGGTATTGATTTGCAGGTCGATCCGCTGTTCTTGGTACCACGCATCTTTCTTGGCGATGAGTTTGTCTTCGCCCACATCCCCGGCAATGAAATCGTTGAGCCTGATCCGATAGTAAAAGGGGATATCCTCTTCGCTGAGGATGGTGATGCTGCCGGTGGGATCCTGCTGGCGGATGGCTTCCGCTGCCGTTGTTCCGGCTACGCCGTTGCCGACGATGAGGTAGGTTTTCGTTTTCATGACGGGAGCCTCAGAAGGAGGTTGAAGGGAGGAGAGAATAGATATATTGTGGCACAGTCCGAATGGGATGTACAAGTATTCCCGGGTCGGGACCTGCAAATATATAAACAAGGAAGGTATTGGATGAGTCAGAAAGAGAAGGAGAGCCTCTGCCCGTGCGGCACGGGGTTGAAGCTTGCCGAATGTTGTGGTCCGTTTCTGAAGGGCAGTCAGCCCGCCCCTACTGCGGAGGCGTTGATGCGCTCACGCTATACCGCCTTTGCCGTGCAGGATGTTCCCTATATCCTCCGTTCTTGGCACCGAAGCACCCGGCCGGCCAGTCTTGATCTGGCCGACGAGGCTGATTTTGTCTGGCACGGCATCGAGGTGTTGGAGACTGAGGCTGGCGGTGCAGGGGAGGAGGCCGGGGTGGTAGAGTTTATCGCCAATTTCTCCGGGCATGGTCAGGACCACCGGTTGCATGAGCGGGCCAAGTTTGTTTGCGAAGAGGGGCAGTGGCTGTACGTGGATGGCAAGGTCAATCCGGGGAGGGTGCCGGTAACCAGCGAAAAGATCGGGCGCAACGAACCCTGCCCCTGTGGGAGCGGCAAAAAGTACAAGAAGTGCTGCCAGTCCAAGTAGCTTGGTGGTCTTACTCCAGGTAATCCTTTAGCTTGTTCAAAAGGCTTTCCGGCAGATCCTCGTCGTACATGAAGGCCTGGGCTTCTTCGCCGGTGATTTGGCTCTTGATCTCCAGGGGCAGGGAGCGGAGTATGGCTACCCGCTCCGGATTGGGCTTTTTCTTCTCGCTGTTGTTGTTCATGTGCATCCTTTTGGTGTGCGGGTGGATTAGGAGCGCCAGATGACCCGGGTTTCTTTTCTGGCTGGGACCTTGAAATAAGGGAATCTCGGGTAGCCGAAGATCATGGCCCCATAGAGCCGGTGGCCTTCGGGCAAGGCCAGGGCATCGAGCAGGGGTTGGTATCCTGCCGCCACGGCGCTCATCAGGATGCCGGCCCAGCAGGTCCCGATCTCGCAACTGGCTGCGGCTAGGTCAAAATAGGTCAGGGCGATGGCGCAGTCGATTTCCGGTTTGAGGCTGTTTTCGCGGGCATGGGCCACCAACAGATGGGGCGCGCCGCGCAAGACCATGTCCTTGTCCTGATCCCAGGCGGTGACGATGCCGGGATAGGTGGTGCCGGTTCGCAGCCAGTCCACGACCAGGCCGGCCAGCTGATGCACCGTTGCGGGATTTTCCAGAACCAGCCAATGCACCGGTTGAGCGTTTTTGGCGGACGGGGCCCAGCGGCAAAGGTCGAGAAGCTGTTCGATCTGGGGGCGGGGAATGGTCTGCTGCTGGTATGTCCGGATGGAGCGGCGGCTGGTGAGAAGCTGCCCGGTTTTCTTGAATGTAGGCGGGGAGCCGTTGCCGATGGGCTGGAAGTCCTCCCGGCTCATGGCCGCGAGACTTAAGGCGTCATGGGGGCAAACCGCCACGCAGTGGCCGCACTGGATGCAGAGGCGGGCCGCCGCCGGGCGGATTTCCGGGAAGCCGTCGTCGCCGGTCAGCGAAATGAGGCTGAACGGGCATTCCGCCACGCAGATTCCGTCTTTTTTGCATCGTGTCCGGTCGATGGTGATCAGGGCCATTGGTTCACTCCTGTTATATTTTCACAACAATAAGTATCTGGTCTGTCAGGCCCACATCGTGCGGGGGCAATTGCCCACCAGCTGAGCTGTTTTGCTACCGGCCGGGGAGGGAGGGAAGGTTCAGATGGGAGAAGGTGGCGTCGCCTCTGTCCCCGGGCTGGCGGTGGGCGGAACACTCTGGTCGAGTCTGGCCGGAGCAACCACGGTGATGGTGGTTCCCTTACCCGGGGCCGAATCGATCTTCACCCGACCATTGATCAGTTCGACCCGTTCGGTGATGCCTGCCAGGCCGAAGCCTTCTCCTTTCAGGGTAGGGGTGAAACCTTTACCATGATCCTCGATGGTGAGGGTGATCAGGTCTTTTGCAAAGCGGATCTGCAGGCTCGCTGTATCGGCGTGGGCATGTCGGAGGATATTGGTGAGCGCCTCCTGGGCCACCCGGAAAAGAACGGTTTCGATCACCGGTTCAACCCGTCGCTGCTCCCCGGTCGCCTCAAAGGTAATGGCGATCTTGCGGCTGAACCATTTTTCTTCGGTCAGGTGGCGCAGCGCCGGGACTAAGCCGAAATCGTCCAGCTGGGCGGGGCGCAGGTCGTGGACCATCCGGTACAGGGCCTGGGACATCTCCTGGCAAAGACCCTGAGAACGTTCAAGTAGGGTGATGGCCTTTGGGTCTGTGCCGACTACTGTTTTCAAGGCGGCCATGTTCAGGCTGGCGGCGGTGAGGATCTGGGCGGTATCGTCATGGAGTTCCCGGGAGATGCGGCCGCGCTCTTCTTCTTGGGCCAGGACGATATGGCGGAAAAGATCTTTTCTGAGTTCCCTCCGCTTCAACAGCTCCTGCTGGACCTGTTCCAGGGCGGCGAGTTTATCTTGCTGGGCCTGGTGTAGTTCCTGCTGGCGGCCTTTTTCGGCAATGTGTGAGGCCTGGATGAGGCTGCCCATGGTGAATAGGGCCAGGATTGTGCTGACCAGCTGGATCGGGATGCCGGTTACCTGTTGGAACAGCTCGGCGTTAATGAATGGCGCCGGATAGATTTCGGCCCGGGCGGGAAAGATCTGGGTTAGGCCGAACAGGGCAAAACCCCAGGCGGCCAGACGGTAGGAGTTGGCCAAGGGTGCATTGGTCGCTCTGTTCTTGACCGCATGGTTTTTCAGGGCCAGGGCGGCGAGCAGGGCGCCGGGCAGGGCGAGAAGGTAGCGGGCTTGGGCATCGGCGCAGCGCAGGCAGTTCGGTTTTATTTCCCAGGGGATGATGTGGTCGAGGGCTATGGCGAGGATATAGACCAGAAGAAAGCCCAAGCTGACGTACAGGCTCGCCGCAACTTGGCGTCTGGCCGGGCGATAGGCCTGGACCCCAAAAGCGGTCAGGGCGGCAAAGGACAGGGCCAGGAAAAAGAGCTTGACTAGCAGGAGTGGTCTTGGGATGGCAATTTCCAGCCAGGTGCCCGGCAGAATAACGATCTCCAGCCATTGATTGATGGCGTTGAGGATTCCGAACATGGCAAGGGGCTTGAGGAGGGTGGCTTCGGCGATATTGGGCGACCGGCTCCCTTCAAGGGCCATGGCCAACCCCATGCTGAAGAAGGCAAGGCCATAGATGAAGTACATCAGCAGATAGTTGAGTTGTAGGAAGCTAAAATACATAGGCTGATTGGCAACTAGAGGGTTGGAAGTATTTTTTGGGCACACGAACACTCTGTGGAACCTTAAAGACATTCATACCTGAAACCCAGAAACTGTGCAAAGAAAAAGCGAAGAAAATTGGGTAGATATTGCCATTGTGAATGGGTATAGTTGAAGAGGTGTCCTGGCTGGGGATCAACGGCGGCCGGAAACGATTTCAGGCGCAGGGAAAGGGGAGAATATGGAGCAGAAACGAACATACGAAAAACTTGACCGCCCTGAGGTGGTGGCCGCGCTATTTTATCCCCGGCAAGACAAGACAGCGGTGCCGATCGGTGCCCAGGATCACGGGATAGAGGTGGAAGCAGGGGTGGTACTCGGGGGTAGATTTTTTCTGGCTGCTGACCCGGCTGCGGTCAATCTTCTTTTTTTTCACGGCAATGGCGAAGTGGTCGCTGATTATGACGATGTCGGCCCCCAGTACACTGCGCAGGGCATTAATTTTCTGGCCGTTGACTATCGCGGCTACGGGCAAAGTAATGGAACCCCCACCGTGAGCGCCATGATCCAGGACGCGCATCGCATCTTGAGTTGGCTCCGGACCTGGCTGGCCGCAGAAGGGCGCACCGGGCATCTGGTGGTGATGGGCCGTTCGTTGGGCAGTGTCTCGGCCATTGAGCTGGCAGCCTCGGAAGCGGCGGTTGCCGGGCTCATTGTCGAGAGCGGCATTGCCCAGACCCTGCCGCTTCTGGGGACCCTTGGTCTGGATGTGCAGGCGTTGGGCATTCAAGAGGCGGACGGTTTTGGCAATCTGGAAAAAATTGCCCGGGTGCAAAAGCCCACCTATATTCTCCATGCCCAGCATGACCAGATTATTCCCCTCCTTCAAGCCGAAGAGTTGCAGAGTGTCTGCGGGGCGCGGAGCAAGGAATTTCAGATGATTCCTGGCGCCGATCACAACAATATTCTGGCGCTGACCGGCAAGCTCTATTTTCAGGCGATCAAGCAATTTCTCAGAAGAGTCGGCAAATCCCACGGACCGAGACGATCCGGGATTCGTGGCTAAGGGCCCGGGGGGGATATGGCAAGAGATCGACGCCAAGTAAACCGGAGCACCAGCAGCATGTTCCGGCGGGCTGGTTTCGTGGTCGGGCTGCTGGGGGGAGTGGCGGTGGCCGTGGGGTTATATGAGCCTGGCGGTGACTTTGGTGTCCCGGCCCTGATTCTGGCTGGGTTGGTCCTGATCTTTGCTCTCCTGGAAACGTGGCAAGGGGGGGGCGATTCTCCGGCGGATTCTTCTTTTTTCGGTACGGCCGGGCCTCTGCTCTGGGTCGTTGTTGTGTGGATGGTGTTTCGCTATTTTGGGCAAATCGCTCCCCAGTTGATCTTGCTCCCCGTTGGGCTCATCGGCTGGCTGGCCATCAGTTTTCCCATGCAGGCCTTGCTCGTTCCTGTTCTGGCTGCGCTCATGATGGAGGCAGGCCTCTGGGGTCTGGGCTTTCAGGAAACCGCCGGGCTGGCAGGCAATCTGGTCGCTTATGCCGCCGCCGGGGTGGGGCTCAGTGTTTTCATGAGCAGTAAGGCCTACCGCCAACGGATGCGAAAGGCCCTGATCCGGGCTAAAAGGGACACTGCCAGTCGACAGTATGCCCGGGACCTCGGCCTGTTTGCCGACGTGCCCGATATCCTCAGTGCCTTGCCGGATTACGACCTTATTGACGATCCGGAAGCGGGCAGTCAGCCTGCAGTGGAAACCATCACCGCCGCCTTTGATCTGCAGCTTGAACTCATCCGCCAGACTCTGAACCTGTCCACGGTGGTCCTGCTGTGGCCGGACCCTGAGGGGCATGAGTACCGGCTGCGCAGTGTTGCCACCACCAGAAATGATATCGCCCCTGGGCCGTTTCCGGTCGGGGTTGGTATCACCGGGGCGTTGCTGGGGGCGGAGGAGTTGGTAAGCCTGGCCCCGGCCACCCCTTCCTTGGGAGTGCCCTATTACCTGAAGCAGGTTGAGGTGGGTGGGATTCTTGCGGTACGTCTTCCCGATGACGCGGAGGAGTGGCTCGGGTTTGATGACAAGAAGATCGCCCCGGTGCTCTGTGTTGATCGGCCCGGGCAGCAGCCGTGGAGCGAGGCGGAAAAAGCGACCATGACCCTAGCCGCCCGAAAGCTTGCTTTGGACGTGACCATGGGGCGGCAGTTTCAGGCTATGGCCCATGAATGCAGTGCCATCCAGCGGGTCTGTCTTGCCATGCGGGAGCTGAACGGGGCTTTGGGGCTTGAACAGGTGTTAGCGGCCACCATCAAGGCGGTGCGGACGCTGGTGGGGGCGGATTTTATTTCCATCAGCCTGGTCTGTGGCAACGGGCATTGTGTGGCTCTGGCCGAGGGCGAAGGGAGTGAGCAACTCATGGGGCGTGAATTTTCCCGAGAAGAGGGCCTGGTGGGGCAGGTGCTCAAGATCAACCACCCTCTGCCGGCCAAGGGGCAGTGCCATGGGCCGACTCAGGTTTTCGGCCACGACCATCTGCTCACCGGCTACAATTCGCTGTTGGTTCTGCCCCTGCAAAAGGAAAAAGGGGAGGCAACCGGGGCGCTCACCGTGGCGGTGAAAAAAGCGGAGGTCTTCACCAAGGCGCGGCAGGAGATTCTCGAACTCATCGCCGCCCAGGTCGCAGTCAAGATCGATCTGGGGCAGGCCCATGAGGAGATCAACCGGCTGGCTACCGTCGACGGACTCACCGGCCTGATCAATCACCGCACCTTTCAGCATGGCTTCGACGTGATGCTCCTTCGCGAGGAGCGGCGGTCAGGGAGCCTCAGCCTGCTCATCTGCGATATCGATCATTTTAAAAAGATCAATGACAGCCACGGTCATCCCTTTGGCGACAAGGTTCTCAAGGAGGTGGCCGGGATCCTGCGGAGGGCGGCGCGGAGCGTGGATATTGCGGCTCGGTACGGGGGTGAGGAGTTCGCCCTGGTTCTGGAAGGGTCCGGCGAGCAGGGAGGCCTCCAGATGGCCGAGCGCATCAGGCAGGAGATCGAGAACCTGGTGCTCCATAACGAAAGCGGACCGGTGCGGGTTACTCTGTCCCTGGGGCTTGCCGTCTATCCCGACCACGGTACGGACAAGGAACGCTTGATCAGCCGGGCCGACCAGGCCCTGTACCGGGCCAAGAAACAGGGGCGCAACCGGGTGGTTCTCTGGGAAGAGGAATGATCTGCGGTAGATTGCCTCCGGCTCTCTACCAGGTAAGCAGTACAATCGCGGTTACGGCGCAAAGCATGCCCAAGGCATGTTTGGCGGTGATGGGTTCGCGGAGAAAGATCGCGGCCAGCATGATGGTGATCAGTGGGTAGAGGGCGGTCATGCTCACCACCACCGAGATCTTGCCCCGGCTGGCAGCAGCAAAGAAGAAGAGGGTGCCAAGCATCCCGGTCACTCCGGTGAGCATGGCAAAGAGAATGCCCTTGGGGTGGCTCTCTGGCTGAAATCCCACCCACCAGAGGCTGATTAGGCCAACCAGCATGGCGCCAGCCACCTCGTAGATCAGGGCGCTGGCCGGGTTTATATAGGTTACGGCCAGCTTGGGGAAAAATCCCCAGAGGCCGTAAACAATCAGGGCAGCAGAGGCGGGGAGCAGCCAGTTTTCCATGGAGGTCTTCCTGTGTCGGGATCAGCATGTGTGTCTGCTGGGCCGGAGTCTCGCTCTGTTCGCTTATCTCCGGATTTTCGCCGGAAAGACAACCGATTGGGCAACCACAAATTAAAGTTTACCGGCGATTGTCGGGCCCGGCAAGGGTTTTTCCCTGCGGCCTGCTATGCCGTAGGAGATAAGGCTGGCCGATGTTATTCAATACCTTTGTCCATATTCCCGGGATTGGCGAGACTACGGAGCGGCGGATTTGGCAGGCCGGCGTGGAGACCTGGGACGATTTTAGACCGCCGTACCCGGAGTTCCTTTCCGTCCAGAAGGTGAAGCTCATCGAGGAGCATCTGGCCCGCAGCCGGGCCCAGGCAGGGCAGCAGGCGGGCCACGAATTTCTCCGGCAGCTGCCAGCGGCGCAGCGTTGGCGGGTCTTTCCGTTGTACCGTGATTCCGTGGCCTATCTCGACATTGAGACTACGGGGTTGAGTTTCACCGATCATTGCATTACCACCATCAGCCTCTACGACGGGAAAGAGGTCTTCACCTATGTGCAGGGGGAGAATCTCGCGGATTTCGGTGAGGACATCGGGCAATACCAGTTGTTGGTTACCTACAACGGCAAGGCCTTCGATGTCCCCATGCTCGAGCGGCATTTCGGTTTTAAGCTGGCCCAGGCTCACATCGATCTGCGCCCCCTGTTGCAGGGGCTCGGCTTTGTCGGGGGGCTTAAGGGGTGTGAAAAGCAGATGGGCCTTGATCGTGGCGCGCTGGCCGGGGTGGACGGGTACTTCGCGGTGCTGCTCTGGCGGGAATACTGCCGGACCAAGGCGCCGCAGGTGTTGGAAACCCTGCTTGCCTACAATGTGGAAGATGCGGTGAATCTTGAGTCGCTGCTGGTGCAGGCCTATAACCTGAAACTGGCGGGGACCCCGTTTGCCGAAAGCCACCGGTTGCCCATGCCGACTGTGCCGGAGAAGACATTCTTTCCGGATCTGGAGCTCATCGAGCGGTTACGGGGGCGGCTGCGGGAGTACTAGGAAAAAGCGGAGAGAGCCCGGCTATTGCCGGGCTCTCTCCATGGGGCGTCACGCGCTTTGTAACAAGGCAGAGAATCAGGGTACGGTGTATAGGCAGTGCGGCGCGTGGGTCAAGGTGATCCGCCCGTTGCGGAGCGAAAGCACCCAGGGATAAAGGTCCCCCCCCCAAACCTGGATGTTTTTTGGTACGGTGCGGCTGTCTTTTTTTGAGCCGAAGGGCATAAAAAAACCCGTCTCTGTTGCCGGAGATGGGTTGTAAGCAATCCATTATTCCCTATCGGCAACCCGGCCATCCGCGTTGGCGGACCCGTTGGCTTTGCGTCCCCGGATTACTCCGGGTTTGCCTTTTTCCAAGACAGCCTTCAGCTGTAAGGGCATAGTGGCACAGCCCGTCTCCTTCGTCAATCTGTTTTTTCCCCCTGGGCATGAGAGAAGATGGGTTTTTTTTCGGCCTGTGGTAGACTGATCACAAAATGTCGGGTTTTCAACAACCATGGGAAGTCATCATGTCCGAGGCCCTTGTCTGTAACTATACGGAAATTTTTCCCGTCTGCCGAAGGGTGCTGTCCGCTCCGCAGTGGCAGGAGTTTCTTGCTCTCTTACCCCCAGCCACCACTCTTGCTGAGCTGGCCGAGTTGCTTGCTGACCCTGCTTTCGTCGTACCGGGTGTTCCCCTGTTTCTCTTCGATCTGGCTCGGTTGGAACTGGCGTTGTCCCGGGTGGGGCAGGAGAGTCCAGCTTTGCCGACTGTGGTGGAGCGGCGCACGGTAAATCCCTCGCTGCAATTACTTGAGGTTGCCTGGGGTGGGTTGCCCAAGCTGTTGGGGGAGAACGGTGCCAATGTCTCGCCCCAACCGGTGCCGCAGCCGGAGGTGATTTTGGTCTGGCTTGACCCGGCAACGGGACAGGGCCAGGCGCAGACAGCAGGACCCGAGGAGTTGCTGGCCTTGAAGCTGGTCTGTGAAGGGATTGATCCCCATCAAGCCGCCGGCCTTGGTGAGTTGTCGGTGGCAGCCATCGAGGAAACGCTTGAGCGTGCGGCAGACAAGGGGATTCTTCTCGCCCCAGCGTCACTCCTCCGCAGGGATGCGCAAAGTTTTCCTCTTACGGCAACGGTTGAGCCCCGCTTTTTGGCCGCCGAGGTTTTCACCCTGCAATGGCACCTCACCCAGGTCTGCGATCTGCATTGTAAGCATTGCTACGACCGGAGCGAGCGTGCGCCCTTGTCCCTTGCCCGAGGTCTCGCGGTGCTCGATGATCTGCTGGCCTTCTGCCAAAGTCGCCAGGTGCGGGGGCAGGTGAGCTTCTCCGGCGGCAATCCCTTGCTCTATCCGCATTTTCTTGCGCTGTATCAGGCCGCGGTGGATCGCGGTTTCAGCGTGGCCATCCTTGGCAATGCCACCTCGCAAGAGCACCTTCTGCCCTTGCTGGCCATCGAGAAGCCTGTCTTTTATCAGGTAAGCCTTGAGGGTCTGGCCGAGCATAACGACTTTATCCGGGGCAAGGGCTATTTTGCCAGGGTCATGGCGTTTCTCGATCTTCTGCGCGAACAGGAGATCTACTCCATGGTGATGCTCACCCTGACCAAGGGCAACATGGCGCAGGTTCTCCCCCTGGCGGAACTGCTCCGCGATCGGGCCGATCTTTTTGTTTTTAATCGCTTGGCCATGGTCGGGGAGGGTTCCCTGCTGGAATCGGTGCCAGTCTCGGAGTATCGCAGGTTTTTGGCAAGCTATCTCGCCGCGGCTCGGGAAAATCCAAGCATGGGATTGAAGGACAATCTTTTCAATGTGCTCCGCGCAGAAAAAGGCGAACCCCTGTTGGGAGGATGCGCCGGGTTTGGGTGCGGCGCGGCCTTTAATTTTGTCTCGCTGCTGCCCGATGGCGAGGTGCATGCTTGTCGGAAATTTCCCTCCCTGATCGGCAACATCTTCAGTCAATCCCTGGCAGAGCTTTATGATTCTCCTGTCGCCTACCAGTACCGGGCCGGTTGTCAGGCCTGCCGGGATTGCCGCCTGCGTCCCGCCTGCGGGGGCTGTCTTGCCGTGAGCTACGGTTTCGGCCTCGATGTATTCACTCAATGCGACCCCTACTGTTTTTTGGAGCACTAGCCATGGATCTGCGTATTCTTTCTTATAATATTCACCGGGCCATCGGCGTTGACCGGCGGTTTCGTCCGGAGCGCATCGCCGCGATCCTGGCCCATTACGATGCCGATATCGTTTTGTTGCAGGAGGTGGATGTGGGCGCGCCCCGTTCGCGGGAATTGAATCTGGCCCAAGAACTGGCCGAACGCTGCAATTATCCCTACTGCGCCGTGGGCTTGAATGTCCAGCTGCGCAAGGGGATGTACGGCAACGCCACCCTGAGCCGCTATCCCATCGCGAAAGAACGCAATATTGATCTGACCCTTGATGGCCGCAAGGCCAGGGGCTGCCTGTTCACCGAGCTGGAGCTGCCCGATGGCAACCCCTCCCACCTGCTGCCCGTATTCAACCTGCATCTGGGGCTCTCCTTCAAGGAGCGGCCCCAGCAGGTGGGGCGTTTGGTGCGGACCCCGGAGTTCACCAGCATCGGTGCGGAGGCTCCTTGTATCGTGGCCGGGGATTTCAACGACTGGTGGACCCGGATTGCCCCGCTGTTCACCGAGGCGCTGGGCTTTGCCTGCGCCACCAACCACGGGGTCGGGTATCAGAATGCCATTTTGACCTACCCCTCCTTTTCTCCCTCCACCGGCCTGGATAAAGTGTTTTGCCGGGGGCCTATCACCGTGCTGGGCGGCAGGCGTTGCCGGCTTCGGGTTTCCAAGGTGGCCAGCGATCATCTGCCCGTTATTGTTGACCTTCAGCTGTAAGTTAGGGTTGTTGCGGGGCGAGTTTTTCCGTTGACTTTAGCGGCTATTTCTCTAAACATGGCAGTGTGACTTCCCTCAAACCTTGAAATTCAGGTCAACCGTGCATGGCTAACGCCTCTCAAAAAATACGCATTCTCCTTGTTGAGGATGATGTCGGGGACGCTCTGCTCGCAGAAGAGATGCTCGCTGAAATCAAAGAACCGGTCTTCGCCGTAACCCACGTCGATCGGGTTGCCAAGGCCGTGGATCAGCTTCGGGCAGAAAGCTTTGGCGTTATCCTCCTTGATCTTTCCCTGCCCGACGGCCAGGGAATGGAGCTGGTCAAAACGGTGCGGCAGGCAGCGCCCGGGATGCCCATTGTCGTGATGAGCGGCCAGCGGGATGACGAGCTTGCTCTCCAGGCCGTCCAGGCCGGGGTGCAGGATTACTGTGTCAAGGGGCATGTCGATAGTTTCCAGCTCGGACGTGCCCTCCGGTATGCCATTGAGCGCAAGCGGATCGAGGATGCTCTGCGGCGGAGTAACACCGAGTTGGCCGTGCTTTTTCGGGTCTCTTCCATGGTGAGCCGTTCCATTGATATGCAGGGTCTCCTTGCCGATATCATTGACACGCTTACCGGGCTGGATATGCTCCACCTGAAAAGGCAGGGTGCGATCCTGTCTGTCGAGGATGACGGTTCCCTGAAACTTGTCCAGGAACTCGGTGATTCTTCGGGATTTGTTGAGATGTATCAGTCCCAGCAGAAGGGGGAATGCCTCTTTGGCATGGCGGCGGAAGGCGGGGAAATGTTGGTCTCGGAGAATGACTTGCAGGATGCTCGCCATCTCAGCCGTTATGCGGGGATGGAATCCCACGGTCATATCGCCATTCCCCTCAAGTCCCGGAAGCGGGTGGTTGGTGTCCTCTGTCTTGAGACCGAGCCGGGCACCTCGGTGAGCGAGAGTGTGCAAAAAATGCTGCTTTCCATCGGCGAGCAGATTGGTATTGCCGTTGAAAACGCCAGGCTCTATGAAGAAACCAAGCGGCTGGCGCTCCATGATCCCCTCACCGGGCTGGCCAATCGGCGGCATCTGGATTTCGTTGCCGAACGCAGCCTTGCCAGAGCCCGGCGCGATGGCACGCCCTTTGCCATTATCATGCTCGATCTCGACCATTTCAAGCTCTATAACGATACCCACGGCCACAGCGCCGGAGACCAGCTTCTGGTGGCGGTGGCGGAGACCATGAAGAAGGAGGTGCGGGAGACCAGCCTCGTGGTGCGCTATGGTGGCGAGGAGTTTCTGGTTTTGCTTTCGGATACCGAGATTACGGCGGCATTGGCGGTGGCGGAGCGGATCAGGCTGAAGATCCAGGAGAACACCAGCGTCACTGTCAGCCTGGGGGTGTCATGGACCAAGGATGGTGGCAGGTCGCTGAGCGAGCTGATTGCGGCAGCGGATGCGGCGCTGTACCAGGCGAAAAATAGAGGTAGAAACAGAGTAGTTTCTGCCGGTCCGGGTAAAAAAATGGAGGGCGTGCATGTCTGATTACCTTGAGGGGAAAAGAAAAGATGTGGCTGGAGTTGGCGGGTCGGTGGGAAAGTTTTTGTTCGTTTTCCTGGCTACATTTTCCGCGCTGCTGGTTGTTGGTTGTAAACAGCGCCAGGAGGAAGCACCCAAGCCGAAGCCGCCGGTGGCGCTGGAGTCGGTGGTGCTCTGCCGCTCCACGACAGCGTTGCTCCCTATGGTGGTGGCAGAGAAGCAGGGCTTTTTTGCTGAACAGGGCCTAGCGGTCACGGCTCGGGAGTTCATCATGGGCAAGGAAGCTTTTGAGGGGATGCTCAAGGGCGAATGCGACCTTGCCACAGCCGCTGAGCCGCCCGTGGTCCAATACGCCCAAGAGCGGGATGATTTTCGTCTGCTTGCCGCCCTGCAAAGCACGGACAATCTGAATCGCATCGTAGCCCGGGCGGATCGGGGTATTGCTAAACCGGAGGACCTGCGCGGAAAACGGATCGGTACGACCAAGGGGACCGCTCCCCACTATTTTCTGGAGTTGTATCTTGAAAAGCATGGCCTGAAGTCCAAGGACGTTGCCCTTGTTTTCATGAAGTCAGACGAGTTATTGGGGGCGCTTACCAGCGGCCAGATCGATGCCGTCTCCATGACCAATAAGGTTATTAGCCAAGCCCAACAGGCATTGCAGGGTAATGCGGTGCTTCTGGAGGAGCCGGGCTTGTACCGCAATTATTATCTGCTGCTGGCGACCACGAATCTGCTTGAAAAACGACCTGAGGTGGTGGTGCGGTTTCTCCGGGCCTTGGTCAAGGCCGAGGCCTTTATCAAACAAAGTCCTCGGGAAACAGCGGCGTTTATCCAGGCCAGCCATGGCCAGACGGTCTCCCCCGCGGAAATCAAGGAACTCCTTGAGGACTATCAGTATCAATTGAGTCTGGA
>CALMMG010000104.1 GCA_937868185.1 uncultured Pseudomonadota bacterium
GGTCAGTTTGTGGATCGGGGCCACGCCTACACCGCGGGGATTTTTTATCTCGACGAAGAGCAACGGCAACTGGCCGAGAAATCAAAAACCGAGCTGGCAGCCCGCAAGGTCTTTAGCAAGCCCATCGTGACACCGATTATTCCGGCAACCCCGTTTTATCCGGCGGAAGAGTACCATCAGGATTATTACAAGAAAAACCCCATCCGCTACCGCATCTACCGCGGCGGTTCGGGCCGGGATCAATGCCTGGAGAAGATCTGGGGGGATGCGAAGCGGGGAGCCAAGAAATGGAGCGAGGCGGAACTGCGCAAGCGGCTCACTCCGCTCCAGTACAAGGTCACCCAGGAGGAAGGCACCGAGCCGCCCTTTCACAACGAATTCTGGGACAACAAGCGACCCGGCCTTTACGTGGATATCGTTTCCGGCGAGCCGCTGTTCAGCTCGCTGGACAAGTTTGACTCAGGCACGGGCTGGCCGAGCTTCTCCAAGCCCCTCTCCCCGGAAAGAATCGTCGTGCATGAAGACCGGAAGCTCTTCGTCAAGCGGACCGAGGTGCGCAGCCGGGAAGCCAATTCGCATCTGGGGCATGTCTTTGACGATGGCCCCAAGCCCACGGGATTGCGCTACTGCCTCAATTCCGCAGCCCTGCGGTTTATCCCCGTGGCTGATCTGGAAAAAGAAGGCTACGGCGAGTTTCTCCCGTTATTCCAGAAGAAATAGCGGCTTGGCGTAAACTCAGTCGTGGTCGTGATTGCAGCCGCATCCGCAGCCATCGCCGTGGCCCTTGTGGAAGTTCGCCAGGGCGTCGGCGATCTTGTCCTTGAGTTCGGGCGGCGCGTTGTCCAGGCAGTAGATCAGGGCGGCCTCTTGCTCGTCGCTGCCTGGGGTGGCGGTCACGCAGAGATGCAAGGCCTGTTCAAATGATTCGAATTCCATGATAGTTCCTCCTCGGGGAAACCCCGTAACGATTTTCCGCAGCAAGAGGTACCCTGTCTTTTCTGCGATTGCAAGCAAAGAAAACGGAAGGGGAGCGGGTTAACAGGCCACGGCCTGTGTTGTCTCTGGCGTTTGTCCGCATTCCGGTGTACCATCGGCAGGTCTTAAGGGGGCTAATCATTTTATTCCGAGGGGTATGGATTGGAATTCGTCTATCAGAAAAACAACAGCTACTTCGCCCAGGTGGCGGAGAATGTCGAACCCCTTGCCGAGCGTGAGCTTGCGGCCTTGGGTGCGACCCAGATCAACCCGGTGTATCGGGGCGTGTATTTCACTGCCACGCCCGAGGTGCTGTACCGGATCGTCTACCAGACCCGGCTCTGCACCCGCGTTCTGGCGCCGCTTCTGCATTTTGACTGCCACAGCACTAAGTACCTGTATAAAACCGCGTTGACCATCCCTTGGGTCGAGCTGTTCGATCGGGAGCAGACCTTTGTCATCACCGCCACGGTGAGCGACAGCAAGATCACCCATTCCCAGTATGCCTCGCTCTGCCTGAAGGATGCCATCGTCGATCAGTTTCAGGAGAAATTCGGCTCCCGGCCCAACGTGGACAAGCGCAACCCCGATCTGGTCTTCAACCTCCATATCCATAAAAACACGGCGGTGATCAGCCTCGACGCCTCGGGCGCCTCCCTGCACCGGCGGGGCTACCGGCAGGAGTCGGTGGAAGCGCCCATCCAGGAATCCCTGGCTGCATCGATCATCGACCTGACCCAGTGGGACGGCGAGCGCCAACTAATCGACCCCATGTGCGGCTCCGGCACCCTGCTTTGCGAGGCCCTGATGCGGTATTGCCGGATTCCCGCCGCATATCTGTGGGAGAATTTTGGCTTTATGTACTTTCCCGATTTTGCGCCCGAGGTATGGCAACAGGTGAAAGCCGAGGCGGATGCGCAGATTCGCGCCCTGCCCGAGGGGCTGATTACGGGCAGCGACGCAGGGAAATTGGCGGTGAAGGCGGCGCGGATCAACCTTGGCCAGTTGCCGTATGGCAAAGAGGTGGTGGTGCGAACCAGCCGTTTTCAGGAGCTTGAGCCGATCAGCAATGCGGTCATCGTCGCCAACCCGCCCTACGGGGTGAGGCTGGGCGCCCAGGCAGAGGCCGCCGCCCTGGTGGGCGAGCTTGGCAGTTTTCTCAAGCATAAATGCACGGGCTCCACGGCGTACCTCTATTTCGGCGACCGGGAGCTGGTGAAGAAGATCGGCCTCAAGCCTGCCTGGAAAAAGCCGCTCAGCAACGGCGGGCTGGATGGAGTGTTGGCCAAGTATGAAATGTATTGAGTAACGCGTCTTCGCTGCCTGAAGCCAAGGGGGTTGGCTCTCCACCCGCGTAAGCTCGGCATGACTATCAGAGGTGCTCTCATGCGTCAGTTGAAACAGAGCAAGATTTTCACTTTGATGGAATCAGGGCCTGTGGTCCTCGTGACAACCCATGATGGGGAGAAAGACAACATCATGACGATTTCCTGGACCATGGTGATGGATTTTACTCCGGTATTTGCTATCACCACGGGTGCATGGAATCACTCCTTCGCGGCGTTGCGAAAGAATCGGGAGTGCGTTATTGCAATTCCCACCGTCGACCTGCTGGACAAGGTGGTTGGTATAGGAACCTGCTCCGGAGCAGACACAGACAAGTTTGCCAAGTTTACGCTCACCCCGGTGCCGGCCAAGATTGTCAGGCCGCCCTTGATCAAGGAATGCCTCGCCAACATAGAGTGCAAGGTCATCGATATCGTTAAAAAGCACAATATTGTTGTGTTAGAGGGAGTAGCCGCATACGTCGATACCGCCCGCAAGGAGAAGCGCACGGTTCACGCTGTCGGTGACGGAACGTTCATCGTCGACG
>CALMMG010000105.1 GCA_937868185.1 uncultured Pseudomonadota bacterium
ATCCGCCATTACCGGACCATGACCAATGTGGTGAACCGGCCGACCATGGGCGGCGGCAAGGGCTACAACATCATCGGCCACCATGAGCTTCTGATCCCGCTTCTGGCTGCGACTCTGCTCGACCGGCTTCAAAAAAAATAACTCGGGCGAACGACTTGCACCCAAAGAGTATAAGTTTCGTATGAGCAGGCAAGCTGCTCAACTCAGCTTTATATTGCGCAATTTACGGAAAAAAGCTAAAGAACGGAGTCGATCCATAGCACAGATCAGCCAATCTGTTCGATAAACAACAACAAGGGAACAGTTGATGCAGAAAACAATCAGAATCGGCACCCGGGCAAGCCTGCTGGCCCTGACCCAATCCAACTGGATCAAAGGGCTGATCGAGGCCCAATACCCGGATACCACGGTGGAGCTGGTGAAGATCATCACCAAGGGTGACAAGATTCTTGATGTACCCCTGGCCAAGGTGGGCGGCAAGGGGCTGTTCGTCAAGGAGATCGAAGAGGCCCTGCTTGCCAACGAGGTGGACATTGCGGTGCACAGCATGAAGGACGTGCCTGCCGAACTGCCCGAGGGTCTGCACATCGGCATCATCACCAAGCGGGAGAACCCGTTTGACGCCTTTATCTCACATAAATGCGCCACCTGCCGCGAGCTGCCCCAGGGCGCCAAGGTGGGCACCAGCAGCCTGCGGCGCAAATCTCAGCTTGCCAATATCCGGCCTGACCTTGTCATCGAAGACCTGCGGGGCAACCTGGACACTCGCCTGCGCAAGCTTGACGAGGGCCAGTACGATGCGATCATCCTGGCTGCCGCCGGACTGAACCGGTTGTCCCTCAGCGACCGGGCCAAGTCGTATTTCACGGAAAACGAGATGTTGCCTGCCGTGGCCCAGGGCGCGGTGGGTATTGAGCTGCGCACCAGCGACGCAGAGCTGCTGGCAGGGCTGCTGTTTATGGATCATCAGGAAACCTCCCTGGCGGTTCGGGCGGAACGCGGATTTCTTCACCGGCTCCAGGGCGGCTGTCAGGTGCCCATCGCCGGGTTTGCCCGGGTTAACGGGAATGCAATAGAGATGACCGGGCTGGTTGCTTCCGTAACCGGCGAGAAAATGATCCGGCTCAGTTTGAACGCCGACACCACCGACCCCGAAGGCTTAGGCGTGCGGTTGGCGGAAAAGCTGCTGGCCGAAGGCGGCGGGGCTATCCTTTCCGAAGTGTACGGCCACGAGATGCACTGAAAGCGAGCCCGCCCTTTCGGACGGACAGCGCACGAATCAAAACCGGCCAGGCAGGCCGGTTTTTTGTTCATGAGAAAAATTATGACAACACACAACGACAACAAAACGACACGTTCCAGGGGCAAGGTCTACCTCATCGGCGCTGGCCCCGGCGACCCAACTCTAATCACGGTAAAGGGACTGGAGCTTCTTAAACGGGCCGAGGTTCTGGTGTACGATTACCTGGCCACCCCTAAGCTGCTCAAGTATGTACCCAAGGAAGCCGAGCTGATCTACGCCGGGAAAAAGGGCGGGCAGTGCCACGCCCATACCCAGGAGGAGATCAACCAGCTGCTGGTGGATCATGCCTCTGCCGGCAAGATCGTGGTGCGGCTCAAGGGCGGCGACCCCTTCATCTTCGGCCGGGGCGGCGAGGAGATCGAAGAGTTGGCCAAACACGGCATCGCCTTTGAGGTAGTGCCCGGCGTCACCTCTGCCACCGCCGCGGCCACCTATGCGGGGGTGCCCATCACCCATCGGGAATACACGGCCTCGGTGGCCTTTATCACCGGCCATGAAGACCCGACCAAGGAAGTTTCCAATATCGCCTGGGACAAGATTGCCACCGGCATCGGCACCCTGGTGTTTTACATGGGGATCAAGAACCTGCCCTTTATCACCGAAAATCTGATCAAGCATGGCCGCTCCCCGGAGACTCCGGTAGTCGTGGTGCGCTGGGCCTCCACCCCGATCCAGAAGTCGGTGGTGGGGACGCTTGCCACCATCGCCGAGGTAGTCAAGAAGGAAAAGATCAAGCCCCCTGCCCTCATCGTGGTGGGCGAGGTGGTCAAGCTGCGCG
>CALMMG010000106.1 GCA_937868185.1 uncultured Pseudomonadota bacterium
TGCGGTCTGGGGACAGGCGCTTTGAGCTGGAGGCTGCTTTTTCCTCCCAGGACGATCTTACCGTGGTTTTCGGCGCCTCTGGTTCTGGAAAGAGCCTCACCATCCAGGCCATTGCCGGCTTGGTTACCCCTGAGCAGGGTAGGATTACGGTGGACGGCGAGCCCCTTTTTGATGACCAGCAGGGGATCAATCTCCCGGCGAGAAAGCGCGGGGTGGGGTATCTGTTTCAGGACTATGCCCTGTTCCCCCATCTCACTGTGCGGGAAAATATCGCCTATCCTCTGAAGAGAGCCTGGCCTTTCAACCTGTTGCCCGATGATCGGGCAGAGGTTGAGGAAATCATGGCATCCTTTGAGATCACCCATCTTGCCGGGAGCTATCCGGTGGAGTTGTCCGGGGGGCAGAAGCAGCGGGTAGCCTTGGCCAGAGCTCTGATCAAGAAGCCTTCCATTCTCCTGCTGGATGAGCCGTTTTCTGCCCTTGATTCCATGTTGCGCCACCGGATGCGCATGGAACTGCTTGAAATTCGGAAACGGTTCGCCGTACCCTTGGTAGTCATCACCCATGACCCGGCCGATGTGGAGGTCTTTGGTGATACCTTGGTCATTTTTGCCAATGGGCGGGTGGAGGAGGTCAGCGGTCGAAAGAAGCTTGCCACCTCGGAGGATGATGACGGCTGGCGGACAAAGGTCTGCTGGCGGGCGCAGTGGAAGAAGGAAAATCTGGCCGCGCACAGTTTTGCTGCGGTATCAGCCAGGTGAGGTGACGGCCATGGAACATGTGCGAGGATTGGTGGATAGTACCCTGCGCGAGGGCAGCCAGACGGTGGGCGTTGCCTTTCCCATGGGGCAGAAAGTAGCCCTTGCCCACCATCTCGTGCGGGTCGGGGTCGAAGAGGTGGAGGTCGGTGTCGCCTCCCCGCTGGATAAAGAGCTTCCTGCCCTGGTTGATCGCTGCCGCAGGGAGGCTGGCGTGAACCGCTTGGCCCTTTGGTGTCGTTGCCGGGAGGATGATCTCGCCTGTGGCCTGCGGTTGGCCCCGGATGTGCTTTCCCTGTCCGTTCCCGTTTCGGACCTCCATATCGCCATCAAGCTGGGCCTGGAGCGTGCGGCAGTGGTTGCGATGGTGGCCAAGGCGATCGCCAAAGCGCGGGATGCGGTGCCTTATGTTTCCCTGGGTTTGGAGGATGCGACCCGGGCCGACCCGGCTTTTCTGCGCGAGATCGTCGCGGTTGCCTGTGAAAATGGGGTGGACCGCATCCGGATTGCCGACACGGTGGGAGTGGCCACCCCCGGTGGTATTGCCGCTTTGGTGAGCGAGCTGCGCCGGGATTTTGCGGTGGAGATCGGGGTGCACATGCATAATGACTTTGGCATGGCCACGGCCAATGCCATTGGTGCTTTGGAGGCCGGAGCCCATTGGGCCGACGTCACGGTGCTTGGCTTGGGTGAGCGGGCAGGCAACAGCCGGTTAGAAGAGGTGGCAGGCTATCTGGCCCTGCAAGGGGGCAGATCTTACGAAACCACCCTGTTGCCAGGCCTGGCCCGTTTGGCTGCTGACTGTTCGGGCCGGAAGATCGAACCTCATCAGCCGGTGATCGGCGCGGGAATCTTTGCCTGTGAAACCGGTCTGCACCTTGCCGGATTGGGCAAAGATCCGCGGACCTATGAGCCCTACGAACCTGTCTTGGTCGGGGCGCGGCGGCAATTGTCGTATGGGGCCAAGGTGGGCAGGCAGGGTGTGGTCGAGCGCTTGCGGCAGCTGGGGTTGCACTGTCAAGAGGCGCATCTGGGCCGGTTGGTCGATTCCTTCCGAGTCCAGTGCCTGGCCTTGGGCAGGCCGCTTCATGATCTGGAAGTGCGTCGACTCGTGGCTGAATATAGTTCTTGAGTTGAGACCAAGCCCACCACAGTGATTTTAGGGGATTCAGTTTCAAACAGTGGTGGAAAATTTCACGGTCCTTGGTCCAGTTCCACCTGGAGATTAACCGTTTGCTTAAAGAGTCCAGCTCGCCTGCACCCACACCCTTGGCTTGCGATCCAAGGAGGCGGGCTCAGAGGTGGGCGGGCTGTCGCTCATGCGCCAGGCCACATAACCATTGAGTTGCAAGCCAAAGAAATTGGCATTCGCCCCCACCCCGGCGCCGGAGATATTGCGACTGTTCTCTCCGCTAACGAACGGATTGTGATTGATTCTCACTGACCCTGCATCGTAGAACACTACGCCCTGGAGATTGGGCAGAAAGCGATGGCGCAGCTCAAGATTCGCCAACCAGCCTTGGTCGCCATTGGCTTCACCTTGCGGATAAGCCCGCACACCGTTGGCCCCGCCCAAGTAGAATTTCTCCGAGGAGTTGAGGTTTTGCCCGGCCCACTGACCGGAGAGCGAAACTGACAACGTGTCAAGCTCAGTCAAGCGTTGCAGGCGATTGACGCTGTAAGTCAATCGTGTGAACCCCCCATTGCTGCGGGCAGACAGTTCATCCGTAGCGCGCGATTCGGCATCCATGCCCAAACGACCCGCTACCAGTGAAAGATCAAAGGAAGTAACCCCGGCACCGGCCAGCGTATCTTGATAATTTCCGGCTAGGCCCATGTTGGCGAGATGAATGTATTTGTTGGTTGCGGTAACTGGCGCATCCGTCAGATCTTCGAGTTGCTTGTCTTCCAGGGTCAAGGTGCCAGAGAGATTGCCGGTCTGGCTGCGGATGAATGGATATACGGCAAACAGGCTGCTGCTGGTCGCCGTGCCGTGCGCTTGCAATGGAGCGAATTCCTTACCCAGGCGATAGCGGATGTCGAAATAAGCCGCTCCCAGTCGTAAACCGTTGCTGCCGATTGGAATCTGGTAGGCGATGCGGGTATAGGTCAGATCCTGGTCGCTGGCGAGGGCACGCACGGTGACCTGGTCGCCCATTTTAAGCGGGCTGTTAAGAGCCAGTGTGCCACCCAAGCGGTTTGCGCCGGTATAGCGATTGCCAAAGTTGTCCACTTCGACCCTGGCGGCATAGGGGGCAGAAGGGTCGATTTCAACGATCAGATCGGATGTCCCGACGCTGGCGCCGGGCTGTAGCGTGGCGCGGGTCCCGCCTACCCCTGGGGTATCGTTCAACAATAACAGGGCGCGCTCCACGGGTGCTGCCTGGAGCGCTTCGCCGCTCTTGATCCCACTCAAATAGCTGTTTGCCCGGTCATCGGACAACCGCGATTGATTTGTGATCTGTTGCTCGCCAATGCGTCCCTCCACAACATCGATTATCACCACGCCGTCTTTGATCTCCTGTGCCGGCAGATAGGCCCGCGCTATCACATAGTCATGTTCGCGGTAATAGGCGGTGATCCGTGCCGCCCCTTGATAGAGATCGGCGAGGGTCTGTTCGCCGCCGATCAGATTGGCGATCAGGGCTTCCAGTTCAGCGGCGGCAAAGACGTTGTTGCCGGAAACACGGATACCGTTTACTGCGATGCGCATATTGTCATTGGCAGAGTCTCTGCGTGTTACATTCTCTTCAAGACGTAAAGGAGCCGGTGGTTTCGGCGCCTGCAACTCGGGTTGCTTTTGCAACTCGCGTATTGTCTGCCCGGCATCTGGGGCAACCGGATCTGCATGGGCGGACAGGGTCGCCAGACTGGTCAATAATACCAGGGACGCCAGGGTAAAACGTTGGGGATGTCGGGTGTGCACAGAGCTGTCCTTTTTAATTACTCGCCGCTTTTATTGGCATCGGATTTTTCTTTTTCCCCATCGGAAATCTTCGTGTAGGTAGGCAATTTGACCCCGCCATTCACCAGGGTAAGACTGTTAACCTGTTCGACTGAATGATTGTTGTCGATGCTGACGCCTGTATTTTGGGGTTCGAAAATGTCCAGGATGCTTGAGGGAACGAGGACAGGAGTAACTGGTGTTATTGCTGCCGTCCTTGCCGCATGGAAAGCGGTAAGCAGGTTAGCCCCTTCACCAGGCAAGGTAACCACTGCCTCAGCAACAGCGGGTAACATTCCTCCCGCTGCTGGCGCTGGCTTCACCGTCAGCACGCCATCTGTGTATGTGATGCTATAGTTGTCAGCGGTCAAACCACTTGGGGTGATCAGGTAGCTGCCTGCGTTGGTTGCGCCTTGGGAGGTGCCACCATAAGCTAGAGTGCCGTCCAGCACGGCTGAGGTTTCGCCGTTGGCAAAGCCGGCGTAAGTCACCCCATTACCTCCCATGAAGGAAATGCCGGTATAATATTTAGTTGCATCATTTGCGGCAATCCTCAGGGCCCGGGCAATGATATCGGCGGTGGTCACGGCGGTAGTGTTGATGATACTGTAGTTGCCTGCATCCATGTTGCCCAGGGTGATGCTGCTTACGTTCACAGTCATGCCTGTGCCGACGTTTTTGTCGAGATAGGCGGCGGTGCCGCTTATGGTCAGAAGGTCACCGGCTATGCGGTTGTCTGTGTAGGAGACAATCGCCCCGGTGGTGCCGTCATAGACCTTGGCTATTCCCGTTGCGGTGATGGTCAGAGGGCGGGCAGTGATGTCGGCGGTCAGGCCGGTCGGTTGCAGTAGAGAGTAGTTGTCGGCATCCGCGCCGCTGATGCTGTAGCCGCTGACAGTGACGGCTTTGCCGAGAGCAACGTTTTTGTCGGCGAAAATACCGCTGCCGCTGCCGCCTAAACTAACGGCGTCGTCGCCTAAGGCGGTGATTGCACCCGTGCCCAGTAAGGTGGCGGTCATGGTGCCGTCATACACTTTGTTTGCTGCGGTAACCCCCGTGATTGCGAGGTTCGCGGCGGTGATGTCGGCAATGGTCGCGGCGGTGGTGTTGAAGGTGTAGTTGTCTGCATCCATGTTGGTCAGAGTGATGCCGCTCACGTTCACACTCTTGCCCGTGCCGACGTTTTTGTCGAGATAGGCGGCTGTGCCGCCGATGGTGAGAACATCGCCTGCTATGCGGTTGTCTGCGTAGGTGACGGTTGCCCCTAAGCCACCGTCATATACTTTGTTCATCCCCGTTGCTGAGATGGCCAGGGCGCGGGCGAGAATATCGGCGGTGGTGGCGGCGGTGGTGTTGAAGGTGTAGTTGCCTGCATCCATGTTGGTCAGAGTAATGCCGCTCACGTTCACACTCTTGCCCGTGCCGACGTTTTTGTCGAGATAGGCGG
>CALMMG010000107.1 GCA_937868185.1 uncultured Pseudomonadota bacterium
GCGCCGTCTTTATGCCGCTGTCCTTTCTGGCAAAGACCATGCCGTAATAGGTGGAGACCCCGCCTTCGTACTCAGGCCGGACCAGGGGCTCGACCCCCATTTTTTTGATAGCCAGGGCCCCGGTAAAGCTGCCGAAAAAAGCCCCATCCAACCCCTCGCTCTGGAAATTGTTCAGGATGTTGCCGTAGCGGGAAAGGATCTTGAGCTCAACCACGGCTCCTGTTTGTTGCGAGAGATAGTTGGCAATGGGCTCGTAGCGCTTTTTCTGGACAAAGATATCCATCTCCGGAATGAGACCGATGACAATCTTCCGGGCCAGAGGGGGAGGAGGTGGGACTGCGCTCTGCTCGTCGCTGCAACCCGCGAGAAAGAACAGGAAGAGGCAGCTCAGCACAATGCGGATTACATCTCGGGCAAGAAACAATCGCATAATCCCCTCCAGCTAAAGATGATGGACTTCCAAAAAGTCATCACCCCGGTGAAAACCGGAGTCCAAAATTCCCGTCGAGTGCAAAAAGACTACCAGCCGCCCTGCGTCTGTGCAAGATGCAATTCACGCTACCAGAGAAGCTCCGCCCCTGCTGTACGCAGCACCAACCCCGCTCATTGAAAAATGATCTGGGCATATGCCCAAACCGCTCTGGTTATTTCACCAGAATACTCCGCACGGCCTGATGCATGAGCCGGACAAGCAGAGGCTATCCCCTTGTGTTTCCGTGCCTGCAATTTTATTTGCACCCCTGGCACATTTTTCGCAAGAATTGAGACAAACACCAATGGAATCGCCAGTTTTACTGGTCTTTTCCGAACAAAAAAAGCAGGGGAAATCAAGGAGAGGAGGAAAGTTATGCGGAACAGGCTGTTGCCAAAAATCGTTGTGGGGACGTGGTCTTTGGCCATGATAACCTTGGGGGGTGGCCTTTGGGGCCAGTTTCTTGCGCCGGACCTGGCGCAGGCGGCTGAACTTGGGGCCGCGTGTGTCAGTTGCCATGAAAAACCGGTTGCAAGCTTCAAGGCTTCATACCATGCAAAAATCTGGCAGGGCAAAAACGATTGCCAGTCCTGCCATGCGGCAACAGACAAGCATGAAAATGATCCATCCAAGCAAAACGTAACTTCCTTCAACAAAGGCGGGGGACGCGCCGCCGAGGAACTCAGCCAGAAATGTCTCGGCTGCCACAAAAAAGCAGCCCATCTTGCCCTTTGGGATATGGGCGCACACAAGAAGAATGACGTGACCTGTGTCGCCTGCCACGATATCCACTCCCCGCGCTCCACCGTGAAACAGCCCACCGTGTGCTTCGGTTGCCACAAAGATGTCCGATCCGACGCCAACAAGATGTCACATCATCCCATCATTGAAGGCAAGGTCAAATGTTCCGATTGCCACAATACCCACGGCACCCAGACAAAACACATGATCAAAGCCGAGAGTACCAACCAGCTCTGTTACAAATGCCATGCCGACAAGCGTGGTCCTTTTATCTATGAACACCCGCCTGTTGCCGAAGATTGCCTGATTTGTCATACCACGCACGGCAGTCGGCATGAGAGCCTGCTGGTGGAGAAGGTGGTTAGTCTCTGCCAGAATTGCCATGCTGCTGATGACGCTACTCACGAAGGGGCGGTTAATGTTGCTGGCAATATGTTTGCAGCAAACCGTGCTTCAAAGCGAGTTTCGGCCCGTGGATGTATCGAGTGTCATCATGCAATCCATGGCTCTGCCAATTTCAAAAGATCATTCACCAAATAAAGGAGGCAAGCAATGATTAAGAAAGTTTATTCTGCAGTTGTATTGTTGACGCTTGTCACTCCTGTTGCCGCATTCGCCGTAGAAGAAGCAGCGGACGTGCATGGACTTATCGAGCTTGGGGTCCGAGGCGTGAGCAGCACTAGTAGCGACGGCGCCGCTTTTCAGGAATTCAGAGACATGAGCGATGGCGTTATGGGCCAGGTTCAGCTCGATGCATTCAAGGGGAATTATCATTTCCAGCTTGACACGGAAAATCCTGGAACTGATGATCAGTCCTTCCAGGTAAAGGGCGGCGAGTACGGGAGCTTCAAGTATAAATTTAACTACAGCGAAATGCTGCATAACTACGGCTTTGATGCTGTATCGCCAGCCACCGGGATTGGCACGAGCCATCTTATTATTCCAACAGCGGCCGCCGCAGCGGCGCTGCCAGTGTCACAATGGACAAAATTTGACTATTCGGTCAATCACAAAACTTACGGAGGGGAACTGGAACTGTCGCTCAACTCTCCTTTTTATGTCAAAGCAGGTGTTGAGCGACGCGAACAGAACGGATTACGGCCCTATAGCTTTTATCTGGGGCAAATGGCAAGTGCCAATAGAGGAATAGCCGAGGTGCCCGAACCGATTTCGACCACCACGGATAATCTAAACCTAAAAGTCGGGTATGTTGGCGAAACCATATCCACTTCTCTCTCCGGCACATTGAGCTCATTTACGAACGACAATAAGTTCATGGACTATGCCAACTCCTGGGGCAATGGAACAACGCAAGGGATAGACCGAACGGATGCATTTTCTCCAGACAACGACTACGGCAAACTGGCTGCTGATTTGAGCTGGCGCGATCTTCCTTTGGCCTCTGTTCTTGCTGTGGGCGCTAGCTATTCCCATATGAAGAGTAGCATTGCGGCAAGCGAGGTAAATGCGACGGCCGCAACATGGACTTTATTTAATACTCTAAACCGAACGACCTTTGAGGGGGATACTAATTACACGTCTGCTTCAGTCTCTCTGGCCTCCAACCCGGTGGATAAGCTGGACTCCAAAGTTTACTACCGATACCTCAAGAAGGATAACAACTCCAGCCTCATTTCCTATAACAGTGGCGCTACTTCCAATGCAGACCTTCTTGCAAGCTACCAGAAAGATGATGTAGGTATCGATCTCGGCTACCGTCTGCCCAACAAAACAAAACTGGAAGCAGGGTACGAATATCTGAACATGGATCGCTCTACCTTGGAAGGCGCGGGCATACCCGCCGACTCAACCAAGGACAACTCGGTATATGTAGGTCTCAAAAACAGTGCCCTAGATTGGATGACCGCCAAGATACGCTATAAACACCTGAAGCGTAATTCCGACGACCTAGGGACCCCAACAACATTCTACTATCAGGATCAGTCCAGCGATGAATGGAAAGTAGGTTTCGACTTTTACCCCACGGAAACCCTTGATTGGGGGCTGAGTTTTGCCTATAAGGACATCAATTATGAGGCATCCACAGACACCATCCAGAACGACAAGCGCAAAAACGTCTATCTGGATGCCACTTGGCACGCAAGCACCATGGTCACTTTGACCGGTTTTGTCGGCTATGAGACCACCAAAAACGATGCCAACAGAATTGCTCTGGCAGTTCCCGCTGATACCAGCGCGGCAACAACAACACCTTATGTCCTGTCCAATGATGACAATTTCTGGACATATGGCCTCGCCGCAAATTTAGCGGCTACCGAGAAATTGACCTTCAATCTCGCATGGCAGTATCAAAAGTCTAACGGACAGGTTGATTTCAGCGAGCCCACTTTCCCTTCCAATACCGAGTCGGATGACTACACCAAGAATACCTTGGAAGCCAAGGCTATTTATGCCATCGATCCCAAGTTGAAGATGACTGTCGGGTATATGTATGAGAAGTTTAAATATCAAGATGTTAATTATACGAATTATAGCTATCAGCCTGTTGCTGCAAACCAGGGATTTTACAGCGGTCTGAATGCTGATCCCAACTATGAAGCAAATGTCGGCTACCTGTTGGTATCCTACGGCTTCTAGTTTTCTCGCTATTCAGTAGTATAAAAAGGGCGCCCCTCAATCCCACGGGGGACGCCCTTTTTTACCCCATGGTGTTATTGTGCCCCTGCCAATTATCTCTGGCTCAAGACCAGCAAGTAGGCTTCTTCAACCTGCTTTGCTTCATCTTCCTCTAGACCCATCACCCCCAACTTTACCCCTCGCCGCCGCAAGTAACTGCGTGCGAATGCGCCGAATTTTTCCCTTGACAGCAACAGGGCTTAGGGGTAAAAGTGCCGGTTCTAAAAAAGACTGTCCATACGGCCCCAGATCAGGGCCGTTTTTTAATGCCGGTTTCCCAAGGTATGGTGCCTTGACCGGCGCCAGGCGTAACCGCACACATGCACGAATGG
>CALMMG010000108.1 GCA_937868185.1 uncultured Pseudomonadota bacterium
CTCTCCTTCCTCCTCGTGAATTTAGAGATTCTCTGCCTTCTACAAGCACCGTAATTATGTTGCCTTAGGGGCGATTTAAACTTATGTGATGTGATTGTCAAATAAAAATAAGCGCCTGTCAAACAAAAAATGTGATGAAATAAGAAAAAAATGACATATCGATCTATTTTTTTCCCGCTGATTCCCTACAGAGAGTCACCCTGCCCCATGCGGTCTTCCTTGCAAATCAATCATAACCTTATGCAGTCCCAGGAACAAAAACATACCTTTAATAGCTGAAAGTACATGCTTTTTCTGTATTTCACCCAAATCTTCTTGCAGGACTACAATGGTTGCCGTTTCTTTGGAAAGGCGTACCCGCACCCCCATAAACCCTCTTTCGCGAAGCAGCGCCTCACATTGCGACACCAGTAAAATTTTTTCTCTGGTGATGGGTTCCCGTTGCGCTATTCTGGTAGCCAAGCACGAAGATGCATAGGCGTCCCAAGTTGGCAGACCAAATTCCCTACTGAGCGACCTGATCTCTTTTTTGGCTAGGCCAACATCAGCCAAAGGAGTCTGTACGTTTAATTCAGAAGCAGCCAGTAACCCTGGACGATCTTGCCCCAGATCGTCCAGATTGGTACCATCGAACAGCAATACGCCTTTGGAAAAAAGCAGATCAGCTAAAAATGTTTGATAGATTTTTTTTTTACAGTGATAACAGCGGTCGCTGCCATTAGCCACGAAATCTGGCCAACTGAAAGGCTTGATCTCGATGGGATGAAAAGAACAACCACGCTCCTGGATAGCGCACTCAACCCCCTCAGACTCGAAGGGCGGCAGGAGTTCAGACCTGGCATGGAAGGCATGGACCAGCGAGGAGCCTAAAGTTACACAGGCAGCATACAGGAGGAAGGAACTGTCTACCCCGCCGGAAAAGGCAACAGCGACCTTTTTATGTTGTGAAAATATTTCTTGCAGCTGCCGATACTTTCTGGATAAAGAAATGTCCACCCTGACGACACTTACTCTGACGGCAAAGTCTGAATGGGCTTTTCAAGAAAAAACTTTCCGGTTGTTATCCAACCCTTGAGGGTCTCGGCAATCTCCCGAGCGCGAACCACGCTGGAAAGAGGTGCTGTGGGCACCATCTTACCATTCACCTCGATCTGGCCGCTTTTGAGTTGCGCATAGCTCACCTCCCCATAGTTGCGTGCCACGCCATGGGAATAGTCATAGGAATAATCCACAATCTGGGTAAAAATCTCCGCATCGGAAACCCCGGTATACGCGGCCATCTCCTCATTGAGGATGGGGATTGGCACCCCGATCCCCACGGCCAGGGAGCTCCCGTAGCCCTGCATGCTCACGCCCTTAAGCCAACGGGCAGACATCTGTTTCAAATCCCCTTGCACCATCAGGGTGCCAGCCGCCCTTCTGGTAGTACCGTTTTCCGAACGCAGGGCTTTCGGGTTATGCTGACTGCCTTGCCAGGTCACATATCCGATTCCGCCACCTAAAAATATCCTCGTCCCCAGGCCAATGGTCTTATAAAATGGATCATTATGCAGGGGGCTCAACTCGCCGGCGCTGCAAAAAGTTGCATTTTTAACCTGGGGTTTCAGAGTTCCCATATAGGTATAAATGGTCCGCTCCGAAAGATTAATGGCGCAATTATAATTCTGATAACAATTGCGGGGATTCACCAAAAGCGCGTAAGGCAAATCAGCAAGAGTCACCTCTTTTTCGATATTTTTATTGGGATAGCAGTCGGTTCCATACCCAACCGACTTAAGCAACACTCTTTTCCCGGCCACCAGATCTTCAAGCACATGACCACCACCATAAAGGAACTCACCAGGGAAAACCTTGTTGAGAGGGTCATCCTCGGTCGGCTCTGTTGCTCCGAGGTAGACATCAACCGCTGCAAGACCAGCATAGGCAGGCACATTGTTCAACCACACCTTAAGCGCCTTATGGGTAGGATTGGAGTGGCCGAAATTGATAAACGCTCCAGAAGAACACATGGGGGAAAAGGTGCCGGTGGTGACCACATCCACCTTTCTAGCCGCATCAACCGGACCATACTTTTTAACAATGCCGACCATCTCTTCGGCGGTGACCACCACGGCCTGACCCGCCTTGATTTTGGCATTGATTTCTTCGTATGTCTTCTGAACCTTGAACTCGCTCATGTAACCCTCTCCTTCCCGGGACAAAATCACACCCTGACCGGATGCTAATCCACCACCGAAACAACTTTGTGGCCACCTTCTTCCAGGGCCTCAATCGCTTTATCCAACTCGCCCTTTTCCAGTCTAAAACAATACAGTTTCCGCCTGGAGGAATGGCTCTCAGTGGCCACGCTGATTATCTCGCACCCGTGCGCTTTGATGATTCGGGTAACGTCCTCAACACCGCCGACCTTACCGACCAGGACATCCAGCCGTGAGGAGTCACGCAAAAGACCCATCATACTGATGAAGGCTGAGAGCAGGTCAATGGCGGTGATGATCCCCACCAATTTTTTCTTGTCCAGAACCGGCAAGCCACCGATCTTGTAATCATGAATAAGGCGAGCAGCTTTTTCAATGCTGGCGTTGATATTGACGGTAATGGGATTAAGCACCATCACCTCGTGCACCCGAATATCCTTCTCCTGTGAAGGGAAGGAATACTGCCGTAAATCGCTTTCCGTTATAAAGCCGACCAGCTGATCGTCTTCCACCACCGGCAGATGGCGAATGGAATGCTTCTTCATCAACGCCCCTGCCTCCTGCAGCAAAGCTTCTTTGCCGATGGTGATCAGGTTTTTTTGCATACAGACTTTAACTTTCATGATTCGGCCTGGGAAGCGATTGAGCGTTTTTTAAAACTTTGGCTGAAGAACAAGGCCTTTCTACTACAGCAAAACCAATAATATCTCATCAAAATATTTATACATTATCCACCAAGAGAAGCAAATAGTTAATCCCCTTAGCTAACGACTTTCCTTAAGGAAACAGCCCATGACGGACATCCTAAACTTTTCCCTTTTATTTTTCTCTGGATACGATTAAGAAAGCAACTGTACCTAAAGGAAATTGTCTGAAATCATAAAAGCATCCCCCGGAATGGGGCACACATCAAATACGACACCAAAATACAGCTCTCAAAACCCAGCAATCCCATAATGAAAAACAAAAATGCCCTTACCCTTGCCGATGTCCGGCAACAGATTGATGCCATAGACAGCCAGTTCTTAGAACTTCTCAAAAAGCGGTTGCTCTGCGCCAGAAAAATCGGCGAGCTCAAAAACCAGAATAACAAGGCCAAGTGGGATCCGTTGCGGGAACGGCAGATATTTGAACGTCTGCTCACGGAAAACAACGGCGAGTTTCCCGACGAACCTCTGCTAAGCATCTTCCACGAAATCATAACCACCTGCCGACTCTCGCAAAAAAATGTGGAAGTCGCCTATCTTGGCCCCGAAGCAACCTTTTCCCATTTGGCCGGGGTAAAATACTTTGGCCACTCCGCCAAATATCTCCCTTTGGAAACCATTGAAGATATCTTTGACGAGGTTGAACGGGGCAGAACCCAATACGGCATTGTCCCGGTAGAAAACTCCATCGAAGGCGCGGTCACCTCGACCCTAGACTCCTTCATCAAATACAATGTCAAAATCTGCGGGGAATTGAATCTGGGAATCATTCACAACCTGGTCAACAAATCAGGCGATATGAATGACATCAAGCTGGTGGTTTCCCATCCGCAACCTATTGCCCAGTGCAGGCAATGGCTCAAAAAACATCTACCCAACGTTGCGATTCAGGACGTCTTCAGCACAAGCGTTGCCGCAAAAATGGCGGCAGAAGACCCCGGCGTGGCTGCAATTGCCAGCTCACTAGCCATTACCACCTACCAGTTGCAGACAGTGGTCAAAGGGATTGAGGATTACCGGGGCAACACCACCCGCTTCCTGCTCATCGGCAAAGAATCTCCCTCCAGAAGCGGCAAGGACAAGACTTCTCTTTTGGTCAGCCTCCTCGACCGACCCGGAGCCTTAAACGACGCCTTGAGCATCTTGGCCCAACGTTCCATCAACCTGACCCGGATCGAATCGCGGCCGATCAAAGACGAACCAGGCCGTTACCTTTTCTTCATCGACCTGCTTGGCCATCTGGAGGATGACATTGTCAGGGAGGGGTGTGACCGGTTAAAAGAAATCTGTTCGTATTTTGAGTGGCTGGGGTCCTATCCCCGGGTGGGAGAGTAACGAGGTCAAAAAACAGTCTCTCAACTCTTTATTTTCCCGACGGCATGATAACAAAAAGACTATGGCCCAGCCACGACTCGCTGTCCAAACATTCAACGCATCCATTTCCTTGATAGTTGCTGCGACAATAGCACATGTCCCGCTTATTCTTTGTTACCCAGTTTTCTCGATCCAATATATTTCCGACAGCACCACATTAACGATCTCGCTCTTCATTGTTGCGTTAATGGCAGCATTGATCGCAGGAGCTGTGTCTTTCAGGTGGACATTTAGAAAACTTGAAAAAAATATTTCCCAAAACGGACATAATCAAAAATTGTAGCCATACGACCATAAGACAACCCCTTGACTGGCCCACTTGCTTCCCCCTCTTTTCCTATCCCCCTATCCGTGACATCTGCCCGTGGCAATTCCCTTCGCCTTCCGGCGAAATATTGTGCCCTTTTGGCTTGCTAAGGATAGTCGCGACGATAAGCTCCCTGATCTCTTCATCGGTTGCCCCGCTGCGCAGTCTCTCCTTGAGATCGGTTTCCTTGTCGGATAAAAGGCAGGACCGCAACCTTCCCTCCGAAGTGAGCCGCAACCGGTTACACCGGTCACAGAAATGATGGCTGATGGGGCTAATAAAACCGACACTCCCGACAGCTCCGGCAAACCGATAAATACGGGCAGGCCCGTCCATACGTTTCGCCGCGACCGGCACCAGCGTACCCAGGGGCGTAAGGAGTTCCATAATCTCCTGGGAGCTGATGTATTTCCCTTTGTCCCAGAGTGCCGAAACACCAATGGGCATGAACTCAATAAAACGAATTTGAAGGGGCTCGGTAAGGGTCAGCCTGGCAAAATCGATAAATTCGTCATCATTTATCCCCTTCAGGGCAACGATGTTCAGCTTGATCGGGGAGAAGCCAAGCTCCCTGGCCTTGCTGATCCCGTCCCATACACGGGCAAAAGCATCAACCCCGGTGATCTGACGAAAACGCTCCGGACGCAGGGTGTCGAGGCTGATATTCAGCTTACTGATCCCAGCCTTTTGTAAGGCCTCGGCATAATCGGCCAGCAAAACTCCATTGGTGGTAAGGCGAATATCGATGAGCCCCGGAATTTCAGCCAATGCCCTGATAAAGGTGAGTACATTCCGCCGCACCAGGGGTTCACCGCCGGTCAGCCGGACCTTTTCAATACCAAGCGAAACAGCAATACGCACTACCCGGAGAATCTCCTCATACCGGAGCAACTCCTCATTTGCCAACTTAACCTGCCCTTCTTGCGGCGAACAGTACTGACAACGGAGATTACAGTGATCAGTAAGGGAGATCCGCAAGTAACTGATAGAACGAGCAAACATGTCCGTAAGCCGCTCTCCTTGTGATTTATCAGGAAGAACCAATTCAGATAGAGAGTCAGAACTCGCCGGTTGCTGCACTGTGTGTTGTCCGTGATTGATTATCATGTTCGTCTTGGGAGTATCCTTTACGCGGCATGCAGGGAAAACCATCCTGGCCCGAGACCCTAGGATATCCAGAGAAAATCGTCCGCACTGCCTGCATCAATCTTTGATTTTTTTCGGCTTTCCTGCTACATAATGAGGGACGTAAGACTACGATGCCGGAGAGCATTCGTCAATTGCCATTTTTCAAGCCTACCTTAAAATTTAGGAGCCGTAACGGCATAACCATTATTTTGTCAATCATTCCGTTACGACTTTTTCATGCCGCTCCAACGGCTTACCATGGAGAAAACAGTTTATGCTCATCCTCGGCATTGAAAGCTCTTGCGATGAAACCGCCGCTGCGGTTCTGCGCGACGGCACCACCCTGCTGAGCAATGTTATCAACTCCCAAGTGGCCGTGCACAGCCCTTACGGCGGCGTGGTTCCCGAGCTTGCCTCCAGAAAGCATCTGGAAAATATCTATCCGGTGGTGGATACAGCTCTTAACCAAGCAGGGATTACCCTGGACGATCTTGACGGACTGGCCGTCACCCAGGGGCCAGGTCTTGTCGGCTCGCTGCTCATCGGTCTTTCCTTTGCCAAGGCCATCTCGGCAGTGAAAGGCATCCCCTATGTGGGAGTTGACCACATTGTCGGGCATCTCCTCTCCCCTTTTCTGGAAAAGGAGCAGCCGGGATTTCCCTATATTGCTCTGGTTGCATCCGGAGGACATTCCAGCATCTTCCTGATCCATAACCATACCGACATCCAACCCTTGGGAAGAACCCGGGATGATGCGGCAGGGGAGGCCTTTGACAAGGTGGGCAAGATTCTTGGTCTTGAATATCCTGGCGGGCCGGTCATCAGCCGTTTAGCCGAACAAGGAAATCCTGCCGCGATCCCCTTCCCCCGCGCCTGGCTCACCCCGGACAGTCTTGATTTCAGCTTCAGCGGTCTAAAAACCTCGGTTGCCAACTATGTCCACCAACGCCAGCAAAAAAACGAACCGTTCTACATCCCCGATGTCTGCGCGTCTTTCCAGGAAGCCGTGGTAGAAGTGTTGTGCACAAAAGTGCTCAAGGCCGCACAATTGCACAAAATATCCACCGTTGCCCTGGCCGGGGGTGTGGCGGCCAATTCCAGGTTACGCGCCTCTCTCCAAAATCTTGGCGCCGAACGGGGCATCAAGATTTTCATGCCCTCCCTTGAGCTATGTACGGATAATGCCGCGATGATCGCCCTGGCGGGTTTTTATCATTTTTCCGAAAAAGCCACGACCTCGTTCGACACGGATGCCTATTCCCGTTCGCCGCTCCTCAACCCTAGGCCTATTTCCAGTGGAACTGCGCCGAATTCACCAGAAATCCGCACCGAGCCATGAAGCCCAATCGCGCCGCAAGATACTATTACCTTAAATTTCTCCGGTTACAGGGAGACCCACATTCCCTGGCCTTAGGTGTAGCCATCGGTCTCTTTGTCGGCATTACCCCGACCATCCCCCTGCACAGCGCGCTCATCATTATCCTTGCCTGGCTCCTGCGGGGAAATATCCTTGCCGCGCTGATCGCAGCCACAGCGATCAGCAATCCCCTCACCTGGCTGCCGCAATATTATTTTTCCTGGCGGGTGGGAAGCTGGCTGCTTCCAGGACGTCTCTCTTGGGATCGAACCCAAGCCCTGCTGGGCCTGTTTACCTCTGGGGCAGGTTACAAACAATATCTTGCCCCCCTAAAACAACTGGGACTTGAGGCCGTTGCGGTTATGCTTCTAGGCGGAATCCTGCTGGCAATCCCGTTTGCCTGCGCTGGATATATCTTTTCCTTCAAATTTTTCAGCACTCTCCGCAAAAAGAGACTAGAAAAACATATTCTCACCTGAGACCTTATGACCAACAATATTCCCATAAAAAAAATTCTAACAGCACACCAACTTGCCCCCAGTAAAAAATTAGGGCAAAATTTCCTGGTCCACCGGCAAACAGCGGAACGCATTGTCGAGCTATCAGGGGTCACCCCGGAGGATTCTGTTCTGGAACTTGGCGTGGGCCTAGGCTCCTTGACCTTGCCCCTGGCCGAACGGGTCAAGCAGGTAATCGGCCTGGAACTTGATGCCGGTATCATTGCCTACCACCTGGAGCACCAATCTCTGCCCGCCAACGTCACCCTCATCCACCAGGATCTTCTCAAGGCCGACTTTGGCGAACTTGCGACCCAGACCAATGGCCCACTGAAAATTCTGGCCAACCTCCCCTACTCCATCTCCAATCTGCTGCTGTTCAAGCTTATTGAGAACCACGAATCGCTGGACCGGGCCGTGCTTATGCTGCAAAAAGAGGTGGGCCAACGCCTCACCGCCTCGGTTGGCTCGAAAGAATACGGGGTGCTCTCCGTCCTTCTTGCTGGCTGTGCCTCGGTAAAAACCATCATGCAGGTGGGCCCTGATCAGTTTCACCCGCGGCCCAAGGTAGATTCCGTGGTGGTGCGAATTACTTTCCGCCCTGTTCCCGAACGGGTGGCCCAACTCCCTCCCCATGACCGGAAACTGCTTCGCCGCATCGTCAATGCCGCCTTTGGTCAGCGACGAAAAACTCTGCGCAACTCCTTGAGCGCCGGCATGATCAACGGCTTGTCACGGGAGCAGATATCCACCCTGCTGACCCAATCAGGGATCAATCCGGAAACCCGGGCTGAACGGTTGACCATCGAAGATTTTGTCCGCCTTACCAACGCCGTGACCGACAGCCCCGCAGGCTGATCCGCCATGCGAGATTTTGTTTTTCACAACCCGACCAAGATCATCTTCGGCCAAGGCGCTATTGGCCAAATAGGCGAGCAAACCGCTTCCGTAGATACCAAGGTCTTGCTGGTCTCCGGCAGAGATAACCTGAAAAAACTGGGAGTTTATCAGGCTATCCACCAATCTTTACGCCAAGCCGGAGTCGAAGTTATCGAGCATGAGGGAGTACAGCCAAACCCAATCTTAAGCCACGTTCAAAAAGGCGTTGCCCTTGCGCAAAAAAGCGGGATCGGGGTTATTGTCGCCGTAGGGGGCGGCAGCGTCATGGACAGCGCCAAGGCCATTGCCGCCGGGGCCTTAGCCTGCCACGATGTTTGGGGATTTTTCAAAGGGAAAAAAAGCATCAAGGTTGCCCTGCCGATTATCGCCGTGCCCACGGTCGCTGGCTCGGGCTCTGAAACAAACAACGGCATGGTGCTCACCAATGAGACAACCAACCAGAAGATCGGCATCGGTAACCGACATCTATTTCCCAGAATTGCCATTCTGGACCCCACCGTCACCTACAGCGTTCCACCGGCCACAACAGCCTTCGGGGCCGTGGACGCCTTCAGCCATCTGCTCGAATTTTACCTGAACCGGGAAGAATCCTTTTCCCCCCTACAGGATCATTACAGCGCCGGACTTATGCAAACCCTGATGACCGCGTGCGAGGGTGTCTTGGCCAACCCACAGGATTACCAGTGCCGGGCCGAGCTCATGTGGGCAAGCGGTCTGGCCTTAAACGGCATCAGCGCCGCAGGACTTGGCCGGGTCGGATTCCCCTTTCATCTGATCGAACACTCCCTCAGCGCGCTGCACAATATCCCCCACGGTGCAGGACTTGCGGCAATCCTGCCCGGAGCCATGGCCTTTGCCGCCAGGAAAAACCCAACCCGCCAAGCCCTTTTTGCCGCGCAGATTTTTGGGGTGGCCGAGACAAATCAACAGCTCCTCGTCCAGGAAGGGATCCGTCTTTTTACTGGATGGTT
>CALMMG010000109.1 GCA_937868185.1 uncultured Pseudomonadota bacterium
TGCTGAGCAGGCTCTCATGCATGACCTTCTCCCCATCGATCCAGCCATTGGCCGCGGCAGCCTTGATCATGGCATACTCCCCGCTCACATGATAGGCGGCGATGGGCAGATCAAACTCGTCCCGCAGCCTACTAACCACGTCCAAGTAGGCCATGGCCGGCTTGACCATCAGGATGTCCGCACCCTCTTCCACATCCAGAGTCGCCTCCCGCAACGCTTCCCGCACATTTGCCGGGTCCATCTGATAGGCTTTGCGATCCCCATGCTGGGGGGCACATTCCGCCGCATCCCTGAATGGCCCATAAAACGCAGAGGCGTACTTCACCGCATAGGACATGATCGGCAGCATATGAAAATTATTCTCATCCAAAATCCCCCGAATCTCGGCAACCCGGCCATCCATCATGTCCGAGGGCGCCACCATGTCGGCCCCGGCCTGGGCATGGGAAAGCGCGGTCCTGGCAAGCACCTCCAGGGTGGTATCATTGTCCACCACATCATTGATCATGATCCCGCAATGGCCATGGCTGGTATATTCGCAGAGACAGACATCGGTGCAGACCATGAGTTTCGGCGCCGTATTCTTCAACTCCTTGATGGCCCGCTGAATGATGCCGTCCTTGGCATGCGCCCCTGATCCTTTCGAATCCTTTTTGTCGGGCAGACCGAAAAGAATGACCGAGTTCACCCCCAGCCCCATGCACTCCTTGGCCTCCTTGGCCAATTGGTCCACGGAAATCCGGAACACCCCGGGCATGGATGGGACCTCTTCGCGAATGCCCTTGCCGGGCATAACAAAAAGCGGATAGACAAGATTGGCCGGGGAAATGCTGGTTTCCCGGATAAGCGCCCGGAAGGTTTCGTTCTGTCTGAGCCTGCGGGCTCGGTATTCAGGAAAAATCATGATCTCTTCTCTCCTTTGCTGAGCTGGCAAAAGGTTTTTGCCAGCATTTATTCTATCTTAAAGGTTTCCCCCACCAGGGTATTGATGTACCGCTCCGGCATATCAACCCCCTCCTTGGGCACAACCACCTGCGCAATCCCTTTTTTTTGCCCCATGAGCCGCAGGCCGTACTCCATGGCCTGCAAAATCTGGGCACACGAGGATTGAATGGCCTCAACGGTCCGCGGCTCCCGGGTCAACAAACGGTCAACGGCCTCTTCGCTAAAAGTAACCTTGACCCCGCATTTTTCGCTGATCTCCGCTTCACTGCGGTGAATAGCCTGAATCAGGAGGATAAAGGCATCACAGACCTCCCGGGGATCCACATCTTGCTCTTGACTCTCCTTGGCCATGAGTTGCAAACGCTTTGGAGTGGTGAGCACCTGATGGTCTTCCAGGTAATTCCCCATCCGCTTCAGGATAAAGCCGATCAATCGCTCATATTCCTCCGCCTGCAACACTTCAAAACGGACCCGGTGATCCTCCTGCACTCCAACCTCCGCCAACAGCCTTTCGAGAACGACGGCAGGCGAGCGCACCATCTCCACATCAACCACGAGGTGGCGGATGCTGGTGGAAGGCAGTTTTTTCTCGTAGTGGAGCAGAATCTTTTCCATGACACTGACCAGCCCCCGGGCTCCGGTACGTTCCAGCTTGGCCAGCCTGGCTATCTCGCGCAACGCCGCGCCTTCAAACTGGAGATTAACACCATACACCCGAAAATCCTGTTTCTTGGCAACCACGATGGAGCTGTTGGGATTGGCCAGGATCTCGTAAAAATCATCTTCGCTCAATTCATCGAGCACGGCAATAACCGGCAGACGCCCGACGAACTCGCTTTCAAAGCCAAACTCAACCAGATCCTCCGCCTTGACCTGCTTGAGAAACCGCCCGGCGGTTTTCACCGAGGTAACAGAACCCTCAAAGCCCATGGATTGCTGCTGTACTCGTTTTTTGATGATATCTTCAAGCCCGCCAAAAGCGCCACTCATGATGAAGAGGATATTTCTGGTATTGACCAGGCGCCTTTCCCTCTTGCCCGTTGCCCGATACTGTTCGATGGCCTCGATCTGCGAGACCGGATCGTGCGCTACCTTGAGCTCCACCTCGGTTTCCTCCATGGGCTTAAGCAGGGCGCGCTGCACCCCGGTCCGGGAAACATCAGCCCCAAGCCTGAACGGGCTGGCGGCTATCTTATCGATCTCATCGAGATAGATAATGCCGTACTGGGCCCGTTCGATATCCCCATCCGCCTCCCGGACCAGATCGCGGACCAGATCCTCCACATCCCCGCCCACGTAGCCTGTTTCACTGAACTTGGTGGCATCGCCCTTAATAAAGGGCACTCCGAGATGACGGGCGATGAGTTTTATGAGGAAGGTCTTGCCAACGCCGGTGGGACCCATCAACAGAACGTTACTCTTAATTTGTCCCATGTTGCGCCGTGCCTGCCGAGGCTTGGCCAGAGCATAACTGATCCGGTTGAAATGGGTGCAGATCTTGGTGGCAAGAATGGCCTTGGCCTCATCCTGTCGCACCACATACTCGTCGAGATAGGCGATGAGATCTTCCGGATTGGTGTCAAAATGGAAGCGAGCCGCACCGCCGGAGACCGGCTGCCCCGTCTCGCTCTCCTCGCCTTGGGCCAAAGGCAACAGGCCGCTGGAGATGATCTTCACCTTCTGCCCGTATTTTTTCGTGAGATACTCTCCGATTTCCTTTTCCAGCGCCTTTTGGTCGGGGAGATTGGTCTCGTGTTCGCTCATAGCATCCTCGCAAGTACCGGTAAAGGCTGTGGCTATTCTTCATCCAAGGACAGTGATTTCATCTTCCTATGGAGATGACTCCGCTCCAGGCCTATTTGTTCCGCGGTCTGAGAAATATTCCCGGCATTGCCTGCAAGCCGGGCCTTGAGAAAGTCCCGTTCAAAAATCTTCTTGGCTTCTTTATAGTTCAGAGAATGGTACCGCGTCTCCAACCCGACACCCAAGGGTGTACCTTCTGCCGGGGCAATACCAAGCAGTTGCCCTACCATCGCCTCGTCAACCGTTTCCGCCGGACACATGATCATAACCCGCTCGACAAAATTGCGCAGTTCGCGAACATTACCTGGCCACCCGTGCTGCATCATGGCCTGTAGAGCCGCAGGGCTGAATTCCTTTTCTCCCAAACCCTTGCGGGCATTGTCCGCCACAAAGTCAGCGACCAGCAGGGGAATATCCTCACGCCGCTCTCGAAGCGGCGGCACCTGAATGGGCACCACATTGAGCCGATAATAGAGATCCGCCCGGAAGGTCCCTTTTTCGATTTCCTGCTCAAGATCTTTGTTAGTGGCAGCCAGCACCCGAACCTCAACCTGGATGGTTTTCGAGCCTCCCACCCGCTCAAATTTCTGTTCCTGAAGGATGCGCAGCACCTTGGCCTGAGTTTTAAGGCTCATGTCGCCGATCTCGTCCAGAAAAAGCGTGCCACCGTCGGCCAGGTCGAACTTCCCCCGGCGACTGGCCGTGGCTCCGGTGAACGAGCCCTTCTCGTGCCCGAACAACTCGGACTCGATCAGCTCTTCCGGGATGGCGGCGCAGTTCAGCTCGATCATCGGCTTGGCCGCGTTCTTCGACAACCGGTGAATACTCTGCGCCACCAGCTCCTTGCCGGTGCCATGTTCCCCCCGGATCAAGACCCACGCCTCGGTAGGCGCCACCCGCTCCACCAAGTGCCTCAGTGCCACCATGGCCGGAGAGGTCCCGGTGAGCTGACTGGCACGGTGTGTCTGCTGGCGCAGAATCAGGTTTTCTTTCTTGAGTCGGGCAAGGTCCAGCGCGTTGTTGATGGAAAGGATGATCTTGTCATAGGACGGGGGCTTTTCAATAAAATCATAGGCCCCCATCTTGGTGGCCTGCACTGCGGTTTCAATGGTGCCGTGCCCGGAGATCATGATCACCGGCAACTCGGCATGGGATTCCTTGATTCTCTTGAGTACCTCCATCCCGTCCAGCCCCGGCATCCAGATGTCGAGAAGAACCAGGTCGACCCGTTCCTCGTCCAAAAGGGAAAGCCCCTGCTGCCCATCCTCGGCGGAAAGCGTCTGAAACCCCTCGTCCGACAGAATGCCGGACAGAGACTCACGAATACTCGCTTCATCGTCAATTATAAGGATTGTTTTCGCCATCGCCGTTTCACTGCTACCGTTTCGTTGAAATTTACCTACCAATACCAATATACCATGCCCAGACAGGCAGATAATACGGTTTTCTAGCCATTACCAAGGGGAAGCTCAACAATAAAGCGCGCGCCCTGGGGCTCGTTGTCCTTAACCCTGATATAGCCTTGATGATCCGCCACCACCGTACTGGCAATGGCTAGTCCCAGGCCGGTTCCGGTTTTTTTCCGTGAAAAATAAGGCTCAAAGAGCCGCGGTTTGTCTTCATCACTGACCCCGGAGCCATTGTCACGCACCTCGAGCCGAACCACATTGCGCTCTTCCTCGCAGGCAAGAACAATCTCGATCACCCCACCAACAGCGGTGGCCGCCACGGCATTATTGAGCAGGTTGATGAGCACCCGCTTCATCTGCTTGGCGTCAAAAGAAGACTGGGGAATCGGCCCCTCCACCCGCAACCGGAACTGCCTGTCCTTATGGGCCTCCTGATAGAGAACAAAGGCCTCGTTGGCCATTTCGGCAAGGCTGCCCATAGTCTTATGCACCGCAGGCATCCGGGCAAAGTTGGAAAATTCGCTGACCAGTTTTTTCAGCTCGTCCACCTGATTGACGATGGTCTTGGTGCAGACATCAAAAACCTCCTGATCCCCGGACAACCGGTCAAGGTATCTCTTGCGGAGTCGCTGGGCGGAAAGCTGGATTGGGGTCAGAGGATTTTTCACCTCATGGGCGATCCTTCGGGCCACCTCACGCCAGGCCGCCATCCGCTGCGCCTTTTCCAGCTCGGTGAGGTTATCAAACACCAAAACTACGCCAAGAGGCTGGTTGTTCTCATCTGCCAGCCGGGTAAAATTTACCCGCAGCGAAAAGGTTTCATCGCCCACCGTCAGGCGAAGCGGTCTCTCCATGGAAGACTTGCCGCTTTTGGACAGCTCGGCGAGAAAACCTTCCAGAACAGCCCGATGCTCCGGCCTGAGAACCGCCTGATAATCCATGCCCTCCAAGGCCTTACGGTTAATTCTGAGAAGTTCCTCGGCGAACCGATTGATCGTCGTAATTCGACCATGCTCATCCAGGGAGATAACCCCGGCCGCCACATTTTGCAGAACAATCTCCATATAGCGCCGCCTGGTCTCGGCATCAAGATTGCCCTGGCGCAGCGCGACATTTGCCTCTTCAAGCTGCCGTTTACTGGCGGAAAGATCGCTGGTCATCCGGTTAAAGGAATCAACCAAGGTTCCCATCTCGTCGCCCGAGGTCTTTTCCAGGACAAAGTCCAGCTCCCCCTCAGCCACCCGCCGCGTGGCTTCGGCCAACTTACCGATGGGGCCGGTCAGCCCCCCTGCCACATAAAAGGCAAACCAAATCGCGCAAAATACGATCAACAGGGTGACGATCAACAAAATGACCAGCAGGCTGGTTTTAATCGGAGCCTTGAGGATCATCAACTGCTTATACCCCTCATAACCGGCAGAGATGATCTGCATCCGCCGAACCCGCTCTTGGGGAATAAGCAGGGAAACTATCAGCACCCCATGACGACCGTCGCTTCCCCCGATCCGAACCGGGCTGACACCGCGGACCAGATCTCCCGCCGCCACCGGCTGAACAGTGACCTGCTCCCGATTGTCGTCCAGAGCATTACGGAGCATATTCAAGGGGATTTCCGGAACAGCCTCACCGCCGATCTCCGGCCTGTAGGCACGGGCCAGCACCTCCCTTTGCTCCGAAACCACCTCTATTCCGGCCAGGCCATGGGTTTTGATAATGTCTTGCAGCAACGGGCCAGCATTCCCCCAAGAGATATCCCCGTAGCGCTTCGATTCGAGACGTTCCGCAATCAAACGAGCCTGACGGTCCACCTGATCTTGGGTCTCTTGGTAAATATTCTTGGCGATGGAGATCGATTCTTCAAGGGACTGGGCGATATTGATATTGAACCAGTAATCCATGCTGGTGGAGACAAACTGCAAAGAGATGAAAAAAAGCAGCCCGGTGGGAAAAAAGGCCATGGAAACAAAGGCTATCACCAGCTTGGAACGAAGCTTGGTCCCCAGAAAACGGCGCCGCCGCTCAAAAACAAGCTGCGCCAGATTGCGAAGCACCAGGAAAACCATCAACAGCAGGAGAAGGACATTGAAGTTGATGAGCACGAAGATCAGAACATTGCCGCTGACCGGAAAGGGAATGGCTCCCAGCTGCACGATCCTGGTTTCAAAATAGGTCAGCAGAGGAATCAGAACGAGACAGGCAAGGATGACCAGACGGATACGCTTTTTGCGGCGCTGCCGATCTTTCCAGAGAACCTCCTCGTGGGTGGTATCCATGCTAATACCTGAATTCCACCGTATACCACTCGGTTTCAAAATCCCAGAGACTCCAGAAGGGAATCACATAGTGGAAATAGAGCGGCAGGGTTTTTTCCGCAAGTTTAGCTTTAACCCGGAGCAGATATCCAGCCTCAGGTGTCAGGGCCTTCAGCGGCGATATCGAAGGGCCATTGAGTTGGGCCATGGCTTTTTTCGCCTCGGCCAGCGATTTGGTGCGGAAGGCCTGACCGCTCAACTCCGAGCGGACAATGCTATACTCCTCTTTCAGGGTGTCATAACTCAGGGTATGATCAAACTTCAAAGAAACGAGCTCCTGATTGAGCCAGGTGTTTCGTTTTCGCTCCAGCTTCACATAAAAATTGAAGGTAACAGGGATGCCGTTTTTGATCCCCTCCTCCATCTGTTTGGTAAAGGCATTGTTGACCGTCAAAAATAGCAGCAGGTCCGTACTGGAATTGGTGACGATCAACTCATCGATAGTCGCATTTTGGGCGAGCGCAGGGTGTCCGCCGCCCCAGAAAAAAACCAGAGCAAGCAGAAAAGAAGCAAACCCGCGAAATTGTCGTCTATGAAATAGCATGCGCATAATCAGTTAGATTGGCGAAGAAATTTGAGTGTCGGGGGCTGATTCCTGGGGCTCAGATTGTGCATATCCCCCTCTCTTCTGCCATTTTTTCAGAACCAAACTCCTGGCCCTGTCCAGAAACGGTCCAAAGGTTGCAGCATCACGGGCACTTAAGGCAACTGCCTCATGCAATCGCAGCTGTTCGGCAACAATCTCCAGCGGCACCAGGTCAATCTTGTTAAAAACCTTGAGACAGGGAATACCCTCCAGCTCAAGCTCCCGCAACAAATCCTCCACCACCTGGATATGGTCCCCGCAGCGCGGATTACTTATATCGATAACATGCACCAGCACATCAGCCTCGTGCAGTTCTTCCAGGGTCGCCTTGAAGGCCTTGAGCAACTCCTCCGGAAGATGGCGGATAAAACCCACCGTGTCCGTGATGATGACCTCCACATCCTCGGGGAAACGGAGCCTGCGGCTGGTCGGGTCCAGGGTGGCGAACAGCTTGTCTTCCGCGACAATGGCGCTGTTGGTCAAGGTGTTCAGCAGGGTTGACTTCCCGGCATTGGTATAGCCCACCAGCGAGAGAACCGGCAAGTCCTTTTTACGGCGGCGGCTCCGCCGCTGCTCCCGCTCGCGGCCAACCTCCTTGAGTTTCTTGGCCAACTTACCCAGCCGGTCATTGATGCGACGGCGGTCCACCTCAAGGCGGGTCTCGCCGGGGCCGCGACCACCAATACCGCCGGTGAGCCGGGAGAGAGCATCGTCTCTGGTGGTCAACCTGGGCAGCATGTATTTGAGCTGGGCCATCTCAATCTGCAGCTTACCTTCCCGGCTCAAGGCCCGGCGGGCAAAAATATCGAGAATCAACTGGGTCCGATCGATAACCCGCAGCTCGGTGTGGTCGGTTATTGACCGCACCTGGGAAGGGTTCAGCTCCTGGTCGAAAATCAACAGGTTGGCGTTGAGCCGCAGCGCGGTCAGCATGATCTCGCCGAGCTTGCCCTTGCCGAGGATCAAGCGGGGGTTGATCTTTTCCCGTCGCTGTACCACGGTATCGAGGACAATCACCTCGGCGGAACGCGCCAGATCGACAAGCTCGTCCATGGACTCCTGGGCCTTACCCTTGGACAGCGGAGTTACACTGACCAAAATCGCCCGGTCCCGACCTGAATCAATCTCCCGCACCGGACGGGCCTTGGCAAACTCATCCTCCAGGGCAGCAATAAGTTCCCGACAAGAATGGGCCTGCTGGCTGGGAATCTCCGGCTGCATCAGGATCCAATTCCGACCCTCCACCGGTTGGGGCACCAGATGGGCGGAATAGAGCCGCGTGGCATTCCCCTGCTCCATCTTCACCACGGTCATCATATCCAACCGCAGGAAGAGCAGATCCATCAGGTCATCTTCGCTGAGATCCTCGCCACCAAGATGGGTATGCACACAACGCAACCCCTTGAGTCGCCCGCCCGAGGTCCGAAACTGCTTTAAGGCCGGAATCATGATGGATCGGTGATCCCCGACCATGACTGCCTCGACCTGCCCCGACCGGCTGAGCAACACCCCCACCTGTCGCCCAAGTTCAAAGGCAACTGCGCAGAGCTCTTTTGCCAGCTCCGGGCTGATAACCAGATCCGGAGAAACCCGGCGGCCAGTAATGCGCTCAAGCCCCTTCAACTGGGCGGTTTTCAGGCCACTGGTATTGCCGGTTATCATACCGATGGCCGTGCCTCCGGGAAAAACCTGCTCAACTGATCCGCTCCCGCAGCAAACGCCGATCACCAACCCGGATCGTCACCTTGATTTTATCAAAATACTCCAGCAGGGGGATGGAAAATTTTCTGGTCAGGCCGGTGAGCGTTTTAAAGCGCGGCGCGTCGATCTCCCCTTCTTTCTTGATAAAGGCCACCAGCTGTTCCTGCAGATCCTTCATGGCCCTCCCCTGAAAATAGAGATCCTCACTGATCTTGACCAAAACCTGCTCACGGACGAGCAGATCCAGAACCTCGCGCACCAAGGGCGCGGGATATTTGGCAAACCGTTCCTGCACCTCCCGCACGGTGGGCGGGGTCAGTCCTGCCTCGCCGTAAAAGGCCTCCATTTCGGCACGGATACTCTGAGCATCCGCCTTAAGCGATACCTGATGGCTCGCCAACCTGACCACGGATTCATCAACAACGATCGACCCCTGTTTAACCAGGGTATTGAGGAGCAACTGAAAAAATCGCTGATCCATGTCGCCAGGCAAACGAGAGCGCAGCTCCTCCTTGGAAAGTCCAGGCTTCATCGAATTATCCCGATGAAAATCTGCCAGAATCTTCGTAAGCGATATCCCCATACCCTCAAAGATTTCCGCCGCGACCATGCGCTGCCGGTCCGAATCCACCATGATGATCTTTCTGCTGGAAATGGGGGTGTCAAGCAGCTTCCGGAAACGCTTGCCGAACTGGCCCATCTTCACGCAGAGCGATTCAAAAGTAAGTCCGGCAACCCCGGCCTCCCGGAGATGGAGCAAGGAAATCTCCTCGCTGGAACCCTCCTGATACAGAGCAAAGATCTCCCTGTTCGTTTCCCGAAGACGCCGCCGCTTGGGTGGAGAACCGTTCCAGACGGCGCCGCCGCCGATGGTAGCCACCGGCGAATAACTCCGCACCACATAACGGTCCCCAGGCCAGGCACCGAACGGCTCCTCCAGCAAAATTTGCACGTTGGCCCGATTGCCGGCAAGCAATTCCTCATCCTCCAGCAGCACGATGCGCCCCATGATTTCGGCGGTGCCAATATGCACCCGCACCCGGCTTCTGTTTTTCAAGGGTTTGACGTTGCCGGAGAGATAGAAAAAATCGGCATCCAGCAGGTAGGAGGGCGCAAGGGTCCCTGGGGTGGCGAGCATATTGCCCCGGACGATCATCTCCGTATCCAACCCCTGAATGTTGATGGCGGTGCGCTTGCCCGCCTCGACCAACGCCACATCCTGGCCATGCACCTGGATGCCGCGAATCTTGGCGGTATGCCCTTGGGGATAGACGGTGATGTCCTCGCCCACCTCGATCCGGCCCGAAATAGAAGTGCCGGTGACCACCACCCCGAACCCCTTCATGCTGAAAACCCGGTCCACCGGCAACCGAAATGGGCCATGGGCCTCGGCAAATTCACTGCCCCGCACCAGGGTGTCCAGGGCTTCGCGAACCTCGGCCAGCCCCTCACCGGTGGTGGAGGAAACCGCGAGCATGGGCGCATCTTCGAGAAAGCTCCCAGCCAAAAACTGGCGAACATCCTCCCGCACCAACTCCAGCCACTCCGCATCCACCATATCTTTCTTGGTGAGGATCACCAGCCCCCGTTTCACCCCCAGCAACCGGCAGATCTCGAAATGCTCCCGGGTCTGGGGCATGATCCCCTCATCCGCCGCGATGACAAAGGCGAGAAGATCGATGCCGGTGGCGCCGGCCACCATGTTTTTCACGAAACGTTCATGACCGGGGACATCGATAATGCCAAGGCGATGGCCGCAGGGGAGATCAAGAAAGGCAAAACCGAGCTCGATGGTGATGCCCCGTTTCTTCTCCTCCTTGAGCCGGTCGGTATCAATGCCGGTCAGGGCCTTGACCAAACTGGTCTTGCCGTGATCCACATGGCCGGCCGTGCCGAGAACAATCTCCCGCATCTGCTACCAGTCCCCTTTCAGGTACGGGTTGTTACGGGCTTCCTCACCCACGGTGGATTTGGCTCCGCCATAGCCATGCCCCGGCCAGACCACGGTCTCGGCGGGCAAGGTAAGAATCTTCTCCCTGATAGCAGCGAGCATCTGTTTGCTGTCGCCGCCGGGAAAATCGGTGCGTCCCAGCCCTTCAACAAACAGGGTGTCGCCAGTGAACAGATGGGGGGCAGTATAGAGACAGATTCCACCCGGGGTATGCCCAGGGGTATGGAGGACCTTAAGGGTGAGCTTACCGATCGCGATCTCCTCGCCATTGGTTACGGTCCGGTTCACCGGCGGCGAAGGCGGAAGGCCGAGCATGGAGAAATAGTCAATAATCTCCGGCCTGGCGAAGAACTCGGCATCCACCGCATGCATGACGATGGGGGCACCGGTGGCCTGCTGGATTACCCGGTTGCCGCAGACATGATCCGGATGGCCATGGGTACAAATAATCGCCTCGACGCTCAGACCTTCGTCCCGACAGAGGGCGAGAATCCTCTCCTCGTTGCCGCCGGGGTCAATGATCCCACACTTCTTTGTTTCCTCGCAGCCCACCACATAGCAGCACACAGCCATGGAGCCAACTACCAGCTGTTTTACAATCATAACCTGTTCCCTCAGCAGTCACAGGTGGTAGGATTACAGGGGCCGGTGCCGCAACCGCAACTCGACTCACCCTTAGCCATGGGGATGGAGGTGGCAGCGACGTTAATGGGCAGCTCTTTCTCGACCTTGGCCAGAAACGCCTCAAACGCCTGAACAGCCGGGCTCGTGGCTCCGGAAGAAAGATAGGGCTTGCCGTCATCCCCAGCGATAACCACCCTGGGATCCACAGGGATCCGGCCCAGAAAAGATATGGAAAATTCCGTGGCCAGTTGCTCACCACCTCCGGTCTTGAAGATGTCCACCGTCTTGTCGCAATGCGGGCAGATAAAGCCGCTCATGTTCTCCACGATCCCGACAATCTTCATAGAAACGTGCTTACAGAAGTTGATGGACTTGCGCACATCGGCCAAAGCGATATTCTGAGGGGTGGTCACGACCAGAGCCTTGGCGTCCTTGATAGTGTGGGCCACGGTCATGGGCTCGTCGCCGGTGCCTGGGGGCGCGTCGATGACCAGATAATCCAAATCGCCCCAATTCACATCCGCGATAAACTGGCGGATTGCCTGGTTCTTGAGGGGTCCGCGCCAGATGATGGGATCATCACGATTCTCCATCATGCTCTCCAACGAGATAACCTTGAGCTTGTCGTTGTATTGTAGGGGCGGCATCTTCCCGTCCTTGGTGAGCTCGCCGTCCATCCGGCCATGCATGCCGAGCATACGGACGATATCCGGACCATGGAGATCAACATCCATGAGACCGACCTTGTATCCCTTTTGTGCAAGACCTAAGGCCAGATTCACCGACACGGTGGACTTGCCAACCCCGCCCTTACCGCTCATCACCAGGATCTTATTTTTGATCCGGTCCAGAGAGGCGGCGATTGCCGTATTCTGCTGGGCCACCGCCGCATCGGCGGAGCCGCAGCCACTCGCTTTTTTACTGCCACAGGTTCCACTGCTGCACTTTGACATGGACTACCTCCAAGTATATTAAAAAAATCAAAAGATAACCGAATTCGGGGGAATCATATCTTATACTGTAAGACAGCCCGTTTTGAAAGGCAAAAGCCCGTTTGCCCTCTCCATATGACGGCCAGGGCTATCCTCCGAGTCTACCAAAAAAAAGGCTACCCAAAGGCAGCCTTTTCAACAAATCAACTGGGGCAAAAGATCAGAGAGAGATAAACTCCGTCCGCTCAAGGGCCATTTCCATATGAAACCGATGGGTCTCCAGACTGAACACCAGGCGCCGGTTGTCCTGAAAATCAAGATCCGGGGTAAGGGTGATAGCGGTGTTCAAAGACAAGGCCTTGGGCTGGCCGATGTAGGAGGTGAGATCAAACCTGCTTTCCACCATCTGCATGGCCTTACCCATGAACTGATTGGTCATCTCCCCCATGGTGTCGACCACCTCGGCAGAGGTCGAATCCTTGGCCAGCTCGCTCTCCGGCATCCCCATGGTGAGCATGTAGCTTCGGTAGAGGAGCATGGCAGCTCCGGCGGAGAAATTCACCACGGCCAAGCCGTTATAATCCCCGGTAAACTGCACAAAACAACCGATCTCCGGTCGGAGACTCACCTTAGGAATAACCTGGATGGTCTTTGAATACTTGATGGCCTTTTGGGTGCTCTTATCCAGAGTCTTCTTGACGGCCTGGCAAAAAATCTCGGCGATTATATCAATGGTTGGCTGTTTTTCACTCATCACTATTCGTCCCTATGGTTGAGGCTACTGGCCCTATTCATTTTAAAGTTACATCAAGATGGCAGTCTGTGCGGCATGAAACGTATTACCTATTCGACTTTTCCCCGAACTGCAACCAGGAACCGAAAAAAAGGGTTTTCAGGCCCAGGCCCAAAAACCCTTATCATAACTGTGGTGCCCAGGACGAGAATCGAACTCGTACGGGGTTGCCCCCGAGGGATTTTAAGTCCCTTGCGTCTACCAGTTCCGCCACCCAGGCATGGTGCTCAAATCAAACGGCGGTGTACCATATCACCCTGCAAAAATCAACAGCCATCCGCCGAGCCCCTTCGGGTGGAGTACCTTTTTACCGTGGCACGCAATCGGACTCAGAAAAATACTGCACCTGGTAGGTGTGCACCTCCAGATTTCCTGAGCGCCAGGCATCGGCGGCCAACCCGGCCTTCCGGCAGAGGTGGCTTAAAAAATCCTTAGGATCGGGCAGCTGCTCCCAGACCTGGGGGAGAAAGGTAGCGCCCTGCACTCCCTTACGGATAATGACCCCATCGATTCCAACCTGCAAGGTGCGGGTCAGCTCCTCTGCATCCGCATAGGGCAGCGGGGTCGGCTCGGTAAGGATGCTGATCTCCACCTCGATTGCGGCGAGTTCTTTTTTCTCCACCGGTCTGAAGCGAGAATCGTCAAAAGCGGCATGGAGGGCATTGTGTTTGACGCCCTCAACAATGGAGTCAATGGCGGCAAGGCTGCCGATACAGCCGCGCAACTCACCATGCTCTTTCAGGGTGACAAAGGTTCCTCGCTTGTGTTGCAGCTCCCGATCCAGCAAGCGGGCCGCAATATCGGCAGCCGGCTCCTGCGCCGCAAAACCAAGTTGGCGCGCGATGGTTTCACGCGCCAGCCAGAGCAACGCTTTCCCCTGTTCTTCTGTCAGGCCTGCGATCTGTGCACCTTCATCCCTTGCCATGACCAGCTCCTTTATTCTTTCGTTTTTTCCGTACCCCTTTCATTGTACAGTATCTTTAGAATGCTGAAAAAAGCATAGTACTTTTATGGAAAAGGATGGCCGACGATCTCCGATTGACTCAAGAGGGAAGAACTCCATATGAAAATAACCACAATCCTTCTGGCTGCAGGCGCTCTCATGCTTTCCGCCACTGGCAGCGCCCTTGGCGCAGATGCCCAACATGGTAAATCGCTCTTTGAAAGCCCGGCCCTCGGGGGCGGGACCTCCGGCAAGAGTTGCCTCACCTGTCATGAAAATGGCCGCGGGTTCAGCCCGAACACCCTGAGCAGAAAAACATATCGTGTCATGGACAACCCCGTTGCCAACCTTGCCGGAGTCGTCAATTTCTGTATCGAGGTGGCTCTGCGCGGCGAGGCAATTCCAGAAAACGGCGAAGAGATGAACGACCTGCTTGCCTATCTGTCAGTCCTTATCAAGAACAACAGTGGCAAGAACCAATAAAAAACCCCGGCCGAAGCCAGGGTTTTTTATTACTACAATTTCACAGCGATATACTCAGCAACCGCAGGAGCTTCCACCGCCGCTGCCGCAAGAGCTGCCGCAGCTTCCACCACCACCACCACCGAGAGGCTTGGCCGAGGAGATACCAAAACCGGAACGGGGTCCGGCCTCGATGAAGTCTACCTTAATGACGCCACACTGATTGCTGAGATTATTGTCCAGCAAAAATTTAATTCCACCATGTTCAAACGTTGCATCGTTTTCTTTTGGCTCATCCAGAGCCAATCCCAAAGAGGGGCCTGCTCAGCCACCCTGCATCAACGCAACACGTACGGCAGAATCGATATTATTATCGGCCAGGTACGCTTTCAGTTTGACAACCGCCTGCTCTGTTACTTCAAGCATCCTATGATCTCCTCATCAAATGGTTCATAAAAAAATATCCGACTCTGAAGGCCGGTAAGAAAAAAGTAATTTCAGCTTTCTCTTACCTTGTAAATTAAGAAATATAGCCGCAGATGTCAAGGCTGGTTTTTTGTTTTGATCTCCGCCTGTTTCACGCTATAACTAAAAAAAGTGTTTCCCTAATAAACAGAGGTCGTTACTCAGTCACTGTGCGAGGTCGAATAGATGAAAAAAATCGTCATATCCACAGGGGGCGGCGATGCCCCGGGCCTGAACGCGGTTATCTACGCTGTGACCAAATCCGCCCATTACCGGGGCTGGGAGGTCTACGGCAGCCACGGCGGCTACAAGGGACTGCTCGACCCGGACGAACTTATCCGCCTCACCCCGGAGGTCGTTGAAGACATCACCCCCACCGGCGGCACGATCCTCGGCTCGACCAACAAGGGCAACCCCTTTGCCATGCCGGTGGAAAACATGGCCGGCGAGGTGCTGCTCCGCGATGTTTCCGACCGGATCATGCAAAATTTTACCCGTATGGGTTTTTTCTGCCATATTGCTGTGGGTGGCGACGGCAGCCTGGAGATCGCCCACCGTTTCGCCACGGAAAAGGGGATGCCGGTGATCGGGGTACCCAAGACTATTGACAACGACCTGCAGGCCACCCAAAGAACCTTTGGCTGCGACACCGCCGTGGCCACCGCAACAGATGCCCTTGACCGGCTGCATTCCACCGCCAAATCCCACGACCGGGTCATGGTGGTCGAGGTTATGGGGAGGGATTCCGGCTGGATCGCCATCAACTCAGGGATCTCCGGTTGCGCCGATGTCATCCTTATCCCGGAGATTCCCTTCAACATGGACACGGTCTGCGCCAAAATCAACGACAACGAGCTGCACCACAAGCATTACGCCATTGTCGTGGTGGCCGAAGGGGCCCGGGCCAAAGACGCCGAGGTCATCCACAAATCTACGAAAGAGTGCGCAGTGGGTCGGCAGGAGGTGCTGCTGGGCGGAGTGGGCGAATGGGTAGCGCAACAAATCCGGGAAAAAACCGGCAAGGATACCCGCTCCCTGGTACTGGGACACCTCCAGCGCGGCGGCTCCCCCACCACCTTCGACCGGATGCTGGCCCTGCGCTTTGGCG
>CALMMG010000110.1 GCA_937868185.1 uncultured Pseudomonadota bacterium
TTGTCTTTGATCTTGCAGAGTTTTACCAGGAATTCCCGATAGGCCGTGTCTTCGGTTGAGTAGGATCTGGTTTTTTTCACATCCACACCCCGGTTGTGTAGCCGGGCCCCGACCTGGCCGGCAAAGAGAAAGGCCCGACCAATGCCGATGGCGCCGATGGAGTCCAGCTTGTCGGCATCGAAAAGAATCTTGGCCTCCAGGGTTTCTGGCACTTTTTTGTTGCGGTAGCGGTGCGCTTCGATGCAGTGGAGGATTGCTTCCTGCATTTCTTTGGAAAAGCCTAAGCCTGTGAGAATGGTGCGTGACATCTCCGCACCTTTGGCAGCATGGCAAATCTTGCCCTGGGAAAGCATTTCGTGGGTGCGGCCGATGTCGTGGAGTAGGGCAGCGGCGCTCAGGATATCTAGACGGGCGTTCATCAGCCGGCCGATGTGGAGGGCCAGGTTGTGAACCCGTTCGGTGTGATCCGGCCCATGGCAACCGCCTTCGGCCTGGCAGTACTCGTGGGAAATGGCCAGCAGCCGATCGGTGAGCTTCCGGCCGAGGGGTGGTTCGCCCTGCAATGGCCCAGCAGAGAGGCCGCTTTGCGGATTGTCAGTGGTTGGTGAGGACATGATTTAACCACCTGATGCCGAGGCGTAAGAGGGTAAGGTCTTCCGTGGCAAGCTCCTGACACTCGCTATCCGTGATGGATATGGGCAGGGCAATACTGCTGTCGAGGAGCAGGTTTCTAAAGGTATCTAGGGTGTAAAGAGCCATGAAGATCTCTATCTCCCGCGGCTCAGGTTGGCACCCATCTTTGAGGCGGGGATGGTGGAGGATGGACAGCAATTCATCGTTCATGGCGTTGTAGGTGGCCAGATCCTGGTCCTTCTGCCAGGCTGTGATGTCCTGATGGTCGCCCTGGTTAAACCCTTTGCAGTGGGGCTCGGTGAGGAGGACATGCATCTCATGCCGGTTTCCATCTGGGGTGGTGAAGGCCCCTCGTCCTAAGGGATAGGTCCGGCAGGCGCTGGGACGGTCTGCATAGACGCTGCAGCCGGTGGCACTCACAAACGGGCAGCTGGCCCGCCCGTCATCCACCATGCCCAGGAAAACCAGGGGAAAGGCACAACCCTCTTCTTGTTCAACAAGCGCGTACTGGTCGAGAAAGTCAGAGGGGGCAAGCCGCATATGTTTGCTTAGCCGGAGCACATCGTAGGGGGTGAGGGCAAGATCCAGCTGCCGGCAGCAGTCGGTAAAGCAGGCAACGCCGGGATGGCAGCTGAACTGGAAGGTTTCGTTCGGAGTCAAGGGCCGGACGTGCTCTGGGGCAAGATCGGGGCGCATTTATGCGGTTTTCCCACGGTGCCAGAGCGTGAGCAGCGGGCTAGCCACGAAGACCGATGAGTAGGTGCCCACCATGACCCCTACCAGTAGGGCAAAGGAAAAATCGTGAATTACCGAGCCGCCCAAAGCGTATAGGGCCATGAGAACCAGAAATACAGTGAGCGAGGTGACGATGGAGCGGCTTAATACCTCGTTGGTGCTGGTATTGATCAGGGAATCGGTGATGTTTTCCGGGTCGGCACTTTTGTGCAGGTTTTCGCGGATTCGATCGAAGATGATAACGGTGTCGTTTAAGGAATACCCGGCCAGGGTTAGGAGCGCGGTGACGGTGAGCAGGGTAATCTCCATGTTGAGTAGCCAGACGAGACCAAGCACAGCCAAAACATCATGGAGTGTGGCCAGGGTGGCAGCAATGCCGAAACGGAGGTCAAAACGTAACCCCAGGTACACGACCACCCCCAACAGGGAGATGATTATGGACAGCAGTGCCTTCGAGCGCAAGGTGTCGCTCACCGAGGAACCTATTTCCGACTGATTCTCTACAATGAAGTGTTTGTCAGGAAAATTGGTGTTCAGCTGGGCAGTAACTGTCTCGGAAACATGGCCCACTACTTTTTCGCTGTTTTTTATTTTGACGATCAATCGGTTTTCGCCTTCGACTTTTTGCAGTTCGACGCCCTCAAGATCCCCTTTGGCCAGGGCGCTGCGTACCTCGCCCAGGGAGAAGGGCTGGGTGGACTGGTACTGGAGCAGGGTGCCGCCGGAGAAATCCACACCCATGTTGGCCTGGCCGCGGATGATCTGGACAAAGGCCAGGCAACCGATGAGCGCACAGGTGCCGGAGATGGCAAAAGTCAGGTTCTTGATCCGCATGTAGTCAAGCTGCGGGTTCTTGAGAAACAACATAAAGGAAAGCTTTTTGAGTTTCCATTTTCCCTGCATGGATTCGTAGAACAACTTGGAGGCAAACAGGGTGGAGAATAGATTGAAAATGATGCCCAGCGACAGGGTGGCGGCAAAGCCCTTGATCGGGCCGGTGCCGAAGAGAAACAGGGCTAGGGCCGTGATCAGGGTGGTCACATGGGCGTCGATGATGGTCCAGAGTGCCTTGGCATAACCGGCTTCGACCCCGGAGCGGACGGATTTGCCCAAGGCGAATTCCTCGCGCATTCGTTCAAAGATAACAATGTTTGAGTCCACGGCCATGCCGATGGAGAGAATGATGCCGGCAATGCCCGGCAGGGTTAGGGTGCCACCCATCAAGGCTAGTCCGGCAAAGAGCAGGATGATGTTTAGGACCATGCAGAGGTTGGCGATGACCCCGGAGAGGCGGTAGTAGACGGCCATGAACAGCACCACCAGAAGGGTGCCAAACAGACCGCTCATCAACCCTTTGTTGATCGAGTCTTGGCCAAGGGAGGCGCCGACCGTGAGGTTCTGGACGATTTCCACCGGGGCGGGCAGGGCGCCAATACGCAGAACAATGGCTAGATCTGTCGCCTCCTCGTAGCTGAAGCTACCGGAGATCTGGGCGCTGCCGCCGAGAATTTTTTCCCGGATCACCGGAGCGGAGCGAACCACCTCATCCAGGACAATGGCAAAGCGTTTGCCCACGCTTCTTTCTGTGACCTGGCCGAAAATCGTGCCGCCACGACCGGTAAAGTCGAGGCCGACATAGGGCTCATTGAAGTTGCCACCCACCCGGACCTGGGCATCTTTAACCATGTCTCCGGTTAACAGCACCTGGCTCTTGAGTAGGATGGGCAATTTGGTTTCTTTTTTGGTTTTCTTGTCCACATCTTTTTCGAAATAGATCTCGGAACCTGCCGGAAGCCTGCTCTGCAAGGCGAGGTTGAGTTGTTTTCGGGTGCCGCCTTCCTGCCACTGGCCGGCCTGGATGGCCTGGGAAATAAGCTGCGTCAGGTTGAGACCTGGTGTGTCATCCACCAGCTTAAATTCGAGCTGGGCGGTGCGCCCGATGAGATTGAGGGCGCGCTGCGGGTCCTTGACTCCGGGCAGCTGAATGACGATTTCGTCCGTACCCTGCCGGACAATGGCTGGTTCCGCCACGCCGAACTGGTCGACCCGGTTCCGGAGAATCTCCAGGGACTGATCAACCGCCTTGTTGTTGATGAAATCGATTTTTGACTGTTTTAGGCTGACGATAATCCGTGGGAAGGTTCCTTGGTCGGCTTGAAAATCAACGGCAAGATCGGGGAAGTCTTTGCTAATGGCCTGTTTGACTGTTTCCAGAGCGCCGGTGTTGGGCAGGGTGAGAATGATCTTGCTTGCGTCGCTGGAAGTGGTGCGGACCACGGTGATCTTTTTCTCGGCTAGGGCTTCCTTGAGATCTTGGACCGACAGGTCCAGATTGTTTTCAATGGCCTTTTTGAGATCCACCTTGAGGACTAGATGCATGCCGCCTTGGAGATCCAAGCCCAATTTCAGCCCAGCTGGAGCGAGATATTTCTGCCACCAGGTCGGAACCTTGGTGAAGGAAGGGGCAACGGTCAGGCCGGCAAAGATGGTGACACAGAGCAGGAGGGTGATTTTCCAGCGCAGGGAACTCGACATAAACACTCCATGATGCGGGTTAATGTGCGGGCTGACAACAGCACTTATTGAAGAAGAACTAATAAAATGGCGTCTAGGCCCAAGGCCTCGGCGTCATGGCATGTGCCCGATTTTTTCTGTGAGGCCGGGCCGTCATGGTTTGGTGCGAGATTATACTCCCCTTTTGTCAGAAGTCAATTTGCAAAAAAATGATGGTATGGTTAACGGCTTAGGCGAATTCGTAGATAAAAAATTCCTCCCTTTTTTTAGTAAGAAAAATTTCAGGGCAAGATACGGCTATGCTATAATAATTATGAAATGATTTTTTAAACTCAAGAGGCGTGCAGACAATAAATGGGCCGCAAGATTCTTGTTGTTGATAACCATCCCATGGTGCTTAGACTCATTGCCAACCTGTTGGAGAAGCAGGGGCATGAGGTGCGTACCGCTGAGGATGGACTGAACGCCCTTGATCTCCTCAAATCCTTTACGCCGGACATTATTTTCGTCGATTTGGTGATGCCCAACATCAGTGGTGAAAAGTTGTGCCGGATCATTCGGAATATGCCCCATTTGCAAGGGGTGTATGTTGTCATTCTTTCCGCCATAGCCGCCGAGGAAGAGCTTGATTTCTTGGCACTGGGCGCGGATGCCTGTATTGCCAAGGGAAGCATGGCCAATTTGGCCAAGCATGTGGAGAGAGTCATTGAGCTGGCGAGTCCAGAAGGGAGGCAGGGAGAGGCACAGGGGGATATCCTGGGGCTTGATGAAGTTGCGACCCGGGAGATCACCAGGGAACTACTCTCTTCCCAGAAACATTTTGAGATAATCCTTAGGAACATGTCTGAAGGGATTCTTGAATTTGCTGCGAACAAAAAAATTATTTTTGCTAACCCCGCCGCAGTAAGTTTGTCGGGGATGCCTGAGGAGGTGTTGTTGGGCAGAGAATTTGCCGATATTTTTTGTAATCACTCCCTTGATGTCGTGACCGCTTTTTTGAACAGTCCGATGGATGCGCCCAGGAAAATTTCGGAAGAGTCTCCTGTGCTTCTCAATGGTCGACTGGTTTCGCTTCATTTTCAGCCTGTTATTGGTGGGATAGGCGCTTCTACCATTGTTATTATCCATGATGTTACCAGCAGGAAACAGGCAGAAGAGAAAATCAACGAGCAGAACAGGTTTTTAAACAAACTTATTGAGTCGCTGCCCCATCCGTTCTTTGTGGTTGGGGTTAAAGACTACCAGGTGTTACTAGCCAATTCTTCCGCACAGCGTTACCTGGCTGGCCTTGCCGACTCTGCCGGACAAGTCGGTCAGGCCGTCTCATGCAAGGCACCTCCCCCATATGCGCCCTTTGAGCGGGTGCAACAGGATAAAAACTCCTTTCTTATGGAATATGCTGAGCAGGGCAAGGACGGTCAGGAAACAACCTACGAGATTCATGCGCATCCCATCTTTGACAAAAAAGGGAAGGTTACGCAGATTATCGAATACCGTCTGGATATCACGGAACGCAAAAAATCGGAGCTGGCTCTGCATGATTCGAAGGATGAGCTGCAAAAAGCTCTAGACAATTTGCGGGTTGCGCAGCAGGTGGCCATCCGTCAGGAAAAACTGGCCTCTATCGGCACGCTGGCCTCGGGAGTGGCCCATGAAATCCTCAATCCTCTCAATATAATAGGAACCCTGGCTCAGGTCATGCAACTTGAGAAGATTCCCGCAAGTATGCAGGAGAATCTTGAGGAAATGCTGCGCCAGATCAAACGGGCCACAAAAATCACCAACAACCTCAGATCCTTTTCTCACCAGCATGCTTTTGAGGTTAGCCTGGTCGATGTGCATGAGCTGTTTGACAAGACTGCAGCCCTGCTTGAGCATGACCTGAAGCTGGAAAATGTGCGGGTGGAGCGGCATTATGCCCCTGATCTTCCCTGCATCGAAGCGGATGAGGATCAGTTGGCCCAGGTGTTTCTCAATCTGTTGAGCAATGCCCGTGACGCCATGCCTTCGAGCGATAAACGGATTATTGTCGAAACCCAGTCCCGGGATGATGGTGTTGAAATTCGCTTCAGCGATACCGGTTGCGGTATTGATCCTGCCGATATTGAGAAAATATTTGATCCATTTTTCACCACCAAGGATCCTGGACGTGGCACCGGTCTTGGCCTGTGGATTGTCTATTCCATCATCGAAAATCATTGCGGGACCATTCGGGTCGAGTCGGAGCAAGGGAAAGGCGCGCAGTTTGTGATCTTTCTGCCAAAGCATTTGCCGGGCCGTGAGGAGTGTGGCCCGGCAAATAAAAAATAGGGTTGCACCAACGGGGGATATGGATGAAGAAAAAGAAAAAAATAAAGATTCTTATTGTGGACGATGAATACGCCTTTTGTCGGTCGCTGAAAATCTTTTTGGAGAAGATTGGATTCCAAGCGATCATCGCCACAAACGGTGAACATGCCCTTGATCTCGTGCGGGAGGAAGTGCCAGCCATCATGACCCTTGACATGAGGATGCCGGGGATCAACGGCTATGATGTCCTGCAGAAAGTCAAGAGGATGTACCCAGATTTGTTTATCATTGTTATCACCGCCATCGATGTGCCAAAGATGGGGGAGATGCTTGAACACAGCGGAGCCCACGCTCTCTTGCGTAAGCCAGTCGACTTGCAGAAACTTTCCGAGACAATTTACGGTTTTGTTGGGCATCTGCTGTAGCCGCTTTTGTGTGGAGGAGCAGACTCTCGGTCCTTCCCGAACCTTGTCGCGTTTGATAATTTAGTTGAGTAATTTCCTGCTTTCCTATAATTGTGAAAAGATATTATCCATCCTGGGCAGCATCCTGACATATTGGAGTTTCTGCATGAGCCAAGCCGCTGGTTACAAAACCGACATTCTTCTCCAATCCGGGACAAATGAGCTGGAGATCATCACCCTTTTTCTCCAGTGGCGTGATCAGACCACCGGTTCCATTAGCAGGACGGCTTATGGTATCAATGCCGCCAAGGTTCGAGAGTTGGTGGCCATGCCTGATTCCTTGACCGAGATTCCGGAAAGCGTGGCATCCATGAAAGGCGTTTTTCTGCTGCGGGATCGAACCATCCCCCTAATCGATCTCTGTGAATGGTTTGGCTATGAGCCGGATCAATCCCCGGAGGCAAAAGCCAAATGGGTGGTCATTGTCACCGAGATCAACGGCAAGTTTTTTGGCTTTATTGCCCACGGGGTGGATAAGGTCTATCGGGTTAGCTGGACGGCAATTCTGCCGCCGCCGCCAATCATTTCCCATTACAGTTCCCTCACCGGTGTGTGCCTCGTGGATGGCAATATCATCCAGATGGTTGATTTTGAGAGCATTATTGCCTCCATCGACCCCAGCATGGTTATTGATTCCGAAGCCCATGCTATCTCGGTGCGTCCCGAGGGGGATCAGGTTGACAAGGCTGTGGTTATTGCCGATGATTCGCGCATTATTCAGGATCAGATTCGAAAAACGTTGGAAAGGGCGGGGTATCGGGTTGTTTCCCATGCGGACGGGCAGGATGCCTGGGAATATCTGGAAAAATTGAGAATCAATGGCACAGTGCATGATGAGGTGCTGGCGGTGATCAGCGACATAGAAATGCCGCGTATGGACGGGCATAATCTCTGTAAGCGGATCAAGGAAAATATCGGTTACGAAGGCATTCCTGTCATGCTTTTTTCTTCGTTGGTTAACGATCTGGCCCTGCACAAGGGACATGCTGTGGGCGCTGACGATCAAATCTCCAAGCCCGAGCTTGGCCAGCTTGTCACTAGACTCCAGGACTGTCTCCGTCGCTTCGCGGCTTAATGCCCCCTGTCTTGTGTGTGCTGTTTTCTTCAGGGAATCTCTATTGCGCCCTCCCCGGTCGTAGCTGTATCGAACAATGCCGGATAAGGTCATGATGAGCGCCATGTATATTTACCGGGCCAACAGGGTTGAATCCCTGCTGGCCTCGTTGACCGATGTTTTGCGTGAGCCGCTTGCTTCGCCGCTTTCCCCGGAATGCATCATCGTGCAAAGTAAGGGGATGGCCACCTGGCTTGCCATGCAGCTTTCCGGCAGGTTCGGGGTGTGGGCCAACCCTGACTTTCCTCATCCCCGACAGTTTGTCCAACGGGTACTTCGGGCAACGCTCGGGGAAGAGGGCGACCGGGTACAGCGGTACAGCCGGGAAAGACTGGCCTTTGTGATCTGTGCCATACTTGATGATTTTCGCCACGACCCTGATTTCTCTCCCCTGACCTCCTACCTCGCCGATGACCCGTTGAGCAAGAAGCTCCAGCTGGCCAGGCAGATCGCCCATCTCTTTGATCAATACGCGGTCTATCGCCCCGAAATGATCCTGGCTTGGGAGGAAGGCGAAAACCGCGCCTTGGGTCATGATTTGGCGGAGGATCTCTGGCAGCCCAAGCTTTGGCGCCGGGTGGTGGAGCAGCTGGGTTGTTGCTCTCCGGCCCGGCTCATGCTCAGAGCGAGACAGGCGCTGGCCACAGGGACCATCCCCTTTCCCCATCTTCTTCCCACCAGGGTTTCCCTCTTTGGCATTGACACCCTGCCTACGGTTTATCTCGGCATTATGGGGGAACTGGCGCAGATCCTGCCGGTGCATCTGCATCTTTTTTCTCCGGCGGAAGGGTACTTCGCCGACATCCACTCCCCGGCCGAGGCCCACCGCGCCCTGTCCCGTTTGCCTTCCGGTCACGACCCTGCCGATCTCTACCTGGAGGTCGGCCATCCGCTCCTTGGTTCCATGGGGGGTATGGCTCGCGACTTTCAGGAGGTGCTTGAAAACGAGGTCCCCTATCTTGAGGCGGGAGAGCACTACATCGGACATAGGAATCCGCGGACCATGCTGGAGGTGGTGCAGAACGATATCCTGCATCTGAGTCATCGCTCTCCGGCAAGCGGGAGCGAGCCTCCCCAAATCCTGACCGAAGATGATGCTTCCATTCGCATCCATGCCTGCCACAGCCGTCTCCGCGAGGTTGAGGTGCTGCAGGATCAACTGCTGGCCCTGCTTCAGGATGATGCCAATCTTGCCCCCCGCGATATCGTGGTGATGCTGCCCGAGGTTGCTGCCTATGCCCCGCTCATCGAGGCAGTCTTCGGTCTCCCCTTTGAGAACAAACGCTTTATCCCCTATCGGATAGCCGACCGTTCCCTGCTCAGCGGGGCGCCGCTCATTGAGGTGTTCTTCCGTTTTCTCCAGATGGCGTCGGGGAGAATGTCGGCCTCCGAGGTTATGGAGCTGCTGGCCTGCGAGGCGATCCAGCTCAATTTTTCCCTTACCCCCGAGGACTTGCCGAAGATCAGGCTGTGGCTCGAAAAAACCGGGATCCGCTGGGGGATTGACGAGCTGCACCGGGAGAAGCTGCAGCAGCCCAAAGAGCGGCAGAACACCTGGCGCTTCGGCTTTGATCGTCTGACTCTGGGCTATGCGGTCCGCAGCGATGCTACTTTTTTGGGCGATATCCTGCCCTATGAGGAAATCGAAGGCCAGGGTGCGGAGCTGGCCGGCCGCTTTATTCATTTTTGCGAGACCCTCTTTGCCCAGGGCGAAAAGCTCTCCTCCGCCATGGAAATCCAAGGGTGGCAGGATGTTCTGAATGCTCTGCTCCAAGCCCTTTTTATGGAGGATTCTCCCCAGGCCTGGCAGCTGCAGAAGATCCGGGACAGTTTGGCCCAGATCGCCCTTGAGGCGCAGGATGGTGGCTTCAGCCAACCCCTGGACCTGAACGGGATCACTATCCTGCTCAAGGAGAAATTGACCGGCCAGGCAACAGCCCAAGGCTTTCTCGAGGGCGGGTTGACCTTCTGCGGCATGCTGCCCATGCGCTCGATTCCCTTCAAGGTTATCTGTCTGCTTGGCATGAATGACGGGGCTTTTCCCCGGATGGAGCATCCCCAGAGCTTTGATCTCATCGCCCGCTTTCCGCAGCGCGGAGACCGGGCCAAACGCAACGATGACCGCTATATCTTTCTCGAAGCGTTGCTTGCCTGCCGCAGCAAATTCCTTCTCTTTTATCTGGGCAACAACCTGCGGGACGGTAAAGCGCTGCCGCCTTCCGTGGTGGTGGAAGAGCTGCTGGACACCCTGGCGGAGAGCTTCAGTCTTGCGCCAGACGCATCCAGCCCCGAGCCTGGTTTTGATGCGCGGCGCAAAGCTCTGGCGGAGAGTATTGTGGTCCGTCACCCCCTCCAGCCGTTCAGCCGGAAATATTTTTCCGGCACGGACGAACGGCTCTGCAGTTTTGGCGCGGAATACTGCCGGGCGGCCCAGGCAAAACAGACAGGGCAACGGAGCAAATATGTATTCCTGCCCGAACCCCTGGGTCCATCTGTTACTGCGCCTGCCTCGGTTTCTCTCTCTGATCTGGCCCGCTATTTATCGCACCCGGGCCGCTGGTTTCTTGAAAACCGGCTTGGCCTTTTCCTGCAGGAGAGAGGCCGGGAACTCCAGGACCGGGAACCCATCCATCTTGATACGCTTGAAAAATATCAGCTGGGCCATGATCTGCTGGCCATGCAAGAGGAGAGGGGAGGCAGCTCGGAAATCCTTCTCTCCCGCTGGCGGGGGGAGGGGCGGATTCCCTTGGGCCAGGCTGCCCAGGCGGCCTTCAGCGAGACCAAGGATATCGTGGACCCCATCGTGGAACAGCTTCTTAAACACGGGCCAGGGACGGCAGATCAAGAACTTCCGCCGTTACGCCGGGAAATCCGTCTTTCGCAGGATTTCACTCTGCACGGCGAGTTGCACTCCAGATACCCCTCCGGACATCTCTATTGTACCAACGGTCGGCTCCACGGCAAGCGCCTGCTCCCGGTCTGGTTGGAGCATCTTTTCCTCTCCGTTGTATCTCCGGATGACCAGCGCTGTGAAACCACTCTCATCGGCCGAGGGCGCGACAAGGGTTCCGCCCAGGTGTTGCGATTTTCTCGGGTTCCCGATGCGGCAAGCATGCTCCTTGATCTGGCCACCCTTTTTGCTCAGGGATTGACTGCGCCCTTGCTGTTTTTCCCCAAGAGCGCACTTGTCTTTGCCCAAGCCATACAGTCGGGAAAAGGTAGCGAGGAGGAGCTGCTGATTAACGCCTTTGCCAAGGCTGCAGAGGAGTACCTCGGCAACGGCTATGTGCCCGGTAAGAGCGAGGGTGAAGACCCTTATTGCAGGCAACTCTTCGGTGAGACCCTGCCCGTATCTTCCGGCTATACCCTGAATTTCGCGAACAACTCCCCGCCCTTTGCGGAGCTTGCCACCCGGATCTTTACGCCCATGCTCGACCATATGGAGGAGTTATGAGCAGGGTTTTTGATCCGCTTCTTATCGACAATACCGGGGTGCAGCTCATCGAGGCCAGCGCTGGCACCGGCAAGACCTATTCCATTACCTCCCTCTATCTGCGGCTCTTGCTGGAGCGGAGGCTGACCGTGGAGCAGATCCTGGTTGTTACCTTCACCGAGGCGGCCACCGCCGAACTGCATGAGCGGATCAGGACCCGGCTGCGTTCAGCACTGCAGGGGTTTCAGGAGCAGGACGGCGGCGCGGATCCGTTTCTCTGTCAACTCCTTGCCCGCAGCACCGACCATGAGGCGGACCGCCGGTTGCTCGCCCGGGCGGTAAGCGATATCGACAAGGGGGCGGTCTCCACCATCCACGGTTTTGCCCACCGGGTTTTGCAGCAGCACGCCCTGGAAACCGGTCTGCTCTTCGAACTGGAGCTCACCGGCGCCACCCAACTTCTGGTCCAGGAGATCGGTGACGATTACTGGAGCAGCTTTTT
>CALMMG010000111.1 GCA_937868185.1 uncultured Pseudomonadota bacterium
CCGTTGAGTGCGGTCTTGCTCCCGAGGTCCCGCAGATCAAGACGCTCTGATAAGGTTCTGATGAAATCTTCCTCGTCGTCTACCAGCAGAATTCTGATGTCGTCCATAATGTCCTCAAGGTCGGTTGGGGGGCAGCGGTGGGGAGCTGTCCTGTGGTTGTTCCCGGTCGGCGGGGAGGCTCTCTTCCGCTTCGCCGTCCAGTATAGCGATGGCGGTGTCAAATTCTCCGGCTTGGGCAAAGGTCGCGGCAGCCATGGCTTCGCCGAAACGCTGGAACAGCGTTTTTTTGCCCTGCCGTTTTTTCCACCGCCCAAGGGCTGCGGAAATGGTGTTTTTCAGGGTGGTGGTATCAAACGGGGCGATAAGTTCATCGGCCGCGCCGGCCTGCATCCCAGCGATGGACAGCGGAATATTGTCCAGCCGGTTGATAAGGATGAGCTCGGCTGCGGGCATTTTCTCCCTGATGCTTTGCAGGAGGCTGAGTCCCACGTTGTTGTCCTGCCGGATGTCGAGCAGCACAATCTCTGTTTCTGGCGGGGTGGATTCTTTAGAGAGTGCAACCGTCATCCCCCAGTCTTGCAGCAGAGCTTGCATTGTTTCCGCAAAGCCTGCGTCGCTTGAAACAATGAGCGCGGTTGCCTGCATGATCCGCCTCCAGCCTTTCTTTATCGCGCAGACTCAGTGGCGAACACGCCGTAGGTCATGCGGATTCCCCCCAATCCTAGAGACTGGAGGAAATCATCGGCGCTCGGGGCCTGGAGATTGGGGTATTCGGCCAGGCTGATGGCTTCGGTATGGAGACCCTCTTCGGCAAAGGCAGCGGCCATGAAGATTTTCTCGAATTGGTTGATCACTCTGCTCCGAATGGTGATGGGCATCATGTTTTTGGCTGTTTCCCATTCGCCAGCCTCGGCAAAGGTGATGGCTGTCATCCATTTCTGAAAGGCGTTGAGTGATGTTTTCATGGCAACCTCCGCAAAGTGTGAGATGTTTACCGCGCATCGGAATGGTCATGCGCTGTTGGCTTGTGGCATTACAAGGATCGTGCCACAGGTGAATATTCAATAAAAACAAGGCATTGACAAAATGTGGCCAGCGAATGAAACATAGGTTGAGAACATTATGGAACAATGGGGAACATTGGCCGGGTCTGGAGTGAGGCTGTGGCGTTGTGGAGTGTGCCTCTTGTGTTGGCTTTGGGGTGGGCGGTAAGCGAGCCGTGTTGCGCTATCTCTTATGCCGTGTGGGGATGGCTGGATGTGTGGATTGCGAAAAAAAGATTGACGTCCTCTTTCTGGGTGTTGTATTTGGAACATGAGGGGACAATATGAAACACTTTTGGGTCTGCACCCTGTGTCCCTGAACTTGTTGGCAATGGTCTGAGGTCAATGCCCGAAACCGAAGTACTCAATACCTTCTGTCCCGATCTTCTTGATATCCTCAATGGGGTGCCGCATGGTATCGCCCTTGTCGACCAGGATCTCCGGATCATTATGATGAACCGTTTCCTGGAAGCGCTCACCGGGTATTCCGCTGAGGAAGTGTGCGGCATATCCTGCGACCATGTGCTACACAGCAGTTTCGGCAGAAACGACCAGGTGTTTCGGAAGGTCCTGGAAACCGGAGTTCCGTGCAGTGCCGAGGGCGATATTCTTGGCCTGAACCGCAAAAAGATCCCCATGCGTTTTACCGCCACCCCGGTGGTGGATCCCAGGCAAGGACGACAGGCGTTGGTTCTGGTCCTTGAAGATATCTCCGTCTTTCAGGAAATCGATCGCAAAAAGGAGATGGGTCCGGCCAAGGGGCTTCTCGGGCATAGCCCGAAGATGCAGGAGATTTTTGAACTCCTGCCGGTTCTCGCCCACACCGATTCTTCGGTGCTGATCACCGGCGAGACCGGCACCGGCAAGGATATCCTGGCCGAGGCTGTCCACCAGGCCTCCAAACGCAGCAAATATCCCTTCATCAAAGTGAATTGCGGAGCGCTTCCCGAAAGCCTGCTCGAGTCCGAGCTCTTCGGCCATATGCGCGGGGCGTTCACCGGGGCGCACGCCGACAAGCACGGCATGTTCCAGTTGGCCCAGGGCGGCACCATTTTTCTTACCGAGATCGGCGATCTGCCTCTGCCCCTTCAGGTAAAGCTGCTCACCGTTCTCGACGACCGGGAATTTTTTCCCCTGGGCAGCCAGAAGAAGGTCCGGGTCGATGTGCGGCTGATCACCGGCACCCACCGCGATCTAAAGCAGCTGGTTCAGGAGGGCAAGTTCCGGGAAGACCTGTTTTTCCGTCTCAATGTCCTGCGGGTGCATCTGCCACCGCTTCGCGAGCGGGATGGCGATGTGCGGCTGCTCATCGATCATTTTCTGCAGATGTTTGCGGCCAGCTTTGGCAAAGGCGTGAAAAGGCTTGCCGCCCAAGCCCTGCGGGTGCTGGGCAGCTACCACTACCCCGGCAACGTCCGCGAGCTGCGTAATATCATCGAATACGGAGTTAATATCTGTCGGGGCGAGGTTGTCGAAGTCGAGCATCTGCCTCCCTATGTGCTGGCCGAGGCCGGCAAGGTGCCTCGGGCAAAGGTTGCGGCGGTGGAACTGGAATCTGGGCAAAAGACGGCGGGAGGAGCGGTGTTGGTGATCCCGGACAACGCTTCGAGCTGGAGCGCCATCGAGAAGAAGAAGATCCTTACTGCGCTCATGCAAACCGGCGGCAGTCGCACCGGGGCGGCAAAGGAGCTTGGCTGGGGGCGCACCACCCTCTGGCGGAAGATGAGGGAATATGAACTTGCGTAAGACTCTATGAAGATTTTGGTAACCCTACAGAATAACGATATTGCCCCGCGCTTCGACCTGGCCACGGAGGTGCTCATCGCCAAAATCGTCCGGGGCAGGATCTCGGGGGAGCCGCGCACCGTCCTGCTGCCGGGGCCGGGGAGCGATGAGCTGTGCAGTCTGATCATCAGGGAAGAAGCCTCGCTGGTGATCTGCGGCGGCATTGAAGAGTCGCATTTTCAGTATCTGGTTTGGAAAAAAATCGAGGTGATCGACAGGGTGATCGGCCCGGCACTACAGGCCATCGCCCTGGCCATGGCCAAACAATTACGACCGGGGAGTATTGTCCGGTTGGTAACAGAGGGGAGAGCACCGTCATGAGCAAGAATCTTTCCCGCAAGTCCAATTGCCCGCTGTTCTGCGGTCTGTCCGGCAAGGATCTTTCTCCCAAGGCCCGGTACCGGTGCATGCGCAATAGCCTGCTCATCGTGATGCTGGCCATTACCCTGATCCCCCTCTCGATCACCTCGGGCCTCAACTTTATCCAGTACCAGCAGCTCCTGCGCGAGGATTCCCAGGCCAACGCTCGCTGGAACGCGGAAAGCGCCAGGGCGACCATCAGCGCCTATCTGGAAAAACTGGAGGCGGCGATCACCGTGGTCATTGATACCTATACCTTCGAGGATCTCTCCGACAGCAAGAAGCTGGAGCAGATATTCAAGCAGCTCAAGAAGGAGCATCAGGGGCTGGTGGATCTCAGTGTGGTCGGGCCGGACGGCATCCAGAGCGCCTATGTCGGCCCCTACGGCGGCCTGGTGGGCAAGGATTATAGCGACAGCCTCTGGTTCCACAAGGCCCTGACCCGGCGGATGTATGTCAGCGAGGTTTTTACAGGTTTTCGCAACGTTCCCCATTTCGTGGTGGCCGCCAGCAAGAAGGACCCCTATTCGGAACAGTACTGGGTGCTGAGGGCAAGTATCGACACCGAGACCCTGGACCGCTTTTTGGCCCTGGCCGATACCGAGGCCCTGGAGGACATCTTTCTCATCAACGACAGCGGCAAGTTGCAAAGTATCTCCCGCTACCATGGCGGGGCCATGGAGGATTTTCAGCTCACCCGCAAGCCCAAGCAGAATGACATCCTCATTTTTGAGGAGATGCGCGGGGACAGCACTTTTTACCGGGCTGTGAGCCGAATCCAGAACACGCCCTGGCTGTTGGTGCTGGACCAGCAGGGGGCCGAGGCCAGGAAGATCTGGCACTCCTTCAAGGCGCGGCTGCTGCTGACTCTGCTCCTCTGTTTTCTTGCCTCGGGCGGGATGGTTGTCTGGCTGTCGCGGTTCCTGGCGGGCAAGTTCCGGGAGGCCGATGAAACGCGGGACGCAATCTTGAGCGAGACCGAGCACTCCAACAAGCTTGCCTCCATCGGTCGGTTGGCCGCAGGCGTTGCCCATGAGATCAACAACCCGTTGGCGATCATCGGGGAAAAGGCCGGGTTGATGCAGGATTTGGTCGGGTTGGACCAGGATTTCCGCCATCGAGAAAAGTTTCTTGACCAGCTGGGTTCCCTGCAAAATGCGGTGGTTCGGGCGAGGACCATCACCCATCGGCTCTTGGGCTTTGCCCGAAGGATGGAAACCTCTTTAACCTTGGTGCAGCTCAATGAGATCATCCCGGAGGTTTTTAGCTTCCTGGAAAAAGAAGCAGCCTACCGCAACATCCATGTTATCCTGCAACTCCAGCCTGACTTGCCGGTCATTCGGGCGGATCATGGGCAGCTGCAGCAGGTTTTTTTGAATGTGATCAACAACGCCATCGACGCGATCCGTAGCGATGGCGAGATCCACATCACCTCGCGGCGCGAAAACCACAAGACAGTCATGGTGGCCATCTCCGACACCGGGCCGGGAATTGCCCCGGAGATTCTGAAGAATATCTTCGAGCCGTTTTTCACCACCAAGGGCAACGAGGAGAAAAAAGGAACCGGCTTGGGTCTGTCCATCACCTATGGTCTTGTGCAGAAATTGGGCGGCAAGATCGAGGTGAACAGCGAGGTTGGGGTCGGTACCACCTTTATTATTTCTTTTCCGGTTTACAGCGAAGGCAGCGAGGGTGAAAGCGATGACCGCGCGTAGGATTTTGGTTGTTGACGATGAACTTGATTTCGGGACCACCCTGGCAGAGCGTCTGGAGCTGCGGGGGTTTGCCGCCAAGGCGGTGGGTGGGGCCCAGGAAGCCATGGAGATTCTTACTTCGGACTGGCGGCCGGACGTGGTCCTGCTCGATCTAATGATGCCGGGGATAGACGGCCTTGCCGCCCTAGACCTGATCAAGCAGCACGCCCCCAAGATCCAGGTGATTATCCTCACCGGGCACGGCTCCACCGAGAGCGGGATCATCGGCATGCAGCGGGGGTTGTTCGACTATCTGATGAAGCCGGTGGACATCGGCGAATTGATTGCCAGGATCAACGAAGCCGGGGCAAAGTAAAGGGCGATTCCCCTTGACCGGAGATGGGTTTTTGGTATGGTTGATGGATTCGTAATAATGGCCTTGAGCCTGTCGAAGCTTCCGTTTGTAGAAAATTCTCCGTTGTTGTCAGTCCACCGAAGGATGAATCGTGAAAAAACGTCTTAACCTGCTCCGGGAATTCTCGGTCCCGCTGCTTGCCGGGGTTGTGGTCGCCTTGCTCTGGGTGAATCTGGCCCCGGAAGGCTACCACAGTTTCAACCAGGCGCCCCTGCTCGGACCGCTCAGCTTCCATTTTCTCACCAATGAACTGTTCATGGTCCTCTTTTTCGGCATGGCTGCGGCGGAGATCACCCAGAGCTGCCTGCCCGGTGGGGATCTCCATCCTCTGCGCAAGGCGGTGAACCCGCTGTTGGCAACTTTTGGCGGGGTGGTCGGCCCGGTGCTTGTCTACCTGAGTCTCAACGCGCTGATCGGCTCCCCCTCTCTCAGCCGAGGTTGGGGTATCCCCACCGCCACCGACATTGCCTTGGCCTGGTTGGTCGCCAGTGTGGTTTTCGGCAGACGGCATCCCGCCGTCTCTTTTCTGCTGCTGCTGGCCATCGCCGATGACGCCATTGGCCTCGGCATTATCGCGGTTTTTTACCCGGACCCGCTGCATCCCATGGCCCCGCAATGGTTGGGGTTTACCCTGGCCGGCATGGGTATCGCCTTTCTGTTGCGGCGCAGCAAGGTCGCCAGCTATTGGCCCTATCTGCTCCTGGGTGGCGGGCTCAGTTGGCTCGGGTTGTTCAAGGCCCATATCCATCCTGCCCTGGCTCTGGTCTGCATCGTTCCCTTTCTGCCCCATGCTCTCCGGGAACATAAGCATCTCTTCGAGGAAGACCCCAGAGATCTTTCTCCCCTTGCCTGCTTTGAGCATGAATGGAAGGTGGTGGTGGATTTCGGGCTGTTCATGTTCGGCCTGGCCAATGCGGGGGTGGAGTTTGCCGCCATCGGCGTCGCCACCTGGTTGGTCTTCACCTCACTTGCCATCGGCAAGACCTGCGGAATCTTCAGCATGGGCTTGTTGGGTAAATGGCTGGGGTACCCGCTGCCTTCGCATGTCGGGAAAAAGGAGCTGTTGCTGGTCGGGATGATCGGGGGGCTGGGCCTGACCGTGGCCCTGTTTGTGGCGGGCGAGGCGTTTACCAACCCGCTTATTCAGGGGGCAGCCAAGATGGGAGCCTTGTTTAGCGGTGGGTGCGGCCTTCTCGCCATTGTCGCCGGTCGACTTTTCAAGGTGCACCGCAGAAGCTGATTTTCTGCCTTTGGCAAAAACACGGCCGCGCTTTGGGTACAATCCCCCATTTTTTCTTGACACCGTTGCCCCCCTCATTGTAAGCACAATGGAGTCTTTTCCTGATTCGTCGCCTTGTTCCGGGTCGAAACGCACCGGGGTAAGGGTAACCTTCGCCAGACAGAAAGCATCCTTATGAAACAACGAAACCTGAAAAAACAGCGCGGCTTTTCCTTGATGGAACTATTGATCGTTATGGTCATTCTCGGGCTGATTGCCTCCCTGGTCGGGCCCAAGCTCTTTGGCAAACTGGGCAAGGCTCAGCAGAAGACGGCCAAGACCCAGATCGAGATGCTCATGGCGGCCATGGATGGCTTTAGGCTCGATGTGGGCCGCTACCCCACTCAACAGGAAGGGTTGACCGCTCTGGTGACCGATCCGGGGGTGAAGAAATGGGACGGCCCTTATCTGAAAAAGGCCGTGCCCAACGATCCGTGGGGCAACCCTTATCGCTATCGCAGTCCCGGTGAGCATGGCGAGGTGGATATCTATTCCTACGGGCAGGACAACCAGCCCG
>CALMMG010000112.1 GCA_937868185.1 uncultured Pseudomonadota bacterium
TCGTCCATGGCAATCGGCACGGTCGCCGCCGATGTATTACCATATTTGTGCACATTAATATAGATTTTTTCAAGGGGCACACTGAGGTGATCGGCCAGGCTTTTCAGGATACGAATATTTGCCTGATGGGGTACGACAAGGGAGATGTCAGCGATGGCAAGGCCTTCTTTTTCAAGAACGGCGGTGATGGCCTCCGCCATGGCACGAACCGCATAGCGAAAAACATCCTTCCCCACCATCTTGATGAAGGGCCCATCACTTTCCTGAGTGCAAAGGTCGGGGTTCAAACTAGGGGCGCTATCCATATGAAGAAGCTCCCACAACCGACCATCTGCGTAAAGCTTACTCGCCAGGATTCCCCGACCCTGATCGTTACCGGTTACCAAGCAGGCCCCGGCTCCATCACCGAACAGAACACAGGTGTTGCGGTCCTGCCAGTTGGTTCGAGAAGAAAGATTCTCCGCGCCGATCACCAGGATTTTCATGTCCGGGTTGTTTTGGATATATTTATCGGCGAGATCAAGACCGTAGAGAAAGCCGGAACAAGCGGCATTGATGTCGAAGGCAAAGGCGTTCACAGCCTCCAATTCCTTCTGCACAAGACAGGCACAAGAGGGCATGGCCTTTTCACAAGAAATCGTCCCAAGGACGATCATATCGACCTCCGCCGGGGTTACCCCGGCCATATCCAGGGCACGTCGGGCTGCGACGCTGGCTAGCTTGGAAGTCTCTTCTCCTGCCTGGGCAATATGCCGGGTCTTGATACCTGTCCTGGTGGTAATCCACTCATCGGAGGTATCAACCATCTTTTCCAGATCCGCGTTGGTAAGAATCCTTTCCGGCAGACAGGAGCCTGTCCCAATAATAACCGCACGACTCATGGGGTTACTCCGGTGACAACAGTGTTCAGCAGCGGGGCATCAACCTGTTGCACAAGGAGATGATCGAGGGAAAAAAGCTCGAGAATTCTGTCATTGACCTTATTGCGAGCCATTTCGGAGGCAACTCGGATAGCATTTTTTATTGCCACGGCACTTGACCTTCCATGGCAAATAATGGCATTGCCTCGTATACCGAGCAAGGGCGCACCGCCATATTCGGCATAATCAACCCGTTTTTTGAAAGAAACAAATGCGTCTCTGGCAAGCAGATAGCCCAGCTTTGCCTTAAAACTCTTTGAAATTTCCTCCCCCAACATACCCATTACAGCCTCGGCCAAACCTTCGCTGAGTTTCAGGCAGACATTGCCAACAAAGCCATCACAGACCATGACGTCAACATCCCCCTGAAAGGTGTCCCGGCCCTCGACATTCCCTATATAATTCAGGGAACTCTGCTGAAAAAGTTCGTGGGATTTTTTTACAAGGACATTACCCTTGCCCCCTTCCTCGCCGATACTGAGCAGGCCGACACGGGGTCGATCCAAGCCAAAAAGTACTTGGGAGAAAGCGGTGGCCATGACCCCAAATTGAAACAGATGCTCGGCGCGGCAATCAACGTTCGCGCCCACATCCATCATCACCACCGGCCCTTTCAAGGTGGGAAAAATACCGGCAATTCCAGGCCGAGATACATGCTCCAACCGGCCAAGCAACTTGAGGGCTGCAGCCAAGGTCGCCCCGGAATTGCCGGCGCTAACAACAGCATCAACTCTACCCTCTTTGTGGAGAGCAAAAGCTTTCATGATGGATGAGTCTTTTTTCCTGCGGATGGCATCAAAAGGGGACTCATCCATGCCAACAACCTGGGAGGCATGCACCAGATGAATCCGGGATGAAGGACTGCCATGGGTTGCCAGAATGGCTCCGATTCGGACCTGATCACCAATCAAACTGATCTCAATGTCAGAGTCACGCGTAGCCATGAGTGCCCCGGAAACAAGTTCTTCCGGTCCCCGATCACCGCCCATGGCATCCAGAGCTATATGCAACGCCATGGCGTAACTCTATTACTCTGCGGTCAACTTGACAACACTACGGCCCTTGTATGACCCACAACCAGGACAAAGACGGTGCGGAAGTTTCGGCTCGCCGCATTCGGAACAGGTGGAAACGGTTATGCCACACAGAGCATCGTGCGAACGACGTATTCTGGTTCGAGCATGGGAATGTCTTCTTTTCGGTAAGGCCATTACTTTTCCTCCAATTGGAA
>CALMMG010000113.1 GCA_937868185.1 uncultured Pseudomonadota bacterium
GGGGCCAAGAACGGCGACGCGGTCTTGGCCGAGGTCACCTCCTTTGCCGCCGGGCAGCGGAACCTGGACGGCATCATCCTCGAGGTGCTGGGCAACCCCAAGGATATCCAGGTACAGACCGAGATGGTCATCCGCAAGTTCGACCTGCCCCATCTCTTTACCCAGGAGGTGAACTCCCAGGTGGAGAAGCTGGATCCGGAGGTGAAGATGTCCGCCGACCGCACCGATCTGCGGGGTGTGGTCCATGTGACCATCGACGGGGAAACGGCCCGCGATTTTGATGACGCCGTGGCCATCGAGCCGTTGAACAATGGCTATCGGCTCTATGTTTCCATTGCCGATGTCAGCCATTATGTGCGGCCGCACACCCCGGTGGATGTGGAGGCTTACCAGCGCGGCACCAGCGTCTATTTCCCCACCCGAGTCATCCCCATGCTGCCGGAGCGGTTGTCCAACAACCTCTGTAGCCTGGTGCCCAACGAGGACCGTTACACCTTCACCGCCATGCTTGATTTTGACGAGCACGGCAAGCGACTGGGCAAACGGTTCATGAAAAGCATCATCTGCAGTCGGCACCGCCTCACCTACACCACGGTCAAACAGGTCCTGGTGGACCGCGACCCCACGGTGCTGAGCAAGTACGCCGATATTATTCCGAATCTCGAGATGATGGGCCGCCTGGCTCTAAGCCTGGAAAAGCGGCGGATCAAGCGGGGCAGTATCGGCTTTGAACTTCCGGAACCCCTGGCGGTGCTGGGCGAAGACAACACCGTGCTGACCATCAAACGAAGCGAGCGCAATCAGGCCCACAAGCTCATCGAGGAGTTCATGCTCGCGGCCAACGAGGCGGTGGCTAGCGCCCTGAGCGACAACAAGATCGACTCCCTCTACCGGATCCACGAACCGCCCGACCCGCTCAAGGTGGCCGAGTTCACCGAGTTTGCCCAGAGCATGGGGCTTTCGGTCGAGGAGGGCGACGGCTCGCCCCAGTGGTTCGGCGCGGTGCTCGCCATGGCGGCAGGCACCCCCCAGGAGTACATCATCAGCAATCTCCTGTTGCGCACCATGCAGCAGGCCCGTTATTCCCCGCATAATCTCGGCCATTTCGGCCTGGCCGCCACCCACTATACCCATTTCACCTCCCCCATCCGGAGGTATCCGGACCTCATGGTCCACCGGGCCCTGGCCGCAAGCCTGCAAAAAAAAGGGGCGGTAAAACCAGCTGGCGAGACGGTGTCCACCGAAGAGTCCGGCGGTTTTCTCTCCAAGCGGGAGCGGGTGGCGGTGGAGGCTGACCGGGAGATGATGGAACGGCTCCAGGTTCATTTCATGGCCGACAAGATCGACGAGACCTTCGAGGGTATTATCTCCGGGGTCACCGCCTTTGGCTTGTTTGTCGAGCTGACCGAGGTCTTTGTCAACGGAGCCGTGCCCATCACCGAGATGCGCGATGATTATTACGAACTGGAGGAGGGCCGCCACCGGCTCATCGGCCAGCGAACCAAGACCGTCTTCCAGATCGGCGATCTGGTGCGGGTGCGCTTGACCAGCGTGGAGATTCCCCGACGGCGGATCAATTTCAGCGTGGAGGAAAAGCTGGCCCGCGCCACGGACATCCTGGCTGCGCCAAGGGCAGGCAAGCGCAAACAGGCCGCGAGCAAGGAACGCCGGAAAACGCCCTCAAAAACAAAAAAGAGCACTGTTCCCGACAAATGAACCTGGCAATGCAGGATACGGTGCGGGAGCTGATGGGCAAGACGGCCATCGTCCTGGTCTCCCCCAAGTTTGCCGAAAATATCGGCTCGGCAGCAAGAACCGCGGCGAACATGGGGATCAATCAGCTCATTCTCGTCTGCCGGGAAATACCCGACCGCGAGAAGATGCTCCGACTCGCTACTGCCAAGGCGGCCCATCTCATCGACAATCTGGAACACCACCAGGAACTGAGTGAGGCTCTGGCGCCCTTCGGCTGGGTGCTGGGAACCTCCGCCCGCCAGGGGAAAAAACGCACCACGGTCAACAGCCCCAGACAGCTCATGGGCGAGATCCTGCCCCAGCTCAAGAACAACCGGGTCGCCCTCCTCTTTGGCCCGGAGGATCGGGGGTTGGCCAACGAAGAACTCCGCTACTGCAACCAGATTACCACCATCCCCACGGTGGATTTTTCTTCCCTCAACCTGGCCCAGGCCGTGGCCATCCTCTGCCACGAACTCCATTACAGCGTTCTGGACGCGGTGAGCCGAAGCACCTTTCCCAAAGCTGCTCCCAAACAGGGAGACAAGCGGGAGCTGGAAGCCCTGTTCGCCCACGTGGAAGAGGCGCTCCAGGCCATCGGTTTTTTTAAGAATGGAGATGATGATTACTGGATGAAGAGCATCCGCCAGTTTCTCGGCCGGATCAGTCTCAAGTCAAAGGAAATCAAGATCATCCGGGGGGTCTGCCGACAGCTGCTCCGGCGCGAAGCCCCGCGGAGCCCGGAGAAACCTTAGCGGTTGCCTTTCCTGCCGACATCAGAAGCTGTTATGGCAAGGCAATCGTAAGTGAACCGGCCGTTTTGATAGGCGACCTTCCCCCGTTTGGCAACCCGCCATGCGCCAGCCTGAAATACTCCCTCGGCTTCGATCTTCTCCAGCAGCCCGACTGCGGCATCCAGGCTTTGTGCCAGGCCAGCGTGCTGGGTGAGCACAAGATGCTTGACGCCTGGGGCGCCTACCAAGGTTACCGGCTCGACAATCAGGTTCGAGAGATCCCCGGCAGGTAAGGCCTCCAGGGTTGGCCTGGCCTGGAGCCGGATCATCCTTGCCCGGCTGTCCGGTCCGATGGTTTCCTTGGTCGAGGTAATGAGGTCGAGGAGATGGTCACGGATTTCATTCAGTTCCTTGGCCGCTCTCAATTTTTCCGCCCCGGGATAGACGGTCAGGGCCTTTGCCAGCAAAGAGACCTCGCGCAGATAATGATTGCGCTGATTTTCCGGCACCAGGTACATGGCAATGATGGAGACCGGGATGCCATCCGGAGCGCCGTAGTTGATCCCCTGCGGACTCCAGCCGACAACACAGATCAGATCTTCGTCAAAGGGCATTCTGGCATCGGGGCAGGCCCACCCCATGCCCAGCGCGGTTTGGCTGGTCTGCTCCTTGGCCAGGATCAACCCGGCCACATCGGTCCCTGCCGGGAGCGACGGGATCGCCTCGATGATGTGGGCGAGAAACTGTAAGGCATCCATCTTATCGTTGTCGGGCAACTCGATCAAGCGCCCTTCCTGCAAAGCATCCAGCAAGCTATCCATAGTTATTCACCTCCATAGCGATTGAAAAACCACGTTTTCACATAATGGGTCAGAACCGAGTAGCACAGCAGGAACCCGGCAATCCACAGCCAATACACCGGCGGCAAGGGCACCATGCTCAGATCTTCGGCGAACGGTGAATACGGCAGCCACACGGCCGTAGCCATGATGACCAGGGTGGTCAGCGTCATGTGCCAGGAGGCCTGGCTGCCAAAAAAGGGAATCCGCTTGGTTCGGATGATATGCACAATCAAGGTCTGGGTCAGCAGAGATTCCACAAACCAGCCGGTCTGGAAGAGGTGGGCAAACCCCTCCTTGGAGGCCGCCGCAACATGGGGGTCGCTGAAACCGCTGCAGCCGAAGAAAAACCACATCAAGGCAAAGGTGGCGTAGTCGAAAATCGAACTGATCGGCCCGACAAACACCATAAACCGCTTGATATTGGTGATGTCCCATTTCAGCGGTTTAGCGATCAACTCGGGGTCCACATTGTCGGTGGGGATACCGGTTTGCGAAAAATCATAGAGCAGGTTGTTGGCCAGGATTTGGACCGGCAACATCGGCAGGAAGGGAAACAGATAACTCGCGCCAACCACGCTGAACATATTGCCAAAATTGGAACTGGCCCCCATCCGGATATATTTGACGATGTTGGCAAAAACCCGCCTGCCCTCGATGATCCCCTCTTCGAGAACCAAAAGACTTTTTTCCAGCAGGATGATATCCGCAGCTTCCTTGGCCACATCCACCGCAGAATCCACGGAGATGCCAACGTCGGCAGCCTTGAGGGCCGGGGCATCGTTGATGCCGTCGCCCATGAAGCCCACGACATGACCGTTGCCGCGCAGTTGCCGGACAATCTGTTCCTTCTGCGCCGGGCTGAGCTTGACGAAGACGTCCACCTCCTCAACCACCCGTTTGAAATCAAGATCTGACAACGCGGCCAGTTCTGCCCCGGTGACAATCTTCTCAACCGTAAAGTTTACGTCACGGCAGACCTTCCGGGTAACCAAAGCGTTGTCGCCGGTAAGCACCTTGACCTTGACCCCGGCGTCGCGCAACTGGCCGATGGCCTCCAAGGCCGAAGTCTTGGGCGGGTCGTAAAAAGCGATGTAGCCCAAGAGAATCAGGTTGCGTTCGTCCGTCGTGGCAAAGGTTGTTTTTTCCCGGGGAAACTCCTGATAGGCAACGCCCAGCACGCGGAATCCGTCCTTATTGAGGCGATCCACCTCCTCGAAGAGGTTGTCTCGAATCATGGGGATAAGCGGGAAGACCTCATCGCCGATCTGGTAGTGGCCGCAGCATTCGTAAATCTCCTCCACCGCACCCTTACAGATCAAGACATGATCGTTCTCGTAGTCCACCACCACCGACATGCGACGCCGCTGAAAATCAAAGGGCAACTCGTCCACCAGCCGGCAGTTGGCCTCCGCATCCAGTACGGCAGAGTCAAGCACCGCCCGGTCGATCAGGCTGCGCAAACCTGTTTGGTAGTAGCTGTTCAAATAGACGTAGCTCAGAACATCTTCGCTGGTATGCCCGGTGATATCCAGGTGCTGTTCGAGAACAACCCGATCCTGGGTGAGGGTGCCGGTTTTATCGGTGCAGAGGATATCGATGGCGCCGAGGTTCTGGATGGAGGGAAGACGCTTGACAATAACCTTCTTCCTGGCCATGGCTAGGGCGCCCTTGGCCAGATTCACGGTGACGATCATCGGCAGCATTTCCGGGGTGAGACCCACCGCGATGGACAAGCCGAAGAGCAGGGCCTCGGTCCAATTCCCCTTGGTCATTCCGACAATAAAAAACACAGCGGAGACCATGACCACCATGAATTTGATCATGAGCCAGGTGAAGGAACGCACCCCATGGTCGAAGCTGGTCTCCTCGCGCCGGCCGACAAGGCTTTCTGAGATTGCCCCAAAGGCGGTCCGCATCCCGGTGTTGATCACCAAGCCGTGCGCCGTGCCGCTGGTGACATTGGTGCCGTAAAAGCAGATATTGGCCAATTCCGTGGCGTTTTGCCCGTGAAACGTTTCAGCGGCGGCGGACTTTTCCACGGCCATGGATTCTCCGGTCAGCGCCGATTCGCTGACAAAAAAATCCTTAGCCGTGAGCAAGCGCAGGTCGGCCGGAACGATGGAGCCAGCCTGAAGCAGAACAATATCGCCAGGAACAATCTCCGAGATGGCGACCTCGGTTTTCTGGCCATCACGGAGGACGATGCTGCGCGATTGCACCCGCTTGCCCAGCGTCTCCACAGCGCGACCGGAACGGCGGTCCAGGATGTAGGACAGACCGATACTCAACACAATCATGGCGCTGACGATAAACGTCGATTTGAGTTCGCCAATCGCTCCCGAGATGCCAGCGATAAGGAACAATTGCACATTCAGGGGGTTGCGCAGGCGACGGAAGATATCTGCCCAGAAACCCAAGCGCTCGGCGTAGGCCAGCTCGTTTGGCCCGTACTCATCCAGACGGCGAGCCGCTTCTTCCGAATCAAGTCCTTGGGCTGTGACGCCGAGTCTTGTCGGCGCTTCCTGCGGGGAGAGTACGCAAATCTCGATGAGTCCGCGTTCATCGTGGTTAACGACGCGCGTAGCTTTGGTGGGGGTTTTGGGGACCCCCTTGAGAAAGGCAGGGATTTTCATGGTTCACCTCATGAAGGCCGCGAGAAAAGCAGGCGGCTGAAGGCGAACCGTCGTTCAGATGAGCATGAGGAGGGAACGATTCGTCAAAACAGCCACGCAACTAGAACAGCACGAGCCAGGGTCTTCGTCTTCGTTTTGAGCTACGGATTGAGTCACAGTCGGGCTACTACTGCCATCAGGGCTACTCATAATTCCTCCAAAATTTACCATCAAACAGGCGGACAGCTCCACCATTTACCTGCAACCTAATACCCTTTTATCCGAAATCTAACAATCACAAAATGTTCATTCCCCTGATCGATTGCGCTCCCAGTGATCACCGCGAATTTATTCGTAAATAATGAGGGGAAAGGGGCAAGCGTGCTCGGAACAAGCTGTTATACAAAAAAAGGCGAGGAAGGCATCTTGCCACCGGAATGGAAAATACCTTTCTCGCCTTGAACGAAGTTACGAAACCATCAATAACTAAACCGCTGTTTGAAATTCAGCATCCCCGAAGCCACATAGTCAGTGCCCACTCCGTAGAGATTGACATCTTCATAGAGCGGGATGCCATAGCTGCCGTTGAGGCTGAAGTTTCCGCCAAAGGCCGAAAGAAACCGCCAACTGGCCACGCCGGTCAACATGACCGCCCGCCCCCCGCTGTTCTGGACCTTGGCCCCGAAATTTTCATTCTTGCCGGTATCGGTGGCGTCCAGCTCCACCCCCAGCATCAGGTCGTAATTGGGGGTGTAATGCAGGGCCGCCCCGAGCTTGGAGACATCACCGAACTTGTAATCATCCCCGTTTTCCCGGTTGACCAGATAGCTTGCTTCGCCATGCAACCAGAAATCCCCGAAGCGGGCCGAGCCCAGCACACCGCCGCCGAGATCGACACTGCCGGTGCCCAGTTGCAACCCCGGCATGGTGCGGAAGGTGGTGTCGAAATCGCCGGTGGGCAGAGTCACATTGCCCATCAGGCTGACAAATTTACTGTAATAATCATCCCGCCATAGATTATAGACTGCCTTCAGTTCAAGATCGGTTATCCCCTTATGCTTGGTGACTCTTTCGGCGCTGAGGTTACGCATGGTCGAGGTCATGATCTTGTCGAGATCCGAGATCTTGGCCGTAACCGACAATCGGTCCGTGATGCCGTAGTTGGCCATGAACATGGGGCCAGAGGCCTCCATCTTCTTAGGGATCATCGTAACGGTGGATGGGGTGGCCGCGAGAAACTGAGCCGTCGAAACCTTGCTTGAGCCCATCATCAGATCATCCTTGACCATACCCATGTAGCCTGCCCCAACGCTCACAGAGCCCTTTGGCGGCGGCACCGCCGAGTTGACCCGGTTCGGCATGGTCATGCCCATGGGGGAAACCGCCAGCAGGGCCTGGGAAAAGGTCAGCTGTTGTCCGCCATGCTCGGAGATGAATTTTTTTGCCCCTTCCTGATCGGCAAAGGCGATAATATTGGGAATCATGTCCGGCACCAGGTCGCTGCCAATGACATAGGTGGCCCCGGCCGCGGTGATCTCCTTGCCGCTCAGCCAGTCATGCACCACCACTGAGGCAAAGGATTCGACCCCGCCCGCGTCCGCGACCAACCGCAACATATCGGCTCCGCCGCAGGTCTTTTCGACCCGGCCATCCTTACTGGTGACAATGGCGCTGGTGCCCTGGTATTGATCGATGTACATGCCGCACAGGCGACACCCCTCGCGCTCTCCGGCGTGCGCTGCCGAGGCCAGCATGACCATGGCGGCCAAAGCTACTCCATATTTCTTCATTGTTGCGCCCCTTCACTTTTTTTGTTTGCGGGTGAAAAAAATTGAAGGGGCACCCTACCACAATGTGTCACGTGAACACATGCGACAAATTGTCGCATGTAGAGACAGGCCAACGTTTTGAAAACAAATTGAGAAACCCGGCGGAAATCGCAAGAGGAGACACAAACGCCCCTTTCGGGGCGCATTACAAAATGGCGGTCGAAATGAGGCTCTGCCTGGACAACTCCGGGACAGACAGGAGGCATTTTGTCAGCCCTTCCGTGCCGGGCAGCAGGCAATCCCCTTGCGTTTTGCCTGCAATACTAACGGCTCACACTGTCCTGCTTTTCCGACCGCCCAGATACAATTACAAAATCCAGTCAGCCCGCTCAGATGCCGGTTACAGCACCAAACCAACTGGTAACAAGACCGATAGGCCCTCCAGCCGCGATAACTCCGGCAACGAGACAACTTACCGACCAAGCACCCACCAAGCCAGCCACCATTGCTCCCAGACCCACGACGGCACCCTGCATGATATCGGTACCAACTCCGTCTGTTACCAACACACTGCTTTTTGTCCTCGTTTTGACCATCTGTCCATTTTTCATATCCGGCCTCCTCTAAAAAGTAAGTGTTCTTACTTTTTATTATAAGGATTCCTATCGGATGGTCAAGGTATTTTTTACATAAAATCAAATAGTTAGATGCAAACCGGAGAAGTAAAGATTGGCGTGAACGTGCAGGTGCAGGATATCCATAAACACGATATTCGGCTGATCATGACAACAGGGATTGACAGGACGGGGCGGCGACTAGAACCCCTGTAGGGGGCAGGTGTCGCAAAGCGGGTTGTTTTTTTTGCAGTATTCCTTGGCCAGGCGGACCAGAAGGGCGTGGTACTCGTTGAAAAGCTGCGCCTCGGTGGGCAACTTGCCCAGGAACAGCTCCTGGATCTCCTCATACCCGGCGTCTTCAGCAATGAGGTTATGACGGAGCAAGATACGGTAGGTGTAGGCATCCACCACGAACACCGGCTTGCCTGCAGCATAAAGGGTGATGGAGTCAGCAGTTTCCGGGCCTATGCCCTTGACGGCCAGCAGCTTTTCCCTAAGGGTAGAGGTGTCCTGAGCGAAAAAATCTTCCAGGCTCCCACTGTCTTCCCGGATGGCGGCAAAGAGACCCTTGAGACGCTTAGCCTTCTGGTTGTAATATCCGGAAGGCCGGATCTTTTCGGCCAGCACCTCCAAGGACAGGGATTCCAAGGCCTCAAAGGAGAGAAGCCCGTCCTGGCGCAAACCCTCGATGACCATACTCACATTACGCCAACTCGTGTTCTGGGTCAGAACCGCACCGAGCATCACCTCAAAAGGGGTTTCACCGGGCCACCAATGCTGGGGCCCAAAATGGTCAACAAGACGGGTATGGATTTCCTCAATCCGATTGGTCACGGTTGTGGCACCCTAAAAAATCAATCGGTACGCATGAAGAGGAAATAGACAGCAACCGCGATGGCCCCGATAAACACACCAGCCACGGGCAACACCTTGCCCAGCTGGAGAGTTCCGTTTACCACCAGACCCTCCATGTAGCTACTCCCGCTGAAAAGCCAGAGACCGAAGCCAAGACCGGTCATAACCAGGGTATTTATCGCCTGCTTGTAGAGGTTGTAACAAATAAAAGCGATAAAAGGGACCAGGAACCAGGTGTTGGTAAAAAGCGCCTTGGCATCTACATCGCGGAACTGTTGCGGCATATTGGTGCTGTTCAAGAAATCGACTATCTGCCCCAGGAATTCGGTCATACGGTGCGTCCTCCCTCTGTGTGGTGCTTATTTTTGCAGTCGATCCGGTGCAGTAGCCTGCTTGTACACCTTGATGGCGCAGTAGGAGCCGCACATGCTGCAAGCGTCACCCTTGTAGGAACTCCCCTCCTCCCGAAAACGCCGGGCCTTTTCAGGATCGATGGACAGCTCGATCTGGCCTTTCCAATCCAAATTGTTGCGACACTTGGCCATGGCAATGTCTTTATCTATGGCGCCGGGCAGACCCTTGGCAATATCCGCAGCATGGGCAGCGATGCGGGAGGCCATGACCCCCTCGTGCACATCCTCGGCACTGGGCAGCTTGAGATGCTCGGCCGGGGTGACGTAGCAGAGGAAGTCGGCACCTGCCGCCCCGGCAATGGCTCCGCCAATGGCGCCGGTGATATGGTCGTAGCCCGGGGCAATGTCAGTGACCAGCGGCCCCAGCACATAAAAGGGCGCTCCGTGACAGAGCTGTTTCTGCAGAAGGATGTTGGCCTGAATCTGGTTGAGCGGCATATGACCCGGCCCCTCAACCATTACCTGCACCCCGGCCTCCCAAGCGCGCTGGGTCAGCTCACCCAGATGAATCAGCTCCTGGATCTGGCCCCGGTCGGTGGCATCGGCCAGACAGCCCGGCCGGATACCGTCGCCCAGACTCAGGGTGACCTCGTGCTCCTTGAGGATGGCCAGCAACTCGTCAAAATGTTCATACATGGGGTTTTCTTTGTTGTTGTAGCTCATCCACTCGATGGTGAAGGAGCCGCCCCGGCTGACCACGCCCATGAGCCGCTTATGGTTGCGGACCCGGTCCATGGTGGATCTGGTGATGCCGGAATGGATGGTCATGAAATCAACCCCATCCTGGGCCTGCTGCTCAATGCCCTTGAACATTTGGGCAACCGTGACCTCACCAATCTTTTTTTTCTGCTTCTCCACCACCTCGGCGATGGACTGATAGATCGGCACAGTACCCAAAGGGATAGGACAACTTGCCAGAATCTCGCGACGGATGTCATTCAGCTCGCCGCCCATGGACAGGTCCATCACCGTATCGGCCCCGGCCTTAAGGCAAACGCAGAGCTTCTGCAGCTCCTGGCTCACCTCGGGGTAATCTTTGGAGGAGCCGATATTGGCGTTGACCTTAGTGGAGAGCCCCTTACCCACCGCCATGATCCGATCAAACTTGTGGTTTTTATTCTTGGGGATACAGATCGTCCCAGCAGCCACCCCCTGCATCAGTGCCTGGACCGTGACGTTCTCGTTAGCAGCACAATTTTCAAAAAGAGGGGTGAGCGTACCCCTGATCGCGTCTTCTCGAATACTCATCACACGTTCTCCGGTAACCAACGACACACGCCGTCTGGTATTGACAGTAATATTAAAGGAAGTTCAAGACGCAAAAACATACCAGCGGCCCCTGGAGAATGCAATGGAAATGTATGGGAATACCGGGGAGAAATACCTATAACACCCCGTGTTCATAGAGAATTTTCAGGCCGATACCGATCAGAACCAACCCGCCGATAATCTCGGCCCGGGAACCCAACCGCGAGGTTGCACCCACCAGACAACCCAGCCGCAGCCCGAGGACGGTGAGGGCCGCAGCAACGAGGCCGATGACCAGGGAGGGAAGCCAGACACTGATCCCAAGCACGGCAAAACTCAAGCCCACGGCCAAGGAGTCGATGCTGGTGGCAATCGAGAGGGTAAGAAGCATCCTCCCCCGAGTGGGGTCTGCTCCCTCCCTCTCTTCCTTTACCTCCCTGATCGCCTCCCAGATCATCTTGCCCCCAACAAAGGTGAGCAGGCCAAAGGCGAGCCAATGGTCAAAGGATTCGATCCACGAGCGGACCGTGATCCCGCCCAGCCAGCCGAGGACATTCATCCCGGCCTGAAAAAAGCCAAAATGGAAAGCCAGACGAAACACCTGCCGAGAATTGACCTGACACAGACTGACCCCGGCAGCCAGGGCCACGGCAAAAGCGTCCACGGCAAGGGCCACGGCGATGAGTAAGATGGTGGTAAATTCCATGGAATGGGCTGCGCAGAAGAGATTTATTATAATGGAAATGGTCAGCTTGCGCCGCAACTTGACCATTTTTCCCTGGCACTGGCAATAAAAAAGCCTACGAGAAAAAAAAAGCGAAATTCCCGCCAAGGTTTGGTATCATTACCGCAAGCAGCCATGGCTTTTCGGCCTGGCTTCATAAAATAGCGGTGCCCCAACGAGGTTGTAACTGAGATGGTTAAGATAATGCTGGTCGATGACCACGAAATGGTCAGAACGGGCCTGAAATCCCTACTGGAAACCCAGCCTGACTTTCAAGTGGTGGGCGAGGCGGGAAACGGGATCGAGGCTTTGAGCAAGGTTGGCGAGTTGGCCCCGGATGTGGTGGTGATGGATATCAGCATGCCCCTGATGGACGGCCTTGAAGCAACCAAAAAGTTGGTCGAGCTGCATCCGGATTGCCTTGTCCTTGCCCTGACGGTGCATGAGGACAAACAGTATTTTTTCCAGATGCTCCAGGCCGGAGCCAAGGGCTATCTCACCAAGGAAGCTGCGGCCGACGAACTGGTGGCCGCCATCCGTTCCATAGCCGCGGGCAATGTTTATCTGCTGCCAGCCCTGGCCCGCTGGCTTCTTGAGGATTACACCGAACTGGCCAGCCAGGTCAACTTTTCCTCAAAAGATACGGACCACTCCGGCCTGGATGCCCTGACCATGCGGGAGCGGGAGGTGCTGGAGCTGGTGGCCGAAGGCAACACCACCCCACGGATCGGGGAAATCCTCACCTTAAGCCCAAAGACCATCTCCCG
>CALMMG010000114.1 GCA_937868185.1 uncultured Pseudomonadota bacterium
GGCAATCCATTGCCCGGTCTATGGATCGGAAATTCATTCGCATCTCCCTTGGCGGGGTGCGGGACGAGGCGGAGATCCGCGGCCATCGACGCACCTATATCGGTGCTCTGCCGGGCCGCATCATCCAGAGTCTGCGCAAGGCCGGGGCCAACAACCCGCTTTTCATGCTGGATGAGATTGACAAGCTGGGCATGGATTTCCGGGGCGACCCATCCTCGGCCCTGCTGGAGGTTCTTGATCCGGAACAGAACTTCAGCTTTGCCGACCACTACCTGGAGATACCCTTTGATCTCTCCAAGGTGATGTTCATCACCACAGCCAATCTCCTCGACAATATCCCGGTGCCGTTGCGCGACCGGATGGAGGTTGTCGAGCTCTCCGGTTATACCCAGGATGAGAAACTCAATATCGCCAAGCGACACCTCCTGCCCAAGCAGCTGGATGCCCATGGCCTCAGCGAGGACGACCTGAAGATCGATGATCAGGCAATCCGGATGGTGATCCGTTCGCACACCCGAGAGGCGGGGGTCAGAAACCTGGAGCGCAAGCTCGCCGCGGTGTGCCGGGGGGTGGCCAAGGAGATTGTCACCGGCAAGACCGGCGCCACCCTGGTCGATGCGGCCAATCTTGCCACCTATCTCGGCCCCATCCAGTTCTTTCCGGAGACCAAGGCTCGGTCTTGGGGGCCTGGGCTGGCCACCGGGCTGGCCTGGACCCCGGTGGGCGGGGAGCTGCTGTTCATCGAGGTGGCCAAGATGAAGGGCAAGGGCGGCCTCACCATGACCGGCAAGCTGGGGGATGTGATGAAGGAGTCGGCCACTGCCGCCCTGACCTACATCCGCTCTCATGCCAAGGAACTGGGGGTGGACGAAGGTATTTTTGCCAAGATTGACCTGCACATCCATGTGCCGGAGGGCGCCATCCCCAAGGACGGGCCATCGGCCGGAGTGGCCATGGTAACCGCCCTGACCTCGCTGTTGACGGGGCGAACGGTGAGCAAGGACATGGCCATGACCGGGGAGATCACCCTGCGGGGGGATGTACTGCCGGTGGGCGGGATTAAGGAAAAGGTGCTGGCCGCAGTGCGGGCCGGGATTAAGGAGATTGTTCTGCCCGCGCTTAATGAGAAGGATGTGGTGGAGATTCCGGATAACGTGAAGGAGGATGTTCGTTTTCATCTGGTGCAGGATATTAAGGAAGCGCTTGGTTTGCTGCTGGCCAAGGAGTGATAGGGGTTAGCGGCAAGCATGGAGATTCTTTTCCGTTCGACATCGGCACGCGGACAGCGTATTATTGGGCAGATACGCAGTGACGACATTAGCAAGTGAGGGCATGACCATGCAAACGGCGAAACAAGAGGTGGAGGAGTTGTTGAAGCAGCTCCCCGACGACAGCACCCATGAGGATATTCAGTATCATCTCTATGTGCTTGAAAAAATCCGGAAAGGCCAGGACGACATCAATCAGGGAAGAACCAGCGGTCATGCCGAGGCCAAAGAACGGTTGAAGAAATGGCTGGGTCACTGATCTGGTCGGAACAGTCCCTCGGGGTTATCGAGGCCATCGGCGAATATATCAGCCGTGACTCGCCCCAGCATGCCCGCCGCGTTGTCGAAGAGGTTGTTGTCACGGCGGAACTTCTTACTTCTCAGCCCATGATGGGTCGGCCGGTGCCGGAAACCGGCTCCCCTCAGATTCGCGAACATTTCATCTACAGCTACCGACTCATCTACGAAATCCGGGGAGAAACGATCTATATCCTGGGCGTGATCCACGGCAGGCGGTTGCTGGAATCCATCGATGGTCGTTTTGATGCTGGTTGAGGTGGTCGCTGAATTCAAAACCATGCGCCAGTTCTCTTGCTATGAGAAAACTGGGGAGTGTCCCTAATTTTTTAATCAACGCGCCAGTGCTCGACCCTACTGATGAGGGGAGGTTGATGAACGATGAGGCAACGAGACACGCAGTAGCCGCGTGCAGCAAGACGTCAGAGAAAAGTTTTGTGGCCGGAGTGGTAAGTCTGCTTCCTACTCTACCCTTTCACATCCTCAGGATGATTTTATGAAAAAAATATTTATTAGGGTAATTGTAATATCGGGAATTCTTGCTTGCTCTTTGATTGGTTTAATTTATTTGGCTGGCAAAAACGACACGGTTAACCAATTCTTGATTTCCTCATTGTTTGGCCATGCAAACGAAAACAGACCGATGAAACACTCGGTTTTGTTGACAACGGGATTAGAAGCTAAAGACATAAGCAAAAGAGCTGAGAACGGTGATCCGGTAATGCAGTATAACTTGGCAATCATGTACCAAGTTGGCGAAGGAGTTGAGAAGGACCAAGCAAAATCTAGCTATTGGTTTGAGCTTGCGGCAAGGCAAGGGTTGCCGCAAGCTCAAACCAAAATTGGGCTACAATATTGGCATGGAACAGGTGTTCCTATGGATAGGGATAACGCCGTTTATTGGCTGAAAAAGGCTGCTGAGCAAGGTGAGATGACCGCCGAAATGCTCTTGGCGAATGCGTATATCATTGGCTTTGGGAATGAGCGGCCTAATTATGAGAAAGCCTTTTCCTTTATGCTTAGAGCGGCGCAAAATGGAGAGGCAGAAGCACAGTTTGGAGTTGCAGAAATGTATGCAAATGGGCGAGGGATAGAAAAAAATGGCAGCAAGGCGATATATTGGTACCGCCTTGCTGCAAAAAATAACTCACGATCGGCAATGCAAATGTTGAGTGAGATATACGCATTGGGGTTGTTGGGTGAGAGTAAAAATGAAAATGAATCCCAAAAATGGTTGAAGTTAGCTACTGGGGGAAATTAGGGACACTCCCCAATTTTTCCCGGCACAATTCGCACCTTTTCCACCATATGATCCGGCGCATAACTCTCTTTTGCCCTGCGCAGGCCGGGAACCCCCAGATCCTGCTCCCGGTTGACGTAGACGTACCCGGCAAGGTTGTCTCTGGCAAACCATTGGTTGATCAACTGAGTCAGCCCATGAAACTGGGGCATGGCCTTCTCGAAATGAGTGACTGCGGTTGAGGGGGTGAGCGGTTCGCCCACGGTGAACGCCTCAATTCTTCCCTCAATCCGGATGGCGCCGCCGATCAGGGGGAATTCCCCGTAGTGCCGCAGGGTCTCTTCTATCGCCTGATCTTCCCCGCGCAATCCTGGTTCTATCTTGCACTCCCGATCGGTACACCAGCGGTCCTGCATGGCCAGGCATTCGGGAATTGTTTCCGGGGTGATGATTTCATACTGGCAGTCGTAGGCGGCCAGGCATTGGTTGATATGGTTCCGTTTCTTGGTGAAATGCCTGCCAGCCAGGGTGGCCAGGTCTTCCCTGCGGTAGACATAATCCGCATTGTCCCGGTCCTCGACCACCACTGCTCCGGGTGGCAGGGATATATCTGTGAGTTTTTCCTTGGGGAAACGGGTCGCTTCCGAAATCCTGCTGCCGTATGCATCGAAAACCTCGGCCAGGGATATTGGTCCCACGGGGTTTCCCAGGAGAACCATCCCCGTCTTTGTCTCGGCAAAAACGAGGAGGGAGTCTTTGTATTCGTCGATCCAGATCGGCCGGGTGTGCCGCCAGGCAAAGAGATTGGTGAAGGTCAGCTCGGAGACCACAGGGGGGAACCGTCTGAGATATTCCGAAACAAACTTATTGTCATCAAGGGTGAGCGGGCGCAGGGTCATGGGGCTCCTGTGAAGGTGTAAGGTAGGATCAGTATAGAGGCGTCGCAGGATTCTCGCAATTGATTCCCTTGCCAAGGGCGCGTTGCTTTTCTTGCAAATACGGAGAAATCCGTATAGATTGTGCCTCTTGTAAAAAATACAAAAAGGCCCTTCGACAGGCTCAGAGCGAACGGTGGGTATCTTGAAATCATTATAGTTTCTTCCGTTCATGCTGAGCCTTTCGACGTTGCTCAGGAGAGCCTTGTCGAAGTACCATAGAAAAAAGGTGAACAGATGGAAGTGGTGCTTGCCAAGAACGCAGGCTTTTGCATGGGGGTCCGTCGGGCGGTTGATACCACCCTCGGCATGGTCCAGAAGGGCGAGACCACCATTGCCACCTTTGGTCCGCTGATCCATAACCCGCAGGTTCTGAAGCTTCTTGAGGAGCAGGGGGTGCGGATTCTCACCGAGATTCCGGCCCAGGCCACCGGGTCCATTATCATCCGGGCCCACGGCATTCCCCCTGAGGAGAAAAAGAAGCTGGAAGCCACCGGCGCCAGGGTGGAGGATGCCACCTGCCCCCGGGTGCTCAAGGTGCAGGCCATCATTGCCCGCTACAAAAAAGAGGGGTACGCCACGGTGATCATTGGCGACCGGGATCATGCCGAGGTGGAAGGGCTCATGGGCTATGCCGGCAACACCGGGCAGGT
>CALMMG010000115.1 GCA_937868185.1 uncultured Pseudomonadota bacterium
GCCCCAATCATGTCGGCAATTATTGCAGCGCGCCCATCCTGGTGGATACCCAGGCTGGTCTGCCGCTGTATCAGATTTCGTTCTACTATCTTGGCCATTTCTCCCGTTACATTCGCCCTGGCGCCGAACGCATCCTGCACGCCAGCACGACCGATGAACTCGAGACAACAACCTTTATCAACCCGGATGGAAGAATCGCTGTCGTGGTCATGAATCGCACGGAGCAGGCGATTCCCTTTGCCCTGCAATACCACGATCTGGCTGCCCGCACGATCAGCCCGCCTCATTCCATTATGACCTTGCGGTTTGTCAATTTTTCCGGATAAGCCATCAAGCGGGGCAATGATTTTTACCTCACTTGCAAGAAGATGTTGACGGAGTCACAGGCTTTCTGTAGGAATTGACAGGGGGGACTGGACGGATTGATATGGCCGGATACCAGCCAGAAAAACATTTTTTTATAACCCTATGACCTTCAAAGACGACTTCCGCCTGCTGAGACAATGCGCGAGGGCCATCACATGCACGACGTCCTCAGCCTGTCAGCCATCGGTTTTCGCTGACCGTACCAAAGGTTTTCTCGCCACTGATTGGCGTCACTTTCACCAGTATCACCTGAGCCAACATGCCTAAATCACTAGATTTTCTCGTTGAATTTCTTCGCCTGTCGAAGCCGTTTTGGTCTTCGAAGCAAAAACTGAAGATTCGGGGCATCACCTTCCTCCTGGCGATCCTGACCATCATGCAAATGATCCTGGCGGTGGTGGTTACCCAGTGGAGCGCGGCGTTGTTCAACGCCTTGGAGCAGCATTCCATGCGCGGCCTTATCACCCAGATCGGCGTGCTGGCGATCATCTTCGTCGCCGACATGGCCATAACGGGCACACACTTGGCCACCAAACGCAATCTGCAAATCTATTGGCGCGACTGGCTGACAGACCATGTCATCTCCCGCTGGATGCATGATGGCCGCCACTATCTGATCTCCCATCTCCCGGGCGAGCATGACAACCCGGATGGACGTATTGCCGAAGATTGCCGAGTCGCCAGCGAATCAGCGGTCGCCCTGGGCCACTCGTTGTTTTACTGCATCTTGCTGCTGATCGGCTTCTCGGAGGTGCTCTGGTCCCGCTCCGGGGTGGTGACGCTCAACCTGGACGGGTGGCAAATCCCCATCTACGGACATCTGGTCTGGATCGCAATCATCTATACGGCCTTGGCCTCCTGGCTTGGCTGGCAGGTGAGCTTGCCCCTGACCGCCGCCACCAACGCCCGGCAATCGGCGGAGGCGGACTTTCGCGCCAGCCTGTTGGAGGCGCAGGAAAACAGCCAGGCCATCGCGCTAATCCATGCCAACAACTATGAGCGGCAGCTTTTTCGTGATCTGTTCTACAAGATCCGGGATGTATGGAACACACAAACCACGGCATGGCGAAATATTCAGATCTTCAGCACCGGCTACGCCTCACTGAACATGGCCTTTCCGATCCTGATCTCCGCCCCCCGCTACATCCTGGGGATGATCTCCCTGGGCACAATGATGCAAGCCGCCCAAGCGTTCCAGCAGATGGTTGGCGCCCTCTCCTGGCCGGTGGGCAATGCGGGCGGGATCGCGGAATGGCGCGCCTCGGTGGAACGCGTTTTGAGTCTTCTCAAGGTGTTGGATAATGTGGACGAAGAACTGGCACAACCGGATCACTGGATCCAGGTGAAGACCTCGGACCAGCCGGTGTTGGCCTTCCGCGACCTCAGCATCGCCAAATACGACGGGCCGGTATTGGCCAACAACATCAATATGGAGATCGGCCTGGGCGAACATGTGCTGATCACCGGCAACCCTTACACCGGAGCAAAGCTGTTTCGCGCCATTGCCGGGGTAAGACCCTGGGGCCGCGGCGTCATCGAACTCCCCAGCCAGGGCCGCCTCTTTTTCATGCCGCCTCGACCGCATCTGCCCACCGGCACTCTGCGCAACGCCATCTGCTACCCTGCCTCCCGCCGGGTTTTCAGCCAGGAACAGCTCGAGCAGGCGCTGCGTTTGGTGGGCCTTGAAAACCTCATCGACCAGCTCGACCAGCAGGATAATTGGATCAACACCCTGGCCCGGGGAGAGCAGCAACTCTTGGGCATGGTACGCCTACTGCTCAACCGTCCCCAATGGATTTTCCTGCAGGAGGCCTTCGATTCCCTGGACCCCCAGGAAGAGGAACGGATGCTGCGCCTGATCAATGAACAGCTCCCCGATGCCACGCTGCTTGTAATTTCCCATCTGCCAAACGGCGAGGCTTTCTATTCACGCCGCCTAGCCCTGTGAAAACCTTTAAGGGAGACTAACGATGACAACCAAAACCGTTCACGAATCCGGCAGCAAGCTCCGCGGCGTCAATCTCGGCGGCTGGCTGGTGTTGGAAAAATGGATTACCCCCAGTCTGTTCGAGGGGCTCAAAGCCACCGACGAGACCTCCTACTGCGTCGAGCTGGGCGAGGTTGAGGCTACCCGGCGCCTGCACCAGCACTGGAACACCTTCATCACCCGCGACGACTTCGCCTGGCTGAAAAGTGCCGGCATCAATGCCGTGCGGTTGCCGGTCGGCCACTGGCTCTTCGGCAAGGACTATCCCTACCACCGCAGCTATCAGGAGGCGCGCTATCCCTTCGTGGAAGGGGGGCTTGCCATCGTCGACAAGGTCTTTGAGTGGGCCGGGGAGTTCGACCTGCGGGTGGTTCTCGACCTCCATGCCGCGCCGGGGTGCCAGAACGGCTTCGACAACGGCGGCATCCTCGACGTTTGCGAGTGGCATACCAGCGAGGAGTATATCGAACACTCCCTGGCCATGCTGGAACGGTTGGCCGAGCGGTACGGAGATCAGCCGACGCTGCACGGCATCGAGACGCTCAATGAACCGCGCTGGGATATCCCCACCGATCTGTTGAAACGCTTCAACCTCGAGGCCTATCAGCGCATCCGCCGCCACTGCCCGCCCGAGCGGGTGACGGTGGTGTTCCACGACGGCTTCCGCAGCTTCCGGGAGTATGCAGGGTTCCTCCAGGAGCCGGAGTTTCGCAACGTGGCCCTCGATATCCACCGCTATCAATGCTTTATGGATTACGACACCAGTCTGGACATCTTCGGGCACATCCGTAAGTCCGCCGTGGACTGGCGCGACGAAGCGGATGAGATCATCCGCGAATCGGGCTATCAGGTGTATTGCGGGGAATGGAGTCTGGGACTGGACCTAAAGATGGTCTCCCTCTGGGCGGAGGGGCCGTTCAATCATGCCTTGGAGGAAATGGATCTCTTTCAAATGTCGGCGGCCTATCGCGGCTACGCCTCAGCCCAAGTCCTGACCTTCGAAAAATACGCCGGCTGGTTCTTCTGGACCTACCGGACCGAGACCACTCCGGAATGGTGCTACCGCGACTGCGTGGATCAGGGATTCTTCCCCAATCTGGGCCGACCGGAGCAGTTCGCTGGCATACGAGGAACCCTGGAACGGGCCAAGCAGCCATAAGCCTGACCGCAGGAGAACCCGGACATGATCAAGGTGATGAGCTTCAACATCCGTGTCGGCCTGGCCGACGACGGCGAGAACCACTGGGAGCACCGCAAGTCCTTTGCCCTCGAAAGGATCCACGCCTTCGGGCCCGATCTGCTCGGCCTTCAGGAGTGTCTGGATACCGAGCAGGCCGAGTTTGTCCGCACCAACCTGCCAGACTACTATTTCTTCGGCGTCCATCGGGGCGGCCCCGGAGGCACAGCGCTGGAGATGGCGCCCCTGCTCTTTCGCCGCTCCGCCTTCCGACTTCTCGATACGGGATGTTTCTGGCTGAGTGAGACCCCGGAGATCCCCGGCAGCATGAGTTGGGGAAGCAACTACCCACGAACGGTGAGCTGGGCCAAGCTCTCCTGCCGATTGACCGGGTCGGTGCTTACCTACGTCAACACCCACTTCGACTACGAACCAACGGCCATCGAGGGGGATGCCCGGGCCCTGCGCCAATGGCTCGATCAAATCCGCCAAGATACCGCGCTCATCGTCACCGGCGATTTCAATGCCGACAAGGATTCAAACGCATACCGCCTGCTGACCGGCGATGGAACGCTGATCGACGCCTTACGGCAAATCCAGCCAAACGGGGAAGACGAGGCCACCTTTCATGCCTATGGGCTGCAAGAGGAAATGGCAGCCATTGACTGGATTCTGGTTTCCGACCATTTCCGGGTCCTTGATGCGCAGATCGACCGTTCCCGCCAAGGCAATCTCTTCCCCTCGGATCATTACCCCATAACGGCAATGCTCGACTGGAAGGCTTAGAGCTTATCCGTCACTCGCAGACACTGAAAACACGCCGATCTCGACAGCCAAAAAAATATTGGGAAAATTTTTCCCGTGGTACGACCTTGCTTGTTGCGCCCTTTGCCCCCGACACAACATTCATCTGTCAGCGACTGACCGATCTGGCTCCGGCCATGACCTCAGCCATGTCAAAAGCAACCTGCGCCAGCATATTAGGTATTACCGGCCCAGCCTGCGACGGCTTAATTTCCGGGGGATTGAAGGCGGCAACAAAACGCGAGAAGGTGCTGCTTTGCGGATAGGCCATGGCCTGATCCATGGACTGCTCGATGTACCAAACGGTATTGCCGGTATGCACATTGAGCAGCCGGGTGGAGACTTCAACCCTCCCTCCGCCGAACTGGGTCCCTTCCAGGGCGTAGCTGACTTTGCCTGCCAGGACCAGATCAACCTTTGCCTTCCGGCCAAGGGCCAGGGCCTCCGAGATATCCCGGTAAGGCTCCTCTAAGCGCAACACCTTGGGGAAAGCCTGCTTGCCCAAAAGAACATCCTTAAACAGCATGGCAACCCCCTCCCCCTGTACCCGGGTCATATTACCAGGCACCTGAAAGGGAAGAACACCCACAGTCGCCTCCTGATAGGTATTCGCATCCGGATAGATAAAAACCACCGGCGAGTTCTTCTTGACCTCCACCGGCTGGTTGGCCCAGTTTTTTTGGCTCGACGCACACCCGGCGAGAAAAAAACCGAGAAGCACAACTGCTATTCCCTTTCGCATACCGACCTCCTCATCGCTCTTTAGCAGAAAGAAGCGCATCGCCAAGGGCACCGCCGTCTCCTGCCGCAAGCAGATAATTGATATTGCGACTGCGCTGCAACTCAAGCCCGGCCACAGAAAGCACCTGCTGGGACCCGGCGTCAAGCAGCTTGAGATTAAGGATTACCGTGGTCGGGGTCAGCGAATAGGTGCCGGTGAGGATAGCCGCGGCCTGTTGCTGCTTTGCCAGAAGTTTGGCATCTCGGGTGAGCATCAGCTCGCCCCGATTATCCCGGATAAGCAGTTCAGAGGACTTACGGATCTCCACCACGCCAAACCCATGGCGAAACAGACTGGTGGACAACGCCTCAGTCAAGGTCCGCCCAAAACGGGTGGTGGTGTAAAGGTTGTCGAGATCAACCACCGTGGTCAGGATCAACCGCTGGCCGCCCCCAACGCCGCGCATACCAGAAGTCAACTGCAGGGCCAACTCCTCTCCCACCCCGAAAAAATCCGGGGTAACCACCGAGGCAGTACCGCCGGTAGTCGACTGGGGCACGCACCCGGACAGGAGCAGGACACTACCCAGAAACAGCGCCAGCCAAAAGTTAGCCCTCTTGTTTAATTTTTTCATGAACCACCTTTCTTTTCTTTATTGGACGCTTGGCGACAGTCTTTGCCGGCTTCTTTACCGCAGGTTCAGATGCAGACTGGCCCTCTTCCTGGAACTGCCGAATCTTTACCTGCGAGGTGCGGGTGGAAGCAGGCATACTTTCATTGGCCAGCAGGTTGGCAGTCATCGCATCAATGGGCAAAACCAGAGTGGCGGAAGAAAGAACCCTATTATCCACGTTGCGCAACAACCGGGCATTGACCAAAATTTCCTGCCCGGCCACAGAATAAGTTCCCACCACCACAGCTTGGGCTTGCTGCACAAGACCGATCTCATCCATGCTCCGCGACAAGGCGTACTCTCCGTGATGCGGGCTCACCATCATGCCCGGAGTTTTCCGCACTTCAATCACCTCCAGCCCTGACTGCTGTAAAGTGGAGAGCAGCTGCTCACCCAGATACCGACCAAAAGAAGAGGTGGCATAGAGATTATCAAGACTGACGAAGGTGCTCACCGCCACCACATATTCATCGGCCACCACCTCGCTGGCATTGGTAATGAGCGCCTTGCCCAGCTGATTGATCTTGGCCTGCAGGGCCGCACCCTGTCCCGCACCGCCTACCGCCTGACCACCTGCCTGTCCGGAGCCAAAGCCAGACAAAAAAGATTGGGACATATTCTGCGGCGAAAAAACCCGTGCGGTGCGAAAGACATAGTCAGCCGGTATCGCATGGGGATAATTATAGAAATAAGGCCGATAGACCGGCGTAGGATGAGACATCCCCCCATTTGTTGTGGCATCAGAGAATTGCCCATCATCGGCCAAAACTGGGGTTACCGCACATCCCAACGCCAACAAAACCGCAAACAATCTTATGATCATTTTTTCCGCCTCCCTGTCAGGGATTAAAATTGTAAGCAGGATAGTCCTTTTCCATGCTCCGCCAGGAAGGACCAAAGGCCTGAACCATAGGATCATCCGAAACACCGCTTCTGCCGGGGTAGACTACGGGCACCCGCTGGGCTTCCCCGAACATTGGCGAAGCAAGCCGCATATCAACCTCGAGCAGATTGCTGTGTATTCCTCCGGCGCAGCCACAGCAACTGACGAGCAACAACCCTGCCATGATTCTCTGCATATCCTCTCCCTCTACGGTATTAGCTTCACAAAAACAAAGCCGCTAGTCAATAAAATGACAGCCTCACATATAATCAGGCAGGGGAATTTTTTTCCCGCTTTTCCCTGTGGATAGGACAAAACCCAGGTCCAACAAGGAATTTTTTTCTGACTCAATCGTCCAGCTCACCTTTTCCCTTAACTCTCGCTTTGATTATAAGCATTTTTCATGCCATCACTGCGAATTTCCTCTATGGCCTTAATTGCACAACCTTGCACCGTTGTGGATATGAACCGGGGAAATACATGCCATAATTCCGTCAATTTCTTGGCAAACTGGCCCTTTTCAGAAAAAATGATTGCCAAAAAAACCGGATAGATTATACTTTTGAAGTTTATACTACCGCGATACCCAACGGGAGTTTCCCCACAGGAGGAGTTGTATTATGGCACGTATCACCGTCGAAGATTGCCTGAGCCAGATAGGCAATGAAAATCGTTTTTCCCTTATCCACCTTGCCGTTGAACGGGTTAAACAGCACCGCAAAAACGCCCCGTTTCTGGTAAAATGCAAAAACAAGGAAATTGTCGCCACCTTGCGCGAGATTGCCTCCGGCCAAGTAAGTTTTTCTACCATCAAGAATTTTACCGTCAGCAAAGAAGACGCCCCCGCCCCATCCGCACAGAGGGGTGATGAACAGACAGAACAGGCGCCCCTATAAGTAATGGAAACCGATTTCTACAAAACACTCGGTGTCTCTTCAGATGCGACTGCGGATGAGATAAAGAAGGCATACCGCAAGCTGGCCATGAAATACCATCCGGACAAGAACCCGGGCAACAAGGAGGCTGAAGACCAATTCAAATCAGCCGCCGAGGCCTATGAAGTTCTTGGCGATTTGGAAAAGCGAAAGATATACGACCGCTATGGGGTCGCTGGCCTAAAAGACAGCGGCTACAGCGGGCCTGGCAATTTCGAGGATATCTTCTCAAGCTTTGGCGATATCTTCGGCGACATGTTCGGAGGCCGCTCCGGACAAAGACGCCAGGGTCCCCTCCCAGGGAACGACCTACGCTATGATCTTGGCATCAGTTTTATGGATTCGGTACACGGCGCGGAAAAAGAAATCGAGGTCACCAAACGGGAAACCTGCTGGACCTGTGATGGCACCGGTTTGCGCCCTGGCCACAAGCCGACCACCTGCACCACCTGCAAAGGCCACGGTCAGGTGGTACATGCCCAAGGATTTTTCCGGGTGCAGACCGCCTGTCCGAAATGTCACGGCGAAGGCACAATCATTACCGACCCTTGTAATGATTGCCAAGGCGCAGGGCTGGTCAAAAAAACAAAAAAGGTCTCGCTAAAGATTCCAGCCGGGATTGACACCGGCGCCCGCATGCGGTTGCGGGGCGAGGGCGAGGGCGGCCGCAAGGGAGGCCAGCCGGGCGATCTGTATGTGATCATGCATGTGGAGCCCCATGAGTTCTTCCTGCGGGAGGGCAACGATATCCACTGTCTCTTCCCCTTGACCATGGTACAGGCCACGCTGGGCGCCACCGTGGAGGTGCCGACCATCAACGGCACCAAACAACTGATAATTCCAGCGGGAACCCAGCCCGAGCAGATCTTTACCCTGAAAGGCGAAGGCGTTCCCTCCCTCAGGGGCGGGAGCCCCGGAAACATGATCGTTGAGATTAAGGTTGTGATCCCGAAAAAATTATCCGTGCGGGAAAAGGAACTTCTCACGGAATTTGACACGCTACAAAAAGAGAGGGGTGCCACCAAGGAAGAAGAGGGGTTTTTCAAAAAATTCCTTCACAAATTTACTGAAGAAAATTCTTGATTCTTCCTCTTCGGACAACGACAATGAGCGACCAACCCTTGACAGCTAATCCACTTACTCATTTTGACGAATCTGGAAATGCCCGCATGGTGGATGTGGGCGGCAAAAATGAAACTGTGCGGGAAGCAACCGCTTCCGGCGCCATTTCCCTCTCAGCGCAAGCGTTTCAGCTGGTGCGGGAAGGGAATATTGCCAAAGGCGATGTGCTCGGTGTCGCCCGGCTCGCCGGAATCATGGCCGCCAAAAAAGTCGATTCCCTGATCCCCTTGGCCCACCCTCTGGCCATCAACAAGGTGATCGTTGACTTTGACCTGAATGAGGCAACACAGACCATAGGAATTACCGCAACCGTTGGAATAACCGGCAAGACCGGGGTCGAGATGGAAGCACTCACCGCCGTCTCGGTTGCCGCTCTGACCATTTATGATATGTGTAAGGCTGTGGACAAAGGCATGATCATTAATAACATCAGACTGGAAAGGAAAATCGGGGGCAAAAGCGGAAGCTATCAACGATAGCCGATAACGCTGGCCCAAGATATGCCAAGGGAGTAAGACCGTGAACAGAGAACAACTTGAGTATTTTCGCCAGAAGCTTGAGACCATGAGCCAGGATCTTTTGCAGGAGGCTGAAAAAACCATCCACGAGATGACCGACAGCACGGAAAATTACCCTGACCCCACCGACCGGGCCAGCGCCGAATCTGACCGGAGTTTCGAACTCCGTATCCGTGACCGCGAACGCAAACTGCTTGCCAAGATCAGGGAAGCAATCGAACGCATCGATGAAGGTACCTATGGCATTTGCGATGAATGCGGCGATGAGATTTCGGCCAAACGTCTTGAAGCACGGCCGGTGACCACGCAGTGCATTGAATGCAAAACCCTGCAAGAAAACCAGGAAAGAGCGCAAAAAGGCTTATAAGAGACCGCGATGCCTGAACTCCGCAAAGACCCGATCATTGGCCGTTGGATCATCATTTCCACCGAACGTGGAAAGCGCCCCACTGATTTTATTGTCGAAAAAAGCGAGGGCAGAGGAGGGTTCTGCCCCCTGTGCCCGGGCAACGAGAACACAACGCCTCCGGAAGTTCTAAGTTACAGTAGCAGCGATGGCCATCAGTCCAACAAACCGGGCTGGGATCTGCGGGTTGTCCCCAACAAATACCCCGCTCTCGTCATCGAAGGCAATCTCAACAAGGAAGGGGATGGGCTCTATGACCGAATGAATGGGATCGGGGCTCATGAGGTCATCATCGAAACCCCGGACCACAATGAAACCTTCACCAGCCTGCCACCGGAACGCATGATCAAGGTTTTTCTCGCCTACCGGGATCGCCTGCAGGATCTGGCCCAGGATCCGCGTTTCCGTTACGTTATGGTTTTTAAAAATTTCGGCGCTGCAGCCGGAGCCTCGCTGGAACACTCTCATTCCCAACTCATTGCCCTGCCCATTGTCCCGCGCATGATCAGTTCCGAGCTTGATGGAAGTTTTTCCTACTACAAGTACAAGGAACGTTGTATTTTCTGTGATATTATCCGGCAGGAAATGAACCAAAACCAACGGGTGGTGGCACAAAACGACCTGTTCATCGCCATTGTCCCCTATGCGCCCCGGTCGCCTTTTGAGATGTGGGTTCTGCCCAAACACCATGCCTCTTCCTATCTTGCCATGGATGACGACCACTTCAAGGCGCTCACCGCGATATTCTCTGAATGCATGCGTCGTTTGAACGCTTGCATCCCCGATGTCCCCTACAATTTTGTCCTGCATGGCGCGCCGTTACGTTCACAGCCCCTTGAGCATTACCACTGGCACTTTGAAATCATGCCCAAGCTAACAATGATTGCCGGTTTTGAATGGGGATCAGGTTTTTACATCAACCCCATCCCGCCGGAAGAAGCAGCCCAATTTTTAAAAGAAGCGGCAATTTGACCGAAAGCCGGGGACAACAACTCTCACAACCCGTGCCAAGACAACAGGGACTGATCAATGAAAAAAATACTGCTTGTTGACGACGAAGACAGCATCCATCTTCTGTACCGCGAAGAGTTGGAAGAAGAGGGATACGAGATTCACTCCGCTCTTTCCGGCGAAGAAGCCCTGGCCCAACTGAAAGTCATTATGCCGGACCTCGTCATCCTCGACATCAATATGCCAGGCATCAACGGAATCGACGCCTTGCGCCAGATCAAGGAAATGAACCCCTCCCTCCCGGTGATCCTGAGCTCTGCCTACCAGGAGTTCAAACAGGATCTGGCCACTTGGGCTTCTGATGAGTACATCGTCAAATCATCCAACCTGGACGAACTCAAGGCTGCAGTAAAAAAACATCTTGCCTGAGACCAGGGAACGGAAGATCCCCACTTTGAACCGCTATTCTGCAACTCTTTTATTGTCGCGGCTCAGTCTTTTCCCAATCAGCATCGTAACACCCGCCGGACCCCCTGCCCAATGAGCGACATGAAAGATATCCAAGGCCAGCGTGATTACCGCCAAATCAACATCAAGAAGGTCGGCGTAAAGAACATCTCCTATCCGATCACAGTCAAGGACAAGGCCCGGAAAACCCAGAAGACCGTGGCCACGGTCAATATGTACGTCAATCTCCCCCACCAGTTCAAGGGGACCCACATGAGCCGGTTTGTGGAGATCCTCAACCGGTTCCACGGCGAGATCAACCTGGAAAGCTTTCATCGCATCCTTGAGGAGATGAAGATCAAACTCCAGGCGGAAGCGGCCCACATGGAAATCACCTTCCCCTATTTTTTAAAAAAATCGTCCGCGCAGACGCAATCAGTGGGCATGAATGAATACCGCTGCACCATGCATGGCTCCCTGGACAAAACCGATGACCTCCTCCTGGAAATCCAGGTGCCGATCTCCCCACCCCTTCCGTCCCAGGTTGGCCAGGGCTTGCCCCGCTCTCTCGGTCACTGGGGCAGGGCCACCATCCGGTTACGGTTCAAGAATTTCATCTGGATCGAAGATATCATCCAGTTGGTGGAAGAGGTAACTTCCCACGACCTCTGCTGGCCCACCGCCGAAGCCTGCACGGAATATACCCTTTCCGTGGAAAGCATTACAACGGCCCTTGGCCGTAAACTTGAAAACCATCCGGCTCTCGCCTGGTTTTCCATTCTGGTGGAAAACCTTTCGCAAGGCTACAACACCTTCGCCTCTTTGGAATGGCAGGATGACAGCTCTATGGCCGTGTCCTGAACACATCTACCGAGCCCACTGTTAATAAAATATCGCGAGAAACTACCATGCAACACGAACTCCTCTTTGAAATCGGCACCGAAGAAATACCCGCCGGCTATATCATGCCAGCCCTTTCCCAATTAGAAAAAATCCTCGGTGACCGGCTTACCGCTCTGGCCTTGCCTTATTCCGGTCTACGCACCGCCGCCACCCCCAGACGCCTTGCCGTATCGGTCAGCGACCTGGCCGAGCGCCAACCGGACCGGGAAGAAGAAATTCTCGGCCCCCCAAAAAAGGCAGCCTTTGACCAAAACGGTCAGCCCACCCAGGCAGCCATCGGCTTTGCCAAAAAAAACGGGGTCGAGGTCGAGGCCCTGCAAATCATGGCAACGCCAAAAGGCGAGTACCTCATGGTGCGCGTCGAACAGATTGGGCGCCAGACCGAGGAACTCCTTGCCGAGCTGCTACCCGAGGTAGTCACCAGCCTCAATTTTCCAAAATCCATGCGTTGGGGAGCAGGCCGCACCAGCTTTGCCCGTCCTATCCAGTGGCTGCTGGCCGTCTATGGCGGCAAAACTGTAACTTTCGCCCTGGATACCATCACCAGTGGCAACACCACCCGCGGCCACCGTTTTATGGCCCGGGGCACTTACCCGGCCTCCTGTTTTGTCGACTATATTGAGACCCTGAGCGCAGCTCAGGTTATGGTCGAGCCCAAGGAGCGCCGCAACGCGGTGCTTGCAGAGATCACTAAAGCGGCCCAGCAAGTGGGCGGAACGATCCTCCTGGATGACGAGCTGGTGGACACGGTCTGCAACCTGGTGGAAAAGCCCTTTGCCCTCTGTGGCACCTTTGAGGAACGCTTTCTCGCCCTACCCCGCGAGGTCTTGATCACCTCCATGCGGGAACACCAGAAATACTTTGCCGTGGTTGACAGCCGCGGCAAACTCATGCCCCATTTCATCGCGGTGAACAACACGGGCACCAGAGATGCTAAGCTTGCCGCCGATGGCCACCAGCGGGTGATCCGGGCGCGGCTGGAGGATGCTTTCTTTTTCTTCAAGGAAGACCAACGCCGCACCTTGGCAGATCGGGTCGAAGACCTCTCCGGTGTCATCTTTCAGCACAAACTTGGGACCATGCTTGACAAGACCCACCGCGTTACCGCCTTGGCCGGGTTGCTGGCCAAAAAGCTGGCGCCGGAACACCTGGCCCAGGCCGAACGGGGTGCCCGCCTTGCCAAGACAGATCTGTTGACCGACATGGTCGGGGAGTTTCCCTCCCTCCAAGGGTCGATTGGCCAGGATTACGCCTTGCTCAGCGGCGAACCGCCAGAGGTTGCCACAGCCATCCGGGAGCATTACCTACCAGTCAGGGCCGGAGGCCCGCTGCCCACCTCAATCCCTGGGGCGCTGGTTGGCATGGCCGACAGACTTGACTCCATCGCCGGCTGCTTCGGCATCGGCCAAACCCCAACCGGCACCGCCGATCCCTTCGGCCTGCGCCGCCTCTCGCTGGGGCTTATCCATATCATCAACGCCATGGGCTTTAATCTCTCCCTGGCCGAGTTCGTGGACCAGGCGCTCTCCCTTTACGAAGACAAACTTACCGTTCCCCAGGGTGAGGCCCGCCGCAACGTCCTCGATTTCATCAAGGGACGTTTCAGCAATGATCTTATCAGCCAGGGAATCCCACCTGAGGCGGTGGACGCGGTCATTTCGGTCTCCTTCGACGATCCGGTTGACTCCAAGCGGAGGGTCACCGCCCTGATGGCCATCAGCAGACAGGAAGCCTTTACCATCCTGGCCGGATCCTTCAAACGGGTGATCAATATCATCAAGGATAACCGCGAAACCACGGTGCAAACAGCGCTGCTCACCGAGACTGCCGAGCAAAAGCTCCATGCGGCATACCTGGCTATCCGCCAGGAAACCGCCCCCCTGCTTGAGGCCAGCGATTACGAAAAAGCCCTGGCCGTGATCCTCAAAATGAAGGAGCCGGTGGATATCTTTTTTGAAGAAGTCATGGTCATGGTGGAGGATGAGAGCGTGCGCGCCAACCGTCTGAATCTGCTGACTGCCATCGCTCAGCTCTTTCTGAAGATCGGCGATTTTTCAAAGATGAACGCCATCAGTCAGTAAGCTGGACCTGGGCGATTTCAATGGCCTGCTCGTAGAGCAGGGGAAGGGATTCGAGACTGACCTTAAGTTTTTTCGCCAAGCGAATAGTCTTTTCCCAGTCTCCAAGTTCGTAGGCCATGACCAGGGCAAGGGTATAGGAAAGGGGGGTTGCGGCCACGGAAAGCAGCGCCTCCTGGATCTCCTCGGGCAGGGCCAGGTCCGGCAGGATATCCTTCATGGCTTTGTCAAGCATGGCAGGCAACAGCGAGAACATCCCCACCGTGTGAAACATCCCCGCCTCCCTGCGCCGATCCAGAAGCTGGTCGGCGATCAGTTCACAAAAACTGCCTCGGAAGGCAGCCAAGCGCAGCAGTTCGGACGGCTTATCATCGGCGAGGTAGGAAAGCATCATCAACGACAGCCATTTCCGTAGAGTGACCTGCCCCAGCATAGCCACGGCCATCTCAATGCTGTCCAGCTTCTGCCTCCTGGCAAAATAGGCCGAATTCGCATACTTGAGTAACTTGTAAGCCAGGGAGACATCTCGGCTGACATACTTGGCAAGCTCCGCAAAATCGTAATCCTCATCCTGAATGACTTTCAACACCTGAAGATAATGAAGCTTGGAACCGGGGATATCCCGCCCCTCCATGATATGGGGCCGGCTGAAAAAATACCCCTGAAACAGATCAAACCCCAGTTTTTTGGTGGCCTCAAACTCTTCATTGGTTTCGATTTTTTCCGCCAGCAGCTTCACATCATAGCGACTGACAATCTTGGCCTGCCGCTCGAGCTCGGCAAAACTCATCTGGCGGATGTCAAACTTGATAATCTTAGACAGCTTGATAAGCGGCAAAAACCGGTCTTCGTAGAGAAAATCGTCAAGGGCCAAGACATACCCTGCCCCAACCAACTTCTCACAAGCTAGCAGAACCTCGGGCGTAGTCCCGACCGTCTCCAGCACCTCAACCACGGCAATCTCTTTGGGAAACAGGGCGGGATACCCACTGAGCAGCATCTCTTCGCTAAAATTGATGAACGCCTTTTTCCCTTCGGTGATGGTGGCAATGCCGATCAGGAGAAAACTGTTGGTGATAACCTTGGAGGTGGCCTCTTCCCCGTCCTGCGAAGGGTCGAAATAGTTGTTCAGGCCCGACCGGAAGAGCAGTTCGTAGGCAAAAACCTCTTTGTTTCGCTTGAAGATGGGCTGACGGGCAACGAAGATATTGGGCTTTGAGTCTTCCATAATTGTAGCCATCTTCTCATAAACCATCCATCAGCGCAATTACCTTATGGTGCAATAACGCTTCCAGCACCTCGGCCATGGGCAAACCAACCACGTTGGTATAGGAGCCGCTGATTTCCAGAACCAAAAAACAACCCTTGCCCTGAATCCCATAGGCTCCAGCCTTGTCCTGGGGTTCTCCGGTGCGGACATAAGCCCGGCACAACTCCGGAGTTAGCTCCATAAACCGGACCTTGGTGCAAACGCTTTTGGTGCACACCTCCCCAGTGAACTGGTGACAGAGAGAAAATCCGGTCCACACCTCATGCCAACGTCCGGAGAGGCGCATGAGCATGGCACAGGCCTCGTTTTCATCGCTGGGCTTGCCGAGAATCTCCCCGTCCACCACCACTGCAGTATCCGCGGCCAACACCCAGGCACCAGGAAGGTCCACACCCTGAGCCTTTTCCTCGGCCAACCGCGCGACAAAGGCGGCGGGCTGCTCCCCAGGCTGTGGGGTCTCATCAATGTCCGTCACCCGCACCTCAAAGACAATCCCCAACTCGGCAAGAAAATCACGCCGCCGGGGCGAGCCCGAGGCCAGAATGAGCCGCTCTTGCGTTCGGAAGGCTTCCATGCACTCTCGCTCAAGCCCTGATGGAATAGCCGCCGTCCACGACGATGGTCTGCCCCTGGATCATGGCGGCCAGATCACTGCATAAAAACAGGGCGACATCCGCCACGTCTTCAGGGGTGGTCAGCCGCCCCATGGGAGTTCTTTGCAGGGCGCCCTCAAGAATCTGTTCCCGGTTGGGAAATTTTTTCAGGGCCTCGGTATCCACGGCTCCGGCGCTGATGGTATTGACATTGATCCCCATGGGTCCCAGTTCCACCGCGAGATGGCGGACCAGGGACTCAAGCGCTGCCTTGGAGGCACCCACGGCCGTATAATTCTCCACGGCCCGCACCGCCCCCATACTGGAAACCGCCATGATCCTGGCCCCCTTACTCATGAGGGGCACAGCCTGCTGGGTGAGCGAGAGCAGGGCCCGGGCGTTGATCTCCATGGCCCAATTCCAGTGGCGGCTGCTCAACTCAAGCGCCGGTTTCAGGACGCCGGAGGCGGCATTGCTGATGAGAAAATCAAGATGACCAAACTCACTTTTGATCACGGCGAACATGGCCTGCAGATCCTCGTCGTTGGCCACATTGGCCTTGACCACCAGACAGCGCGCCCCTTTTTCCTCGATCAGACGAGCGGTGGCTTCCGCATCCTGCCGGTGCCGCACGTAATTCACCACCAGATCAACCCCGCTTTCCGCAAGCCGCAGGGCGATCGCCTTGCCGATCCCCCGAGAACTGCCGGTTACCAAGCCCACTTTCCCACGTAGATTATACATAAAACATTACTCCTCTCTCTATGGCTGCCCCAGTAAAGGGTTTATGCGCAACAATGTGCTGGCCACGATAAAATTTTCAGTCCGGAAAGTAAAGAAGACTTTACCCGCACATCGTTGTCCGACGCTCCGCGTCTTACCTGGTCATGACCCTTTTCATCGCCCCCAGTAAGAGACGCCAAGGATGGAAGCTCACCGGCTTCATCCGAACAGGGGGTTGAAATCCCTGGACCGCGACCTCTTCTGGTCTGGCAAGGGGGAAAGACAAGTCCATAAGGGTGCTCCCGGCAAGATTGCGCCGAAGGCATTCCCGCCAGACAGGGCTTGCCTCCTGGGGAAGGCCAAGCACGGCGATCAGGGCCGTGTCCAGGGCCACGGGATTGAGCCCTCCGGCCAGCAGGTGCAGGGGAAAGGGCGTCCCTGCCACGGGGCCGTCTGCATGCATGGCCACCACCCCGTCGGCCAGGGTAATTCCACCAGGCAGCACAGCAAGGAGATCGACCAGCATCCCCTCAAACCGGTTGTCGATATCGCCATACCGGGCATGGAGCCAGGGCTTGCGAAACCCTACCACCGCCCCGAAATAATTCTTCACCGCCAGGCTCAGATAGAGCTGGCCATGGGCCTTGATCTTCGGCAGATTGACCAGTAGATCGCACTCGCCCACCGCCCGGGCCACCCCGACGGACAGCCCGGAAGCGAGGCGAACCGGTTGCGCTACGTCAAAGTTGATCATGGTCACCGGCAGGCCCTGAAGGGCCGCGCTGATTCCGCAGGATGCCATGACGCCTAGGGCCGTACCGAAGGCCGGTGAATCGCCAACCCGCACCGTGGCCCCCTGGTCGAGAAACCACTCCGCCACCGCAGCGACAACCTCGGGGTGGGTGCAAGCCAATCCTTTGTTCCGCACCGCCGTGACCAGATTGGGCTTAAGCAGCACCCTGCTTCCAGGGGAAACCCTAAAACCCAGGGCGCCGCACAGCGCCTCCACCCGCCCTTTCAACAATTGGCGGTCATAGCGGCTACAGGCCACCAGGCCAACCTCACATGCGCTGAATTCCATGCCCCTCCTGTCAGGCTCCCTGATGAGCGAAACCCATTGCGATAACCGCCTTATCTTTTGTCGGTCATATCCCCTTGCCCCGAACAAATCATATGTTTCGACCAACCCGTAATGTTTTTTTGACGCCTAGCTTGGCGGAAGTCAAAATTATGACGAAAGATCCACGCCTATCCCTCTTCCAAAAAAGACCGCTCACCTGGGCTATTTTCCAGAAATACATTGAATTACCGATAATTTACATATACTGTTATACACAGGGAAAGCCTCGCGGCACAATGTTTGCTTTACAACCAAATCAAAGAGAAGGCTCCGGATTTTTCAGACCTTCCTTTTTTTCCTCGAGGAGACACAACCATGGCTGCGGAAAAAGACCAACCGGCAACAGAGCAGGTTCCAAATAAAAAATCCAAGATGGGGTTTTTCATCATCCTTGGGGTCGGCATTCTCGTCCTCGGTGGCGGAGGCTTTTTCGCCTATACCAAATTCCTGGCCCATAAACCGGCGGTTGAAGAGGTTGCCAGCCAGGAGACAAAAAAAGAAGCCACACCGGTGATCGGGGAAATGTTGGTCATGGAACCCTTTGTCGTCAATCTGGCAGACCCAAAAGGCAAACGCTACCTCAAAGTCAAGATCGAGCTCGAACTTGAAAGCAAGGAAGCCGTGGACAAGGCGACCAAAGCTACCCCCAAGCTACGCGATATGGTGATCATGATGCTGACCAGTCTGGGCTTTGAAGAAGTCATGACCCCAGAGGGCAAGATTCGGGTCCGGGATGACTTATTGGAACGTTTCAACGAAATCATGCGGCCCGACCATATCAAGAATATTTATTTTACAGAATTTGTCGTGCAGTAGCCCCCTGGCTCCCGCACGCTAACGCAAAAACAACCCACGACACCCAGCAAAACGCCATGGAACAGATTCTCAGCCAGGACGAGGTTGACGCGCTACTCAAGGGGATTTCCGGCGGCGAGATCGAAGAGCCCGAAGAACCCATCGACGCTGACGCCCTGGGCTATCAGACCTATGATTTCACCCGGCAGGAAAGGATTGTTCAGGTCAAGATGCCGGCCATGGAGGCAATCTCCGATGCCTTCATGCGGGCGGTTCGCACCTCGCTTTCCACCACCCTGCGCCGAATCATCGACCTGACCTCAGCCCCCCTTGAGCTGGAACGCTTCGGGGCCTTTGTCCGCACCCTGCCTGTGCCAAGCAGCCTGCAGATCTTCCGGATGGCACCTTTTCGGGGCAACGCGCTCATCGTTCTCGAGCCAAAGCTGGTCTTTACCCTGGTGGAGAATTTCCTGGGCGGCACCGGCACCAGAAACATCCGCATTGAGGGCCGCGATTTTACGGCCATCGAACAGCGGCTCATCCGGCGGGTGGTGAATCTTCTGCTCAGCGATCTGGAAAAGGCCTGGTATTCCCTGCAGCCTCTCAAGGTCCAGTACATCCGAAGCGAGATCAACCCGCAGTTCGCCAAGATCTGTCAGCCCGAAGACGTAGTGATCATCAGCCGCTACGATGTGGACATGGACCGGGCCGTGGGCAGCATTACGGTCTGCATTCCCATGAGCAACCTGGAGTCGGTCAAGGGCAAACTGCTGACCACCTTCCAGCGGGAGCAAAGTGACGAGGATATCAGCATCAAACGTGTCCTCTCCGAAAACATCAAAAATATCCCGGTGGACTTTGTGGTGCAACTGGGTCGCGCCACTATTTCCGCAGGCGACGTCATGGAACTAGTAGTCGGCGACATCATCCAACTGGAACGCCGCACCGACGACCTCCTTCCCGCCTTTGTCGCCGGAGAAAGAAAATACATGGGAACCCCTGGTGTGCATCGCGGCAATAATGCGTTGCTCATCAAGAAGAAGGTTCTTGACCCGAACCGTGAGTAGGCAACACGCGCATTTTTCTGCGGATGCCGCACAGCGCCTGCGTTAGAGATGATCACTTGAAAGAGGAGAAAAAACATGGCTGACGATCCGTTGGACGCCGCCGACACGAAGGCCGAGACAGAGGGAGCCGGTGATGATTGGGCTGCCGCCTTAAGCGAACATGGAGGTTCCGGAGGGGCTCAGGCTCCTGCCTTTGCCGAATTAGGCGGCACCACAACTACCGCCCCGGCTGGCAGCCAGAACCTTGACTTTCTCTTGGATATCCCCCTGGACGTTACCGTGGAACTGGGGCGGACCAGCATGATCATCAACAAGATGCTGCAACTGACGCAAGGGTCAGTGGTCGAGCTGGACAAGGCCGCTGGCGAACCGGTGGAGATCTTTGTCAACGACAAGTTGTTGGGCAAAGGCGAAGTGATCGTGGTCAACGAGCGGTTCGGTGTACGAATCACCGAAATCATCAGCCAAGCGGACCGGATCAAAAATATCGGCTGAACAAAAAAACCTCTTGCCGACGCCTGTCGGCAAGGTTGCAGACAGAACCATTATGAAAATCTGGAAAACATCATTAGCACAAGGACCATCCCGGGCAAAGGCAATGACCGTCCTCCTAGGGACAAGCCTGCTCTATCACCTTTCCTGCCCGTTGTGGCTCTTTGCCGCCGAACAACTCGGCGACGGAACCGGTGAGGTTGTCCCAACCGCGAGCCCCTCCGCTCTCACCGGCAACCAGGAAACCCTGTCCCTGGCCACAACCATCTTTAAAACCCTTGGCTCACTCATCATTGTGGTGGGGATCATGCTCCTCTTGCTGTTCTGGATCAGGAAAATGGGCCTGGTCCGGCCTGGCTCCAGACAAGAAAACCTCATCACCGTCCTCGACAGCCAAATGCTGGCCCCCAAAAAACAGGTGAGCGTTCTGGAGGTGGCAGGTGCTTATCTGGTAGTCGGCCTCACCGAGCAGCAGATCACCCTGCTTGCCACCCTTGCCCCCAACGACCGCCTCACGGACGCGGCACATTCCAGAAAAACGCCCTCCGCCCTGGACGCCTCTTTTGCCTCCATGCTCAACAAGGCTGCTAAAGGCATATCCGGACTGAAGCAAAAAAAGGAAGGGTCTACCCATGCGGAATAAATACCTACCATCGTGGTCCATTCTCCTCGGCCTGCTCGTCGCAATCATCCTCCTCTGGCCCGACAAAAGCAACGCCGTGACTTTGCCCACCCTGCAGATCGGCTTGGGCGAGGCGCAGAACCCCAAGCAGGTCTCCGTCCTCATTGAAATTCTCCTGCTGTTCACGGTGCTTTCCATGGCCCCGGCCATCCTATTGATGATGACCTCCTTCACCCGGCTGGTGATCGCTTTTTCTTTTCTGCGCCAAGCCCTCGGCACCCAACAGGTGCCGCCGACCCAGGTCCTGGTTGGCCTGGCTCTCTTCTTGACCATGTTCATCATGACCCCGGTTTTCAACGAGGTCAACACCACCGCCGTCAAACCCTACATGGCCGAGCAGATCAACGCGGAACAAGCTCTTGAAGCTGCGACAAAACCAGTCCGCGCCTTCATGTTCAAACAAACCAGGGAAAAAGACCTCGAACTCTTTCTTTCCCTGGCCAAGACCCCGAAACCGAAAAACAAGGACGAAGTCTCCACCGCGGTACTCATTCCGTCCTTCATGATCAGCGAACTCAAAACCGCCTTCACCATCGGCTTTGTTCTCTTTCTGCCTTTCCTGATCATCGATATGGTGGTGGCCAGCATCCTGCTCTCCATGGGTATGATGATGCTGCCTCCGGTCATGGTCTCCCTGCCCTTCAAGCTCCTGCTCTTTGTGCTGGTGGATGGCTGGTACCTGATTGTGGGCTCTCTGGTTAAAAGCTTTGTGGTGTAAGACATGACTCCCTCCGAAGCCATCACCTTGATCCAGAATGCCGTTACCCTGACCCTGCTGCTTTCCGCGCCGGTACTGCTGGTGGCCATGTTGGTCGGGCTGCTGATCTCCCTTTTTCAGGCAGTCACCCAGATCCAGGAGATGACCCTGACCTTTGTCCCCAAGATTGTGGCCGTTTTTGCAACCCTGCTGTTTCTTTCCTCCTGGATGATCACCAAACTGGTGGATTACACCCATGAACTGATCGTGAACCTGCCGAATATCATCCGTTAACTTAAGAGCCTGTACTGATGCCCGAAGCCGCGCTGCTCAACTGGACCCTGACCCAAATCCTGTCCCTGGTCATTATCCTGACCAGGGTGGCGCCGCTTTTATTTTTTATGCCCGTCCTCGGGTCAACAAGCGTACCAGCCCAGGTTAAAATCCTCCTGGCTCTGATGACCGCCCTGGTCCTGCTGCCAGTGGTTCACGTGAACCCGCGACTGATAACCGGTGCGCCCCTTGGCTTTGTCGTGCTTGTCCTCACCGAAGTCCTGCTGGGCGCCACCCTGGCCGTTTTTGCCCGATGCGTCTTTGCCGCCACGGAGATTGCTGGCCAGATGGTTGGAGTTCAGATGGGCATGGGTATGGCTGGCGTCATGGACCCCCAGTTCGGCACCCAGGTCTCGCTGATTGGCATGCTCTGGAACCTTACCGCCATCCTGATTTTTTTAAGCATCAACGGCCACCACATGTTTTTTTCCACCCTGGTGGAAAGCTTTGAGTGGCTTAAACCCGGCACCGCCACCATTACCAAAGCCACTTTTGAGGGCTTAATGCAGGGGGCTTCCCACATGTTCGTCCTGGCCGTCAAGATCATGGCCCCTGCGGGAGCCGCCCTGTTTTTTACCCATGTGGCCATGGGCATCGTCGCCAAAACCGTTCCCCAAATTCCGATCATGATTGTCGGCCTGCCGATCACCATTGGGGTGGGCCTGATTTTTGCCGGCTTGTCCCTCGCGTATCTGATGCCGTTGATGATCACGAATTTTGCAATGCTGGCCCGGCTTCTACCCAGGCTGGCCATGGGCATGGGGAGCTGAGAAATGGCGGACGAATCCTCCGGCCAGGAAAAAAGCGAGGCCCCCACCTCCCGCCGCATCCAGGA
>CALMMG010000116.1 GCA_937868185.1 uncultured Pseudomonadota bacterium
ATTTAGCGACTCACTGCATTACACCACAATAAATGGATTGTCAAGGGGGGAAACCAGGCAAAAACAGGGCGCTGGGAGAGGGTGTAATCTGTTCATTTCGTCCGACAAAAGGCAAGCTGGGCAGGGAGGCCAAAGGGAGGAGACCTTGTCCCGAGGGAAAGGCTATGGCCTCAGGTAAAATCCCAGTTCCCTCGGGGTGCTGGCTGACTCGTCAAATTTCAAGCCAATGTAAGAGCCATCGACGAGTTGCACCACTCCGGTTTTTTCTATCCAGGTTCTTCTTGGATTATCAAGGAGAAAGCCTAAAATGAGCCGGGCGTTTTTTTCGATCCTGTGGCGGCTCAAGGTTGAAAATCCTGAGCCATACATGGAGATATTTTCAACCCGACAGTTTATGGTTTTTTTGTCCAGTGAGAGGTCGAGAAGATTTTGTTCCTCGAACAACACATGATAGGTTCCCTCGAGATTGGTGGTCTTGCGGTAAAATTTGCGGTACTCAAAACGTACCGGAAAAACAGCGGAGCAGGCGCATCGAATCCGAACCACTGGTGCGAGGGAGGCAAAATCCTGTAGGTGTAACTCCCTTACTCTTCCGCATGATTCGCAGTGTATTTTCGCACAGTTGTCTTCTTTTACGAAAACCCGTTGCACTTTTTCTTCTGTGATGTCTTTGTCGTTCAGCGTTATTTGAGATAACAGAGGAGAAGCATGCACTTTTGTCTGGCCTGTGGTTTTGGCCTGCGACCCACTCCTTATATGCGCACTGTTCGCATGCTCAGTCAGGCCGGCTTTTAATCGGCCATACTCCAAAAGAAGTTTGTCGGTTTTTTCCCGTTCCTTGCGCAGCGACTCTGCTAATTCGGCAACCAGTCTATCGTTTGCATTTGGTTCATGGTTGGCAGGTTCAGTAAGTGGCCAATCACCTTGCTGTTGCTGGGGGGGAACCATTTGTGCCACTTCTTGGATCTGTGGGGATTGGTTGTCCTCGCTCTGCGTATTTTTCGGGAGGTCACGTTTCTCTTTGGTTCTGATGATGCGGGCAACGACGTCTAGGTTGATGCGGTCAAGCGATTTCGCATAACCATTTGTCAGGGCGGTATCACATAATAGATTGATAATTTTGGGAATCCCGCCCGAAGCCTGATAGATCAAGTCAAACGCGTTTGTCTCAAAAATGTCCTGGGATCCATCTGCTTTCCCCAGGCGATAAGCGATATATTCGCTTATCTCGTCACGGTCTAAAGCGCCCAGATGATAATAGACGGCGGTGCGCTGTGAAAGTTGAGCAAGTGTCCCTGACTGCAGCCTTCGTTTTAACTCTGGCTGGCCAACCAAGATGATCTGTAGCAGCCTGTGGTTGTCAGTTTGCAGGTCAGATAACATTCTGATTTCTTCAAGCGTCTCCCCTGGAAGATTGTGCGCGTCATCAATGACGAGCAGCACCCTTTTGCCCTGGGAATATCTTGTGACCAGGTATCGGAAAATTGTCTCAAGTGATTTTGTTTTATTGTTGTCGGTTGGTTCAAGCGCGAATTCATGCAAGATACGATCGAGAAATTCCTCGGAATCAGCATGCGTGTTGAAGATTGTCCCTACCTCGATATTTTCTTCAATGTTGTTCAGGAGATGTCTGACAATTGTCGTTTTTCCAGCGCCGCTATCGCCTGTAAGTAAGATGAGCCCCGAACCTTTTAGTAAGCCATATTCAAGGTAAGCTATTGCATCCTGGTGTTTTTTGCTGCGGTATAAAAAGGAGGGATTGGGGGCAAGGTCGAAGGGTTTTTCCCTGAACCCATAAAATATCTCATACATTGGCTATAACCCTATTGACTCAAAGAGACGACTCGCGAACTTCAGTAGCCTGTTAGTATTGTGCTTCAAATTGCTCCATAATGATGTTTTCAATCATCGGCCACCACTCGAGGTCGTGTTGGAAGGTTATTCCCATTCCGTCTGGAGCATGTCGGGCAACCATCCCCCGCGCCCGAATGCGGAGGTTGCTGCTTTTTCCGGCTAGCTGGATTTCTAGGCCGCAGATTGCATCAATGGGGATGCGATCCTGGGTGAGGATGAAGATCCCGTTCATGCTCATATCCCTGCTGGTGCCGGTGATTACCTGTTTGCTCCCGGCCCCGACTGTGACCTCGATATGAAATGACAGGCGTGATCGCCTTCTCTTGTTTGTCTGCATGCCAATACCCAGCTCCGAGATGTTATTTTCCCCCTGTATTTACCAGGTAGTTATTAGATATTTAATGCAAAGCTTATCTCCTTTGCAATACGGAGGACTCCCTATTTTAAGCAGCGATGGAACCGGATGGTTGGTATTTGTTCTCTTAGTTCGGCATGAGACGGGCAACCAGCGATTTCCTTAATACGTATATACGTAAAAAATAATAAAGATTAGCGTCGCCTGCGCCACTCACGGCGTCTTGGTATTCATGGACTGGAAACAGGGCCATTTTCCCTTGACAAAAAAAGACAAAAGGAATAATCAAATTCCTCCCGGCGCGGCATGCATGGCGTGTTGTCGCTGAAAACTTGTTGTTTGAAATTCGGATTAAATTCGGTGCGTTGCGCGAGACGTTGTGTGCCGAGAACCCCCGTGAAGAATGTGACATGGTATCCTTACTGACCTTCCCCAAAGGTGGTGTGCATCCGCCGGCATCAAAAGGCCTGACCGAAAACCTCGCCATCGAGGTAATGCCGGTGGCCGACGAGCTTGAGATTATTCTTGGCCAGCATATCGGCGCCCCCTGTACCCCCACGGTGGCCCCCAAGGATATAGTGCAGGAAGGTGGTGTCATCGGCGAGGTGACCAAGGGACTCGGGGTTCCCCTTCACGCCCCGGTCGCCGGGACCATCAAATCCTTCGGCATGTCCGGCCACCCCATGCGCGTCAGCGCACCCTCCATCACCATCCAGACCAATAAAGAAGTGTCGCCGGTGCACTATTCCCGCTGCGACTGGCAGAAGCTTAGCAAGGAAGAGCTACTGGCCAAGGTGCACGGGGCCGGGATCATCGGTATCGGCGGCGCAGGTTTTCCTTCCCACGTTAAGCTCTCCCCACCGCCGGACAACCCGGTGGACACTCTGATCCTCAACGGCGCCGAATGTGAGCCTTACATCACCGCGGACCATCGCCAGATGCTGGAAAATGCCAAGGAGATCGTCGAGGGCGCCTTGGTGATCCTCAAGATTCTTGGCATCAAGCAATGCTTCATCGGCATCGAGAACAACAAGCCCGACGCCATCCAGGCCATGACCGAGGCGGCTGCTGCGGCTTCCACCCCGGAATACACCATTGTTGTCCAGCCCTTGCAGGTTAAATATCCGCAAGGGTCGGAAAAACAGCTCATCCAGTCCATCACCGGGCGAAAGGTTCCAGGCTTTGCCCTGCCGTCGGCAGTCGGGGTTGTGGTTCACAATGTGAGTACCGCCAGGGCTATTTATGATGCGGTGGTTCTCACTAAGCCTCTGTATGAGAAGGTGATGACCATCTCGGGGAAGGGCATCAAGCGGCCGGCCAACTTGTTGGTCAAGGTTGGCACCAGGGTTCGCGACATCGTTGAGTATCTGGGCGGGGTCACGCCGGCGCTTTCCAAGATTATTATGGGCGGCCCGATGATGGGCTTTGCCGTTTCCAGTCTGGACATTCCGGTCACCAAAACCACTTCGTCGGTGCTGTTTCTCGCCGAGGATGAGATTGACACCACTCCCCACTCCCAGTGCATCCGTTGTGGCTGGTGCCTGGAGGCCTGCCCCATGGGCCTTGAGCCCAAGGAGATCGCCCTGTATGTGGAGGCGGGCCGCCCGCAGGATACCGGCCAGTTCGGAGTGTTCGAGTGTTTTGAGTGCGGTTGCTGCGCCTATGTCTGCCCGGCCAAACGCCCCTTGGTCCAGTTCATTCGACTGGCCAAGATGAAGGCCAAACGTTGATTTTTGAGTACGGAACAAAGGAGAACGGCCATTAACGAGCACGCTTCAGAAAATCAGTCTCCCGTTACTTCACAAGGGTTGTGGAAGGTTTCCGTTTCCCCCCATGTGAAAAGCGGTGAGTCGGTTGAAAAAATCATGTGGACTGTGGTGGCCTGCCTGGTGCCGTCCCTGGTTCTTTCCGTATTCATCTTCGGCATCCAGACCCTGATCATCACCGCGGTTAGCGTGTTGAGCTGTGTGGCGGTCGAGGCCGCAACCCAGAAGGCCTTGGGGCGTCGGCTCACCATTGGCGACGGCAGTGCGGTGATCACCGGCATGCTGATCGCCTTTGTTATCCCCCCAGGAGTATCGCCGTTGCTGCCGGTGTTGGCTGCGGTCATGGCCATTGCCATCGGCAAGCATCTGTTGGGTGGAATAGGGTACAACATCTTCAACCCGGCCCTCTTGGGGCGGGCTTTTCTGATGGCAACCTTCCCGGTGGCCATGACCTCGGCCTGGCTGCCGCCTCTGCACGATATGGCGATTTTTAAGTATCTGGGCACCCCCATCGACGCCGTTGCCACAGCCACTCCGCTGGCAGTGCTTAAGACTCAGGGGCTTGCTGCCTTTACAGAACAATTCGGCACCGCGGCCAATGTCTATACCAATTTCTTTCTCGGTTGGCGGCCTGGTTGTATCGGTGAGACCTCCGGTCTGCTTATTGTGCTGGGCGGGCTCTATCTTCTCTATCGCGGCTATATCACCTGGCATATCCCGGTTACGGTTATCGGCACCATCGCTTTGCTTTCCTGGTGTTTCGGCGGCGAGGTCCTGTTCAGCGGCGACCCGCTCCTGGCCATTCTTTCCGGCGGCGCGTTGCTTGGCGCCATTTTCATGGCCAACGACTATGTCACCTGTCCGACCAACAGGACTTCCCAGCTTATTTACGGGGTCGGGGTCGGGGCGCTCACCGTGCTCATCCGTCTGAAAGGTGGTTATCCCGAGGGGATCTGCTACGCCATCTTGCTCATGAATCCAGTGAGCCCGGTGCTGGACGGATTTTTCAAGCCCAAGCGCTTTGCCCCTCTCCAGGGAGGTGCAAAATGAAAAATATCCTCACCATTATCTTCCGCTTGACCGTTGCCTGCCTACTGGCCGGTCTGGTTATGGGCGTTGCCTTCATCGCCACCAACAAGGCGAAAAAACACAATATCCATGTCAACGAACAGAAGGTGATGCTCAGCCTTCTGGGTTACTCGGCAAAAAATCCGGCCCCAGAGACCGTGGCCATGCATGAGGTGTACCGCTACCTCGTCGGCCAAGGCGAGGACCTGAGCATGGGCTATCTTCTGCCCCTGCGGGACGGGTCGTTCTCTTTTGTGACCATTGATTTGGCGGGCGGGTTCTTGGCCCAGTCCCCCGTGGCAATTTCTCCGGACAAGGCAGCCGAGGAGAGCGAACGTAGCCTGGCAATTGGGACTGCTATCGGCATTGATAAGCCCCTCCGTTATGCCGACCAGACCATCGTGGTCACCAATGACGGCAAGAGAATGGCCTATCTCCTGCCCGGCAAGTTTCCAGGCTTCAAGACCTTCATCACTGCGATGTTGGCCCTGGATCAGAATTTTGTCATCCTTGGTCTTGAGATCATGGAGCACGAGGAAGACCCTGGTCTGGGGGGCGAAATCGTCCAGAACTATTTCAAGAACCAATTCAAGGGCAAGCCGCTGGAAACGGTGAAGAAACTGGAGGTCGTGAAAACTCCTCTGCCGGAGGAGTACCGCAAGGCATTGGAGGCTGACAAGACTGTCCAGTTGGGAGCGGACGAGGTGGGCAGCATCCAGGAACAGTACAAGGATCACGATATCTATGCTCTTACCGGTGCGACCATTTCCAGTCGCTCGGTGACCAGCGGGGTTAAGGGGATGGTCAGGAAATTCGCCTATCGGTTGGCGATTTTGGACCGGGTTCTTGCCGAACAGCATATCGCGACGCCTTTTTAGCAGACGGAGAATGTGACAGTGGCGACTGATAAAACAAATCTGCAACTGGTGGTCAACGGGATCCTGAACGAGAACCCCATCTTCCGGCTGGTGCTTTCCATGTGCCCGGCGGTGGGGATCAGCACCACGGTGATGAACGGCTTCATGCTGGGGATCGCCGTGCTCTTTGTTCAAGTCTGTTCGAGTTGCACCATTGCCCTGTTCAAGAACGTTATTCATCCCCGGATTCGGATCCCAACCTACACCCTGACCATTGCCACCTGGGTAACGGTGATCGATATGGTTTTGGCCGCTTATCTGCCCGAGGCCTATGCCAAGATGGGCATCTTCATCAAGCTCATCGTGGCCTTTGCCATCATCACCATGCGCTTGGAGATGTTTGCCTCCAAGGAGAGCGTCAACGCCTCATTCTGGGACGGCATCGGCATGGGGCTTGGCTTTATGTTCGGGATGATGGCCCTGGGCTTTGTGCGCGAGCTTCTGGGGATGGGGACTCTTCTGGGCTACGACGTGTTGGGCTTCAAGCCGTTGCTCTTCTTCGTTCTCCCCTTTGCCGGATTTTTCTGCGTCGGCCTGATGATGGCCTTTTTCAACTATATCGAGATTGTCTACAAGCGAGCTAAGCGGGCCTGAACCATGAACACACCCACGATTAGACGGATACTGCTTTCCCTCGTCCTTGTTCTTGCTCTGCCGGTTCTGGCGCAAGCGCAGGAGCTGGTAAGTTCCAAGAGCTTTGGTAAGGCGAAGAACGAGATCGTTGTCACCTTTACCGATGTTGTGGACCGCACGAAGGTGGAGGACCCGGCAAACTACCAGGTCTACGAGGAACAGGATCCGGATATCAAGCTGCAACTGGTGCGCATTGTTCTGGCCGATGACCAGAAAACCGCCACCCTGACCTTCAATGAGCCGCTCAATGCCAGGGTGCCCCATGTGGTCTCCATCAGTGGTCTTGGCGAAAGCGGGGGGGCGGCATCCTTTAAGGTAATGAAGCCCTATCTCGGCTACCTACTTTCCATTCTGGTCGGTTCGCTTTTGATCAACAACTTTGTTTTTACCAAGTATCTCGGGCTGTGCGTCTTTTTTGGCACTTCCAAGCGTAAGGACACGGCCAAGGGCATGGGGCTTACCTTCACCATGGTCATCGTGGTCAGTGCCATCATGAGTTGGTTTTTCTACCAGTTTATTCTGAAGCCCTATGGTCTGAACTTCCTGCAGATCGTGGTTTTTATTGGCCTGGTTTCTCTTACTGTTCAGGCGGTGGACACGGTGTTGCGCAAGGTGAATCCGGCCCTGTTCAACGCCTTCGGTGTCTATCTGGTGCTGGTCATCGCCAACTGCGTTATCATCGCGGTGCCACTGATCTTAGCCGATAACGAATACAATTTTCTTGAGTCCTTCATGCTTGCCCTGGGGGCAGGCGGCGGTTTTCTCCTGGCCCTGTATCTGATGAGTTCGGTGCGGGAACGGATGGAGCTTGCCAATATTCCGAGAACTTTCAAGGGTGTGCCCATCGCCTTTATTGTTGCCGGACAGTTTGCCCTGGCGTTTCTTGGCTTTTCCGGGCTCACTCTTTTCTAGTGGCTTAGGAGAGATTTCGGCGGTTTACCGCGAGAAAATTTCTCCGTGAAGCCACTTATCTATTGTGGATGGGATAGGTTTTAGGTGTGTTAATGGATCCAGCATTAGTCAAACTTGCCCTGGGCGGGATCGCCCTTTTGGGCTGCATAGGTCTCTTCTTTGGCATTGGTCTTGCCTTGGCGGCCCACAGGTTCGCCGTTGAGGCTAACCCTCTGATCGAAGAGGTGTTAGAGTCCTTGGCCGGTGCCCAGTGTGGCGGTTGTGGCTATCCCGGTTGCGAGGGTTATGCCATCGCGGTGGTCACCAACCCAGAAGTGCCACCCAATCTCTGCTTTCCCGGCAAGGAAAAGGTGGCCGAGCGGGTGGCCCAGCTCACTGGCAAGAAGATGACCGAGGTGGAGGACATGATCGCCTTGGTCCGTTGCTCCCGCAAGGAAGGCAGGGTCAGCCATAAACACGAGTACATCGGTTTTGCCTCCTGCACTGCGGCCAACCTAGGCTTTGGCGGGCCGTCGGCCTGTAACTATGCTTGCATTGGTCTTGGGGAATGCGCCGAGAGCTGCCCCTTTGATGCCATTGGTATGGTGGACGGCTTTCCGGTGGTGAATCCCGACAAGTGCGTGGCTTGCGGCACCTGCGTTCGGGCCTGCCCCAAGCGGATTATCGAATTGATGAGTCTCAAGGCCAGGGTGCATGTGCCGTGCAGCACCAAGGATCTTGGTAAGAATGTCACCAAGGTCTGTGAAGTGGGTTGTATCTCTTGCAAGATGTGTGTGAAAAAATGTCCGGCTGAAGCCGTTGCTTATGTGGAAGGCCTGATCAAGGTCGACCATCCGAAATGCATTGCCTATGGTCCGGAGTGTCAGGAGATCTGCGTGGAAAAATGCCCCCGCAATATCATGCGGAAATATGAGGGAAGAGCAGCTATTGCCCGGCAGGCGGAAGGCCTGAAGATGGCTTCCTAGATCGAGAAAAAGTGGAAAATGAAAGGCGCAAGGGGAGTATCCCCCGATCCTTTTTATTGCCTTGAGAGAGGGACAAAATGAAGATGAAATCACCCATGCCGAACCTGTGTAATCCGCAGAGAAGATCTTTTTTGAAGCTTTCTGGCCTCCTTGGCCTTGGTGCGGCCTCTGCGGCCTTGCTGCCCACGCCCCAGGCGGAGGCGGTTCTTTTTGGCCCCAGGGAATACAAGGTTTCTGAAACCAGGCTCTCCATGGGTTCTTTTTTATCCATCACCGCCATGCATCCCTCCCTGGATGAAGCCCAGCATGCTATCGGGCTTGCTTGGGAAGAAGTCGACCGGTTGTGCAAGCTGCTCAGCCGGCATGACCCCTCCACCCCGCTTTCACATTTGAACCGGACCGGGACCTTGCCCCAGGGTCAGATGGAAGTGGTTGAGGTGGTGGCCCGTTCGCTTTACCATCACAAGCAGACCGGCGGGGCCTTTGATATTACGGTTCAGCCCGTGCTCGACCTCTACCAGGAACGATTCGCTGCCGGGCGCAAGCCGACCGACGCGGAGATCACCGCGTTGCTGCCCCGGGTCGGTTCGGAACATATCCGTTTTGCCGAAGGCAAGGTTTCCTTTGCCAGGGAGGGTATGGCTATCACCCTGGACGCTCTCGCCCCGGGTTACATCGTTGACCGAGCTTCCGAGATCTTGAGCCGCAGGGGGGTGGTCAACCATCTCATCAATTGCAGCGGCGATATCCGCACCAGCGGCACGGCGGCAAAGGGGAAGCCGTGGACCGTGGCTATTCAGGATCCGGCCAAACACAAGAATTATCCCGAGGTCGTCAGTATGGGCACCGGGGCCATCTGTACCTCCGGGGACTACGAAGCCTTCTATGACAAGGAAAAAATCTTCCATCACATCGTCAATGGCCGCACCGGTCATTCTCCGATACAGTCCACCAGTGTGACGGTCAAGGGACAGTCATCGGTGATGGATGCCGATGCCATGTCTACCGCGCTTTTTGTTATGAAGGCCGCAGACGGTCTCGCCTTTGTCAACAGCCGGCCGGGTCTCGAATGCTTTTTGGTCGACCATGCTGGTACCACCAAGAAATCTACAGGCTGGAGCAAGCTCGCCTGATTGTTGCGGGCGACAGATTGCAGGTGGAAAAAGAGGCCTGGCGGCCTCTTTTTTTTGTGGGAGAATTTCAGCCATGTCCGAGATAAAGAATCCCCTGGAGATATATGCGGTCTTGGCGAAAACCAACTGCGGCCAGTGCGGGGTTCCCTCGTGTATGGCCTTTGCTGCCGCAGTCCTGCAGGGGCAGCAAAAATTGGCCGCTTGTCCATATCTGGAACCTGCTGCAGCTAAGCAGTTGAGTCAGCGCATTGTCCAACGTCGATCCCTGGAAGACGATCATCAGCAAGCCATTGAGCAGTTACAGCGAGAGGTGGTTGGTCTTGATTTTTCTCTTGCGGCGCCGCGGCTCGGAGCCCGCTTGGTGGACGGAAACCTGGCGATCAACTGTCTGGGGAAGGATTTTTGCATCACCCCGTCGGGAGAGATGGTTTCCGACTGCCATCTCAACCACTGGATCTATGTTCCTCTGCTGCATTATGTGATCCTCTGTAAGGGGAAAGAGCCCCAAGGCGAGTGGGTGCCCTATAATACCTTGCCCGGTGCGGCCGAATGGAGCCAGTATTTCAGCCACCGCTGCGAAGAACCCTTGCGTCAGCTGGCCGATGTCCACCGGGACCTGGTTTTTGAGCTGCTCCATCTTTTTGGCGCCAAGCCCGTGGCCTTGTCCGGGGGGGCGGACCATTCCCTCCTGATCCTGCCCCTGCCCAAGGTGCCTTTTTTGATCAATTACTGGGAACCGGAAGAGGGTTTTGCCTCGCAATTGAATATTCTGCTCGATCGCTCGGCCGGGGAAAATATCAACGCCCAATCCATTAATCTGCTTGCCCGGGGCATCATCGAGATGTTTCGTCAGCTTATCCTCCGGCACAGCCACGATGGTAAGCTGTTCTAGCGTAAACGGCCACATGGCACCGCATCTGCTTTGTCATCGGCCTGCTCGTGTGCAGTAGCACCCTTCGCAGACCTCTTTCGCGCATCTGTACCACCCTGTGGCCGCTTACTGCGCGAGAGATCTTGTGATCAGTTCGCTTGGAGAATGAAGATGATGATTCGTTCCCGCATTGCCCCCACTCCCAGCGGTCTCCTCCATCTCGGCAACGCGGTCAATTTCGTCCTTACCTGGCTGATGGTGCGTAAGGCGGGCGGTACGTTGCGGCTGCGCATCGATGACGCCGATTGCCTGCGAACCCGGCCCGAGTATCTTGAAGATATCTTCCGTCAGCTCGATTGGCTCGAGATCAGCTGGGATGAAGGACCCTCGGGGCCGGATGATTTCCGCCGGAGATTTTCTCAGCAGCTGAGGCTGGAGCGGTATCGGGAATTTCTTGCCGAGCTTCGTCGTCTTGGGCATCTGTATCCCTGTAGCTGCTCACGCAGAATGATCAGAAGTCTCGCGCCGGAGGGGGTGTATCCAGGGTTTTGTCGGGAGCGTTCTGTCGGTTCGGGAGCGTCTTGGGTAGGTCAGGCGCTACGGGTGCGGGTTCCGCAGGGGAGCGTGCTCCGGGTGGAAGGGCAGGAGGTACCGCTCTGCAAGGCAATGGGAGATTTTGTTCTCTGGCGAAAGGAGGATCTGCCAGCCTATCAGTTGGTCAGTCTGGTCGATGATCTTGATGACCGGATTACTCTGATTGTCCGCGGCCAGGATCTGTTTCCATCCACCGCGGCCCAGCTTTTTCTTGCCAAGTTGCACGGGAACAATTTTTTTGCGGACGCGGTTTTTTGTCATCATCCTCTGGTCTGTGGCGAAGATGGCAGGAAGCTCTCCAAATCGGACGGCGCTTTGTCCTTGGCCACCTTGCGAGAGGGAGGTTGTTCTCGGGCCTTGGTGTATGGGGCTGTGGCAAGGCAGGTGGGGGTTGATCCGGTTGGGATAGCCACCCTCGATGATTTGCGTCGCAGATATTGCGAGATCTCCTGACCTGCAGTTCTACGGGGTGCTCCATTTGCCCAACCGACTTGGCTTGGCCACCGCCCGGGCAAGCCGGGAGGAAAACTCCTCCCCGGGAATCTCCCTGGCTCCAAGCCGCTGTAAGTGCCCGGTGCCCACCTGGCAATCGATCAGCTCGAAATCCCAACCCTTCAGCCGCTCAACCAGCCCGGCCAGAGCCACCTTGGAGCTGTCGGGCACCAGGCTGAACATCGACTCCCCGAAAAACACCGCACCCAGCGATACTCCGTACAGACCGCCGACCAGCTCCTCACCCTGCCAACATTCCACCGAATGGGCATAGCCCTGGTCGTGCAGTTGGCAATAGGCTCCGATCATGGCCTCGTCCAGCCAGGTGCCTTCGCCCTCCTTGCGGCAGGTTTGGGCGCACGCTCTGATGACCTGCGCAAAGTTAGTATCAATGGTGATGCGGAACACCTGTTGTCGGATGGTGCGGGCCAGACGCTTTGCCAGATGGAATTCTTCGGGAAAAAGAACCAGCCGCGGGTCCGGTGACCACCAGAGAATCGGCTCGCCCGGTGAATACCAGGGGAAGATGCCGTGCTCATAGGCCAGCAATAGACGGGGCACGGAGAGGTCGCCGCCCACCGCCAGCAGGCCGTCTTCCCTGGCCAGGGTCGGAGGGGGGAAAAGCAGGCTGTCGCTTAATTGAAAAACAGGCATGGGCAGGGTTTAAGAGTGAAAAGTGAAAAATGAAGCAAGGAAAAGGCAGAAGCCCCCGGAAAGCGTATTCAAGCGATACGCTGCACCAGGGGAATGCCCTGGATGCCGGTGGTGCAGACGTTGAGATCTTTGAGGATGCCGTCGCTCACCCGGTAGATCCAACCGTGGACCGCCAGTTCTTGTCCTGATTTCCAGGCGTTTTGCACCATGGTCGTATGGCAGACGTTGGCCACCTGTTCCACCACGTTCAATTCGCAGAGCAGGTCGAGCTTCTGCTTTTCGCTGGGTTGGGCGTCGATCTGTTTCTGGTGAAACCGGTACACATCCTTGATATGTCTGAGCCAGTTGTCGATCAGGCCATGCTCGCTATTTTCCAGGGCAGCGGTAATGCCGCCGCAATCGTAATGGCCGCAGACAATAATGTGTTTAACTTTGAGCACATCCACCGCGTACTGAATCACCGAAAGGCAATTGAGGTCGGTATGGACCACCACGTTGGCGATGTTGCGGTGGACGAAGATCTCGCCGGGCAGCATGTTGACGATCTCGTTAGCAGGGACCCGGCTGTCGGCGCAACCGATCCAGAGGTATTCCGGCCGCTGCTGATTGGAGAGTTTGGAGAAGAAGTCTGGGTCACCCTTTTTGATCTTGGCTGCCCAGTTCTTGTTGTTGTCGAAAAGATGTTTGAGAATCTGCATGGGTTACCTGGATTGTGGACTGCCCGAAAAGGTTAACCCCGGCTGGCGGGCATGGAGAAGTTCGTCAGTTCGACCAGGAACTGGTTTAAGTTCTGGATGTCTTCGTGTGTAAAGCTAAGGTGGATGTCGCCCAAAACCTCCTTGGTCTGGTCCGAACGCAGTGCCGAAAGGAAGGCGAGGAGGATTTCGCGATCGAACAGCTGGTCAATACCATCGTACAGTGTTTTGAGAGCCTCTTCCACCGACCACGCCTCCCGATAGGGGCGTTGTGAGGTGAGCGCGTCAAAGACATCTGCCACCGCGATGATCCGGCCGAACAGGGAGATGTCCGTGCCTATCAGGCCGCAGGGATAGCCGGTGCCGTCCATCCGTTCATGGTGCTGGGTTGCGCCTTCGACGATGTGGATCGGCAGTTTGATGGGCTGGAGGATCTTGTCGGTGAAGACCGGGTGCTGCTGGATAAGGCAGAACTCTTCATTGGTGAGCTTGCCTGGTTTACCCAGGATCAGTTCCGAGATGCCGATCTTGCCCAGGTCATGCATGTAGCCGGCGATTTCCAGATCGTTGAGCTGCTGGCTGTTGATCCCGAGTTCTTCGCCAATGGCCAGGGCATACTTGGCTACCCGGAAGGAGTGGCCATGGGTATACTCGTCTTTGGCGTCAATGGCCGCGGCCAGCGCCTTGACTGTGTTCATGTAGAGATCCTGGAGGGTGTCGTACAACCGCAGGGTTTCAAAGGTCGGCGAGATGATATCTCCGATGATGCCGACCAGCTTTTTTTCGGAGGCGGAGAAAGCACGTTGATTGAGGGCACGGAGAAAGACCATCTGGCCGCTCTGGGTGCCTTTTTCCTTGATCGGCGAGTAGAGCAGCGAGGCGCCGTCCTCGCGGGTGCAGATGATGGTGCTGTCTGTTGCCTGGCGCTGCAGGCAGTTACTGGTCAGGGCGGATTCCATTTCCTCGGTGGTCATCCTGTGGGTGACGGAGATTGTTTCATCCCACCTCCCCTTGGTGTGGACAAAACCCTGGTCCGCCTTGACCGCTAGGGAAATTTCATCCAGGATGATCTGGTAACATTTTTTCAGGTCATCAAGGCCGAGGATTTTCTTGGCCATCTTGCACAGGAAGTTCAGCTGGCTGGAGAGTTGCAGCATCTCCTCGGTGGTTTCGCGGAGTTCCGTTTCCCGAAGGAGCTGGCTGTTCAGGGAGGCCAGGCAATAGAGGATGTGCGGTTCGGCCTGGGTAAGAATGTCTTGGTTTGATGCGGCGCAGACGAGGGCGCCGATGTCGGAGGAAAAATGGAAAGGGTAGGCGCGACTGACCGGGGTGTCGTACCCCTCGGCCTGACGAGTTGCCACGGCAATTCCCTCGCTGTCGATCACGGTGATTGCGAGATGGAGCGTCTCGGTCAGATAGGCGATTGATTGGTCCAAAAAAGCAATATCGAACAGGAAGTCTCGAATTGAGGCCATGGCGGTCAGTCCGTCCCGAGAATGTCGTGGATGGCTTGGCTGAGTTCTTCCTTGCAGATCGGCTTGTTCAGGAAGCCAATGCAGCCAGCTTCCTTGGCCTGCAGAATATTTTCCTCGCTCCCCAGGGTGGTAAAGAATACCAGCGGGATATGGGCGGTGCGCGGGTCGGCCTTGATCCTCCAGGTTGCCTCGAAGCCATTCATTACCGGCATTTCGATGTCCATGATAATCATGTCCGGTCTTATCTCAGAGGCCAGCTCGCATCCCTGGAGGCCGTTTTCCGCAGTGATGGTCTGGTGGCCAATTTGCTGAATAAGTTGGCTGACGATCCGCCGGATCATGGCGGAGTCATCGACTATGAGGATGGTTTTCAACATGGGCCCTTGTTCGCAACGGATATGGTGACAAAGTGGTACTGATAAATCAATAGCGCACTATACACCTAAAGCCTGGGGAAAGGCTTCAAAAATATCGGCTATTTGTCTTCAGCCTGCCAAACGTAAGGTGCCATCAATAATTGCGTGGTCACCTTATTGTTTCCCGGTCCGGATGGCCACGGAATTGGCATGGGCGGTGAGGCCTTCCAGTTTGGCGAGCAGTTGGATATGCTCGCTGTCAGCCTGGAGGGCTTCCTGGGAATAGGCGATCAGGCTGGATTTCTTGA
>CALMMG010000117.1 GCA_937868185.1 uncultured Pseudomonadota bacterium
CTCTTGTCGCGCATGTCCGTGCCTTGCCGGGCCACGCATCTTTCGAGCATCTCCTGCGGACAATCTATGTGGGCAAGAATCTTGGCGTGCTTGACGCCCCGCTCCATCAGGCAGAGCTTGGCCGGTGTATTCCAGCTATCTATATAAAAATAATAGTGCAGTTCCCTGTTGCTGCGAATTCGTTCCTGGTCCTTGCCGCCCCAGCTCTCGAACATGGCAAAGGTGTCCGACGGGGTGAGATCCCAGTCAATCGACACCGGCAGACCGCCCATACCCAGCTTTTCCGCTAATCCCATGGCGCACCTCCGTAATTTTTATTCCATCCTGCCAGAAAAAAAACGATATAATTAAAAAACACCGTTATTTAAAATTAGTAATTATTACTGATAATAATTACTGCTTGCGCTCCATGCAAGGAGAAATATTTCATGGCTCAAGAAAAATTCATTACCAGCGCCGGATACCCCTTGCCCATGGGCTCCTTCCTCAAGCCGGAGGGGGTCAATTTCTCCATATTCTCCCGGCACGCAGAAGCCGTCACCCTGGTGCTGTTCAAAACCGGCACCGAAGACCCCTGCGCCGAGATCCCCCTTGACCCGAAGATCAACCGCACCGGCCATGTCTGGCACATCCTGCTCCACGATCTCGACACCAATCTCCGCTATGGCTACCGGATGTCCGGCCCTTACGATCCCAAGGGCGCGGGCCATTTCTTTTCCGAAAAAAACCTGCTGCTCGACCCCTACGCCAAGGCCCTCACCGGAGGCTCCGAATGGGGGGTACCGTACTGCCGTACTGGTCTTTGCGGCCCATTGAGCTCCTTCCAACGGCGGTGCTGCATCATCGGCGACGATTTTGACTGGGAAGGCGACCGGCCCCTCAATATTCCCCTGGAAAAAAGCATCATTTACGAGATGCATGTACGGGGCTTCACCAAACACCCCAGCTCCGGCGTGCCCCATCCCGGCACCTACCGGGGGCTGGTGGAAAAGATTCCCTATCTCAAAAAACTCGGCATAACTGCGGTGGAATTGTTGCCGGTCACCGAATTCAACGAACAGGAGCTTACCAACAACAATCCCTTCACCGGAGAACGGTTGAAAAATTTCTGGGGCTACAGCCCCATCTCCTTTTTCGCGCCCAAGGCCGCCTACGCGGTCAATGGCCGCAGCGGCAATCAGGTCCGGGAGTTCAAGGAGATGGTCAAGGCGCTGCATAAAGCCGGGATCGAGGTGATCCTCGACGTGGTCTTCAACCACACGGCGGAAGCGGGCAGCGACGGCCCGGTCATCAGCTTCCGGGGACTGGACAATGTCATCTACTACCTGCTGGACCCGCAAAGCCGGGAGTGCCTCAACTTCTCGGGCTGCGGCAACACGGTGAACTGCAACCACCCGCTGGTGAGGCATCTGATCATGGACTGCCTGCGCTATTGGGTGATCGAGATGCATGTGGACGGCTTCCGCTTCGATCTGGCCAGCGTTCTGGGCCGCGACCAGCAGGGCAACGTGCTCTCCAACCCGCCCATGGTGGAAAAGATCGCCGAAGACCCCATCCTCGCCGACACCAAGATTATTGCCGAGGCCTGGGATGCCGCAGGCCTCTACCAGGTAGGGAGTTTTTCCACCAACCGGCGCTGGGCCGAATGGAACGGCAAGTTCCGCGACGATGTCCGCCGTTTCCTCTGCGGACACGACGACACGGTGGCCCCGCTCGCCACCCGCATCGCAGGCAGCGCTGACCTCTACCAAGACGACGGCCGCAGCCCGCGCAACTCCATCAATTTCATCACCAGCCACGACGGCTTCACCCTCTACGACCAAGTGAGCTACAACACCAAGCACAACCTGGCCAACGGCGAAGACAACCGCGACGGCTGCAACGACAACATGAGCTGGAACAGCGGCAGCGAAGGACCCACGGACAATGTTGCCATCGAAAAGCTCCGCCTGCGTCGGGTCAAGACCTTTGCCACCATCCTCATGCTGTCCCAGGGGGTGCCCATGCTGGTGGCAGGCGATGAATTCGGCCGCACCCAACAGGGCAACAACAACGCCTACTGCCAGGATAACGAGATAAGCTGGCTCAACTGGGAGCTGACGGAACAACATCACGGCCTGCTGCGCTTTTTCACCCAGCTCATCGCCCTGCGGAAAAAACACCCGGTTTTTCAGCGCACCGATTTTTTCCCAGCCAGCGAAGAGAACCCGGAGATCGAGTGGCAATCCACCACGCCTGGAAGACCGGACTGGTCATCGGACTGCAAAACCCTGGCTTTCGTGCTGCACGGAGTCTCGACCGGAGCACGCTACGATGACGACTTCTTCGTGATGCTCAACGGCGGTCACGCCCCCGAGGAATTCATCATCCCGGCGCCGCCATCAGGCCGCCGCTGGCACAGGCTAATCGACACCGCAGCCGCATCCCCGAAAGATATCGTGGCCGAGACCAAGGGGCAGGTGGTGCGCGACCTTTCGGTGACCGTCGAGAATCTGGCCGCAGCGGTCTTTATTTCCAAGCCCTGCTGAGCCAACGATTATGAAGCTCCTCTTTCTTGGCGATTCCCTGGTCGAATTCTATGACTGGCAGGCCCGCTTTCCCCCACATACGGTGATCAACGCCGGGCTTGCCGGCGAAACCGTGGCCGGCCTGCTTGCCAGCCTTCCTCGACTTCTCGGCCGATGTCCCGACCCGGATCGAGTCTGCCTCATGATCGGCACCAACAATCTGCTCATGGAGGACTACGCTTTTTTGCCGGACTACGAAAGGATTCTGGCCGAGCTGACCACGATCGTCGCCCCGGAACGGATTACCATCACCAACCTGCCGCCATTTGAGGCCGACCACCTTGCCCCTTCCGCCATCCCCCGCATGAACGCCGGATTGCACCAACTCAGTCTGACAAAAAAAACCGCGTTTCTTGACCTGTTCTCGGCCTTCAACACCGAAGCCCAAACCGCTGCTGCCTGCTTCAGCGATGATGGCGTGCATCTCAGCGACCTTGGCTACGCGATCTGGTCTGCCTGCCTCGCCGACAGCCTGTAGCAGCCTCTGCTTCCCGCCAGTTGCCGCCCGCATATTTCCAGGTGCAATTTCAGACAAATTTGTTACAATGGCCTGCGCATTACAAAACAGTACATACCAAACCGTAAGAAAGCTCTAGGGAAAACACATGCCTGAAAACAACCAGCCCATCGACCTGGCCACCCTGTACGAGATCACCAGGGCACTGGCCTCGTCGGACGACCTGCGCAAATGCCTGGAAGAAAGCCTCACCGTCTTGGCCGAACGCACCAGCCTGGGCAACGGGGCGGTGACCATCGCCAATCCCCTCACCGGCCAGATCGAAACCGAGGTGGCTCCGGGCATGACTGCGGAAGCCCGGAAGCGCGGAATCTATAAATTCGGCGAAGGCATCACCGGGAGGGTGGTGGCAAGCGGCGCCCCCATCGTGGTGCCCCAAATCAGCCAGGAACCGCTTTTTTTAAACAAGACCCGCGCCCGAGCCGAGAAAAATCAGGAGGCCCTCTCCTTTCTCTGCGTGCCCATCAAACATGGCGCCACCACCATCGGCGCACTGAGCGTGGACCGCAATTATCAGGAGGGCATCGACTTTGAAAAAGACCTCCAGTTTCTCACCGTGCTCTCCGGCCTCATCGCCCAGACCGTGGTCCGCATCCAGGCAGTGAATCAGGAGCGGGAGCGGTTGGAGCAGGAAAACACCCAGCTGCGGCGGGAGCTTTCGGAAAAATACCGGGTGGCCAGCATCGTCAGCAACTCGAACCGGATGCAGGAGGTGTTCGAGATGATCCACCGGGTGGCGGACTCCAACGCCACCATCCTGCTCCGCGGCGAATCCGGCACCGGCAAGACCATGGTGGCCAAGGCCGTCCACCACAACAGCAAGCGCGCCAAGGCGCCGTTCGTGGTGGTCAACTGCTCGGCCCTGCCGGAAACCCTGCTGGAGTCCGAGCTGTTTGGCCACGAAAAAGGGGCCTTCACCGGGGCGCAGGCCGCCAAGAAGGGCCGCTTCGAACTGGCCGAAGGCGGTACCCTGTTTCTCGACGAAATTGGCGAACTGAGCCAGGCCGTGCAGATCAAGCTGCTCAACGTAGTCCAAGATCGCGAATTCCAGCGCTTGGGTGGCATCGCCCCCATCAAATGCAACGTCCGGTTGATCACCGCCACCAACAAAGATCTGGAAAAGGCCGTAGAAGAAGGCTCCTTCCGGGAAGACCTCTACTACCGGCTCAACGTCTTCCCCATCTACCTGCCGCCCCTGCGGGAACGGCGTACCGACATCATGCTCCTGGCCGATTTCTTTCTCCAGAAATACAACGAGGAGAATGGCAAGCAGATCCGCCGCATCTCCACCCCGGCCATCGACCTGCTGGTCCAGTACCACTGGCCGGGCAATGTGCGGGAGCTGCAAAACTGCATCGAACGGGCGGTGCTGATCTGCGACGAGGATTCGATCAAGAGCTACCACCTGCCGCCATCCCTGCAGACCTCGGAATCGGTGAGCGATCGCACCAACCCGGTTTCCTTTGCCGCGGCCGTGGATAATTTTGAGCGGGAGCTGATCATCGACAGCCTGAAAAAATGCCAGGGCAACCAGACCAAGGCTGCGCAGCTCCTGGACACCAGCCTCAGGATCATCAACTACAAGATCGCCAAGCTCAACATCAACCCGCGCCAGTTCAAGCTCGCCAAGTCTTAGGCCGAAAGATGAGTATCCTCCTGCACCTTTGCTGCGGCCCCTGCACCATCATGCCGCTCAACGCCCTGCGCAGCCAGGGGTTTGCCGTGCGGGGCTATTTCCACAACCCCAACATCCATCCCTTTCGCGAATTCCGCCAGCGGCTCACTACCGTGGAAGAGCTGGCGCAGCGGATGGCCTTGCCCGTGGAGTACGAACGGGAGTACGGCCTGAAGGAATACCTGCGCCAAGTCGTATTCCATGAGGAAGACCGCTGCCCGCTCTGCTATCGGATGCGCCTGGAAGCCACGGCGAAAAAAGCCAAGGAGACCGGGGCGGAGGCCTTCAGCACCACCCTGCTGTACAGCCGCTATCAACGCCACGAAACCATCCGGGCCATGGGCGAAGAACTGGGGGCGCAATTCGGGGTGCCGTTTTACTATGAGGATTTTCGGGAGGCCTGGCAGGAGGGGATCGACGCCAGCCTGGAGATGGGGCTTTACCGGCAACCCTACTGCGGCTGCATTTACAGTGAGCAGGAGCGCTACGATAAAAAATTCAAGAAACGAAAGAGCGGAACAGAACTAAAGATAGGAAAATAAACAATGATGGGCCTTTCCCGAACAATCAAGAAAGACCCATCACATCAAAGAGCATCTCTGTCGGAATTCTATTCCTAGGGCTTTCCACCACCGCCTGTTTCACCAGCGCTACTCGGCGGCAGAATGCCGAAGGCGGAGGTAAAGGACTGCCAATCCGGCAGGGAGATGGTGGGTACGAACCTCCGCCAGGTTTTTTCGATACCCTTGCCGGATTTCAGCTGGGCCAACAGCTCCGTGGCCTGGGGGGAAACACTGGACTGGGGATAGTTGGCGAGCAGATACTCAAGCCGCCCCTGGGCCTGTGAGTCTTCGTCGGTCCGCACATAGAAGGTGGCGACGGAAAACTCATGTTGGGCCAGAAAATCCTTGGCCGCCTGGATTCTGGCCGAGGCCTCGACAAAATAGGGCGAGTGCGGAAAAGACCTGTTCAACCGCCCAAAGGCCTGCACCGCGTTCTGGGCATTGCCCGGATCCCGGTCGTGGGTACCGATCTGGGAATAATAGCACATACCGATCTGGAACAGAACGTAGGGGACAGCCTCGTTGGTGGGATGGTTGGCCTCAAACTCTTCATACAGGGTTTTGGCATCGCTGAACTTGTCCATATAATAATTGGAATCAGCAGCTTTCAATTCGGCCAGGAGCGACATCTCGCTGAAGGGAAACCGGTCTTTTATCTCCACAAAACGCTTCAGGGCCGCACTGTATTTCCCTCGGTTGAAGTCGGTCATACCCTCCATGGCCAGTGCCTCCGGGGTTTCCGGCCCCGAGCCTGAACCAAAACCCACCCATTCCAGCATGGTGTCGAGGGTCGCGCAGCCACTGAGCCCGGTGGTGGCAGTCATCATGGCAAGAGCCAGGACAGAGGCCCGAAAAAGTCGACAGTTCCGTTGTGAAAAAATCATGTCCCGCCCATTCATTTCAACCAAAAGAAAAAAGGCCCGGGCTAAAGAACCGGGCCTCGAAGCCATCACCAGTAAACCAGAGCCTACAGAGCCTTTTCGATCATGGCCTTGAGTTGCTGCTTGCCCACCGCGCCGGTCACCTGATCGGCAACCTCGCCGCCCTTGAAGAGAATCAGGGTGGGGATAGCACGAATCCCGTATTTGCCGGGGGTGACGGGGTTGTCATCGACATTCATCTTGCCGACCTTGAGCTTGCCTTCAAACTCGGCGGCCAGCTCGTCGATAACCGGGCCGATCGCCTTGCAGGGGCCACACCAGGGCGCCCAAAAATCCAAGAGAAAAGGAACCTCGGACTGTAAGGCCTTTGCGCCGAAATCGCCGTCGGAAACCTGGACCACTTTATCGCTCGCCATAATTTTCTCCTTTTATTTCATAGGGATAATTGTATTCAGAGTAAATTTGGTTCATCTTACAAAGGGAACCCTGCGCTGACAAGGAAAATCTTGTGAACCCCGTCTTCGGCCAAGGGCGAAAAACAGAAAAATAGCGCATCGCATTCTTGACAACCAGCAGGGGCTCACTATATGGTTAACGGCATGCGAACTCGAATCTGCCCATTCTGCAAGGAAGACATCCATTTCCAGGCCCTGGTCTGCCGGTATTGCAGGCGCGACCTACCCCCCGTGACGCAATCGACGCAGCCTCGGCGAAAACCCTCCAGCGCCTGGGTTGCGGCGATCGCCGTTGCCGGCATCATCGTGAGCGGTGCGGCTGTTCTTGCCGCCGAATTCCTGCGGGAACGGAAAAACTGGCTCACGGAACCTCCCCGGCGACCAGAATCGCAAAACCAGCCTGACTGATCAACCCGGCCTGGGAGTGCTCCATCTCCTGCAATGCCTCCGGCGGCTGGATCAGGCTGGATCGTCTTTCCTCCACGGCAAAACCGCACTCCCCCAGACATTGCTCCACCTCTGACGGATCATAAAACCGGGCCTGTTGGTAGAACGGATGCCCAGCCTCTTTTTTTTGCCGGAGCATTCTGCCCCACGGGCTATCTGCCACAATAACCCCCAGCACCAAATGCCCGCCGGGCTTGAGTATTCTGCGGCATTCCTCCAGCACCGGGAGGGGATCGGCAAGAAAACAATAGGTAAAAAGCAGCAGCACCGTCCGCATGCTCTGCCCGGCATAGGGCAGGGCCTCCCCCACCGCCTGGCTCACCTGAATCCCCCGCTTTTTTGCCAAAGCCAATGGGGCCAGAGCTGGGTCAACCCCAAACTCCACGCCCAGGGCCTCGGCAAAGCGACCGGGACCAACACCGATCTCAAGCTTTGGGCCCATAAGCGGCGTGATCAGCTCTTGCAGGGCAGCGCGCTCAATGGCAAAGAGCAGGCTGTTCTCGAACCAAGCGTCGTATTCCGCAGCCCGCTCGTCAAATGGTTGCGCCACCTGCCGCCAGAACAGCTCCTTTCGTATAGATTCTTCTTCGGTCATCGGCCTTCCGCCCGGTTGTTTCCTTTTCCCAAAATAATGGTTATGGTTACTTCCATACGCTTCCGTTGAGCAAGAAAAAAATCATCCCCCGCCGGATACCATTCCCATGCAGGCTGAAACAAACTCCCCTTTCCAGCAATCCCTCGCTGACCCTGGGCAATTCACCATCACCCTCGAACTGGTGCCCAGCCGGGGAGGGCACAGCCGGGAACACGACCGCACTCTGGAACTGGCCGAAAAACTGGCCCGCGATCCGCGCATCCAGGCGGTGAGCATCACCGAAAACGCCGGCGGCCATTCAGCCCTCTCCCCGGAGGTCCTGGGTCGCGAGATCCAGAAAATGGGCCTTGACGTCATTGTCCATTTTTCCAGCAAGGACAAAAACCGCAACCAGATGGAAAGCCTGCTCTTTGCCTGGGACCGCCTGGGCATCCGCGATCTGCTGGTGATCACCGGCGATTATCCCCAGGCAGGCTACCAGGGATTTGCCAAGCCGGTTTTCGATCTCGGCTCGGTGCATGTTCTGGATCTGATCTCCCGGATGAACCAGGGGAACTTCGGCCCAAGCCGGGACGGAATCAGCCCCACCTCGTTTTTCATGGGCGTGGCCCTCTCCCCCTTCAAACGGCTGGAGGCGGAGTTGCTGATGCAGTACGCCAAACTCCACCGCAAGGCTGCGCATGGTGCAGACTACATCATCACCCAAGTGGGCTACGATGCCCGCAAATTCCACGAACTGATCCAGTATGTCCGGCAAAACGGATGCAATCTGCCGGTGCTGGGCAATGTTTTTGTTCCCAATCTCACGGTGGCCACCCTCATGTACACCGGCAAGATTCCCGGCTGCATCATCACCGATACCCTGTACGCGGAAATCCGCCGCGAGGCCGACAGCCCGGACAAGGGCAAGCAGGCCCGGCTGCTGCGGGGGGCCAAGCTGCTGGCCA
>CALMMG010000118.1 GCA_937868185.1 uncultured Pseudomonadota bacterium
TACGGGCTCATGAATTAATGGTCCCCCGGCGTACCGGACACCCAACAAAAAAAACAAATAGGGAGAAAATACGATGTTGACCATGATCAGAGCCATTGTCAGGCCGGAGAAAGCAGATAAGATCCTTGCCGCTCTTATGGAGGCTGGCTTTCCCTCCGTGACTAAGTACTCGGTGGCCGGGCGGGGCAAGCAGCGCGGCATAAAAATCGGCGAAGTTACCTATGATGAAATCCCTAAGGTCATGCTCATGAGCGTGATTAATCCGGCGGACAAGGATTTCGTGCTTGAGACCATCATGAAAACGGCCAAATCCGGGACCAAGGGCGCTTTCGGCGACGGCAAGATCTTTGTGAGCGAGGTGGAGGAGGCTTACACCATCAGTTCCGGGGTCAAGGAAACCGAGTTCGAATCGGAAAGGGGGCCGGTATGAAAGAGGTGATCGCACTCGTGCGCATGAACATGATGAACCAAACCAAACAGGCGCTCACCGACGCCGGGATTGATGCTTTTTTTGTGCACGAAGCCCATGGCCGCGGCAAGGGTTTTGTCAATCCCAAGGTTCTTGAGGGTGCACAACAGGGCTATGAGGAAGCTGCCTCCCTCCTTGGTGCGAAAGGCCAGATGTATCCGAAACGTATGGTAACGGTGGTGGTCAAGGACGAATTGGTCAAGGATGTGGTCCAGGCGATTATTGCAACCAACCAGACCGGTAAGGCAGGGGACGGTAAGATTTTTGTCCTGCCGTTGGCCGGCGCTGTCCGGGTGCGAACCGGCGAGACGGGCCAGAAGGCCATTGTCTAAGCAAACCCAAGGAGAATGAAAATGGCAACAATGACCAAGAAAAAACTGGTGCAGTGGGATCCGGCCGACGTTAAGGCCGAGCTTCTCGCCAAGTACCCGTCCAAGGTCGCCCGCAAGCGCGCCAAGCAGATTATGATCAACGAGGCCCAGGGCAACGAGACCCCGGAGATTTCCGCCAACGTACGCACTACCCCAGGCATCATCACCATGCGCGGCTGTACTTACGCTGGCTGCAAGGGCGTTATCATGGGGCCCACCCGCGACATCGTCAATCTAGTGCATGGCCCCATCGGCTGCAGTTTTTATGCCTGGCTGACCCGGCGCAACCAGACCGACGCCGGACCTGATGGCGAGAACTACATGAACTACTGTTTCTCTACCGACATGCAGGATTCGGACATCATTTTCGGCGGCGAGAAAAAACTGACCCAGGCCATCCAGGAGGCCTACGACCTCTTCCATCCAAGGTCTATTGCCATCTTCGCCACCTGTCCGGTGGGCCTGATCGGTGACGATATTCATACCGTGGCCAAGCGGATGAAGGAGAAGTTCGGCGATTGCAACGTGTATGCCTTCAGCTGCGAAGGGTACAAGGGCGTTTCCCAGTCAGCCGGGCATCATATCGCCAACAACCAGGTATTTAAGCATATCGTCGGAGAAAACGATGCGGAAAAACCCGGCAAATACAAGATAAACCTGCTGGGCGAGTACAACATCGGCGGTGACGGCTTCGAGATCGACCGAATTTTTAAGAAATGCGGGATCACCAATATCGCCACCTTTTCCGGCAACTCAACCTATGACCAGTTCGCCTCGGCCCATAAAGCCGATCTCAACGCGGTCATGTGCCACCGCTCCATCAATTATGTGGCCGACATGCTGGAGACCAAGTTCGGTATTCCCTGGGTCAAGGTGAACTTCATCGGCGCCGACGCCACGGCCAAGTCGCTGCGCAAAATCGCCGAATACTTCGGGGATAAGGAGCTTGTCGATAAAGTGGAAGCGGTGATCGCCGAGGAGATGCCGGAGGTTTCGGTGGCCCGTGCCGATGTGCGGACCCGCACCGAGGGCAAGACCGCGATGATGTTCGTGGGCGGCTCCCGGGCGCATCATTACAAGGAGTTGTTCAACGAGATGGGCATGAAGACCATCTCTGCCGGCTACGAGTTTGGTCACCGCGATGACTATGAGGGGCGGCAGGTTATCCCGACCCTGGAAGTGGATGCGGACAGCCGGAACATCGAGGAGATCCATGTTGAACCGGACGAAACCCGATACAACCCGAGGAAAACCCCCGCCGAGTTCAAGGCTCTGGAAGAGGCTGGGTACACCTTCAAGCAGTACGATGGTTTGGTTCCGGATATGGATCAGGGCACGATCATCATCGACGACCTCAACCAGTACGAGGCCGAGAAGCTGGTGGAGCTGATGAAACCGGATATCTTCTGCGCCGGGATCAAGGAAAAGTATTCCATCCAGAAGCTGGGTGTGCCCATGAAGCAGCTGCACAGCTATGACTCCGGCGGCCCCTATGCAGGCTTTAAGGGGGCGGTGAACTTTTATAAGGAAATCGACCGCTTGGTGAACAGCAAGGTTTGGAGCTATATGCTGGCGCCCTGGCAGAAGAACCCGGAACTCTCCGCCTCCTATGTGTGGGAGTGAGAGGCGAGTGCTGAGTGCCGAGGGATGACCCGGCACTCCTTTTCAAGAAGTTCCACATGACAGAGGACACGATCATGCTACTACGACATACCCCGAAAGAAATAACCGAGCGCAACGCCTTGGCCATCAATCCGGCCAAGACCTGCCAGCCCATCGGTGCCATGTACGCGGCTTTGGGCATCCACGGTTGCCTGCCGCATAGCCATGGCTCCCAGGGTTGCTGCGCCTACCACAGAAGCGCCTTAACCCGGCATTACAAGGAGCCGGTCTCCGCCGCCACCAGTTCGTTCACCGAAGGCGCTTCGGTGTTCGGTGGCCAGGCAAACATGCTCCAGGCCATCGACAATATTTTCGCGGTCTACGACCCGGAGGTTATTGCCATCCACACCACCTGTCTCTCCGAGACCATCGGCGACGATCTGAAGCAGATCAAGAAGAAGGCGGATGCGGAAGGCAAGATTCCCAAGGGCAAGGAGATCATTAGTTGCTCTACCCCGAGTTATGTGGGTTCCCATGTCACTGGGTTTTCCAGCATGGTCACCTCCATGGCCAAGATGGCCGAGCCCACCGGTAAAAAGAACGGCAAATTGAACATCATCCCCGGTTGGGTGGAACCGGCCGACATGGAGGAGATCAAGCGGTTGGTCGGTTTGGCGGGGGTCAAAAGCATCCTTTTTCCGGACACCTCCGGCGTATTGAACGGCCCGCTTTCCGGCGAGTACAAGATGTTTCCCGATGGCGGCACCACGGTCAAGGAACTGAAATCCACCGGCGACTCCATCGGCACCCTGGCCCTGGGTGAATGGTGCTCGGGCGAGGCGGCCCGTTGGCTGGATGCCAAGATGAAGGTGCCGTGCCGGGTACTGGACATGCCCTTTGGTCTCAGCGCCACGGACCGCTTCATCGATGCCCTGCGGATGATCGCCGGGGTGAGCGTGCCCGATGAAATCGCCCTGGAGCGCGGGCAGCTGGTGGACATGATTTCCGACATGCACCAGTACCTCTATCATAAAAAGGTGGCCTTGGTGGGTGACCCGGATCAGCTCATCGCCATGACCGAGTTTTTGGTCTCCCTCGATATGTGCCCCATCCATATCGTCACCGGCACGCCGGGGAAGAAGTTTGAAGCGCGGATCAAGGAGATCACCAAGGACATGCCTTTTGAGGTCAACGTTCGGGCCAAGGGCGACATGTTCCTGCTCCACCAGTGGATCAAGAACGAGCCGGTGGATCTGCTGATCGGTAACACCTATTGCAAGTATATCGCCCGCGATGAGGACATTCCCTTTGTCCGCTGGGGATTCCCCATCCTGGACCGGCAGGGGCATCAGTATTTCCCCACGGTCGGCTACAAGGGCGGCTTGCGGTTGCTGGAGAAGATTCTTGGCGTTTTGCTGGACCGGCTGGACCGGGATGCGCCGGAGCAGAGCTTCGAGCTTGTTTTGTAACGATTAGGTCCTCGGTTTTTCAGCGATCAGGGCGGACACCCCCTCATCGCTGAAAGCTGGCGGCTCAAGGAAAAAGGCTTCCCAATGACTGTAATTCCGTTTCCAAAGACCTCTCCCGGCAAGCCTGATCCCGTAAACCAGCCGCGACGGTTGTCTCTGCCTGTGGCGCCGCACGCCAACGCCAGACTTCGTTTTGCGCTGGATCAGCCCCCTGGGTTGGTCATGTCGCCGGAAGAGGCTCTAGCCTGGGCGGAACAAATACTCGACAGTACAGGCGGGCCGCAACAGGTGGTTATCTCCGGACCTGGAGATCCCCTGGCCACGGTCGGCCTTACCCTGAAAACTATTCGTCTGCTTAGACTGAAATATCCATCCCTGACGGTGGAAATCGTCACCTTGGGGCTGGGCGGGGAGGAATATGCCCCGCTCTTGGATGAAGAGGGCATTGGTCTGGTGACCTTGCGGGTGGATGCGGTTGATCCAGAGATACTTACAAAGCTGTTTGTCTGGATTCGACCTGGGAGAAAAACCGTACGGTTGGCTGAGGGTGCGGAAATACTCCTGAGCGAACAGGCCCAAGCGGTTGTCGCGTTCCGGAAAGCAGGGATCAAGGTCAAGATCATGACCACCCTCTATCCCGGCTACAATGATGATCATGTGGAGCAGATCGCGCAACGCATGGCCCAACTTGGCGCTGCGGCAATGACCTTGGCGCCTTTTAAGCCTGAAGCAGAAGAGGCGGAAGGCCAAAACTTCCCGCCGGAACCGGACAACGTCATGCTGGCCGCGGCTTTGAGCCGGGCGGGAAAATATATGGAGGCGAATTTTGAGCAGGCGGCAACCGAATCCGCTGGTGCAGTGATTGCGCCCATTGTCGCGGGCGGGTTTGTGGCGGCAGCCTTGCCCAGGCCAAGCAGCAAACGGCCCAACGTGGCCGTGGTCAGCGCCAGCGGCATGGAGGTGGATCTTCATCTCGGTCAGGCCTTCCAGGCCTTGATTTACGGGCCCAGAGAAGACGGACTTACCTGTCTGCTTGGCCGTCGCTACCTGCCCGAGGCAGGAGGTGGCAGTTTGCGCTGGGAAAAGCTGGCGGACAGCCTGCCCGATTGTTTTGCGCTGCTCACCGCCAGTGCCGGAGCAATCCCAAAACAGATCTTGAAAGAGCGCGGCATCACGGTGCTGATCACCGAGGGCGAGATCGACGGCACCGTGGATGTCCTGTTCGGCGGCGGCAAGAAAAAACCAACCTGCCGCAAGTAGCGGCTTTGATCCAAGGAGAAAATAATCATGGCAATACCAAAAAGACAGGTCCTCGTCTGCCAGAGCTTCCGCGTGGCCGGCGACAAGAAAGGAATCTGCCACAAGCAGACCGATGGCTTCATGCAGTATCTCGAAGAGGAAATCCTCGACCGGGGCCTGAACTGCCTGGTCACCGCCACTACCTGCCTGAAGCAGTGCGAAGCAGGCCCCATCATGGTGATCCAGCCCGAGAACTGGTGGTTTAAGGGGGTGAACAGCCATGCTGCCATTGATGCCATTCTTGATGGCCTCGAAGAGGGGAAGCCGGCAGCAGAATATCTGATCGCCTCGTAGGAAGGAAAGGGGAAGGAGATGACCTTCAAATCATACCTGGAGTCCGGTGGTGAAAACTGCCCCAAATGCGGTTCCACGGCAATCAAGGCAAGTGCGCCACCGGAAAAGATAAAGGGGGGCAAGGTTCGGGTTGCCATGTTTTGTGCAACCTGCGGCGCCAGATGGCAAGACACCTATACCCTCAGTATGGCCGAAGATTTATGAGCTGCCAAAGGATTGATGGAAACATCCGTATGGAGCATACCCTGGCAAACTGAAAAGGCCGCGTTGGCGGAGCCATCAGCCTACTGCCTCACAGAAAAAAGAGAGGCGCAAACCCATGGAAGCGACTGCAAACTTTTTACTATCCGACCTCAAACAGGCCCAGCCCATAAGCGGCTGGGAAGATTTCTGGTCTGAGGGTAAGGCCTTCCTCAAGACCGCCTCTGCAGCCTATGCGCAGCGCAAAAAGGCCTTCACCACTGTGATCCTGTACAATATCATTGCCATGGCCATTGAAAAGTTTGTCATGACCGCCTTGATGTGTGAGGGCAAATTGCCCTTTAATCACACCATGAAAGATCTTGTCGAAGCCATGGATGAGGCCTTTCCCGGTGCCATGTCAGATATCCGGGAGGGACTTTTAGCTCTGGATCAATATCAGGAGATCTGTGACATAGATACCTTCAATATCTCCGGGCCGGCCATGGATGAAATTCCTACCATGCTGGGTCTGGCAAACAGGTTGCAGGATTTGGTGGAAAAACAACTTTCAGCCGGGAATCGTGAAAAATGAGTCTGAAACCCTTGGGAAAAGTAACGACCATTGTTGAATCTGCCGGGATGGGGATATCCTACGCCTATGAGGAGCTGGTATTCTTGGAGCACAATGGTTTTCTTCTCGAATTCACCGACAACGACAAGGAACTTCTCATTCACACCAACAGTGAGGCTGAAGAAGGTGAAATAAAAAATTCCATTGCCCAGTTGAAAAACGTTGCCGCAGCCCAAGGGATGACCTTCGCGGACGGTGGCCTCTATACCTTAACCCAGGCTGATGATGAAAATATCCGGATCGAGTTTTTTTAACTGCGACAACCCCGGGCTGTGAATTGTGCCGCCTGTTCTGACGGGAACGGAAAAGAGGACCCCATGTCCGACGCAAGGATAAGCATACGCACCGCAGCACCGGCGGATCTTGACAGCCTGGTCTCTCTGCTGGCAGTGCTTTTTTCGATAGAAGAGGATTTTGTTTTCGATGAGGTGAGGCAGCGGCGTGGCCTAGCGCTGATGTTAGAAAACGAGCGGGGCTGCGTGTTGGTTGCCGAAAGTCAAGGCCAGGTGGTCGGCATGTGTACAGGCCAGGTGACGATTTCCACGGCCGAGGGCGGACCAGCCCTGTTGGTCGAAGATGTGGTTGTATTGAAACAATGGCGGGGAAAAGGGGTTGGCCGCCATTTGCTGGAGAGCCTGGGAGGATGGGCTCAAGAGCAGGGCATCAAACGGCTTCAGCTTTTGGCCGATCGCAACAACAGCTCTGCCCTGGGCTTTTATGAAGCACTTGGCTGGCAGGCCACGGCGCTCGTCTGTCTTAGGAAAACCATTGCGTAGGAATACATGCAAAGGGAATCAGGGGACCTCCACCTCTCTTCCCGATAACCCCACCGACCCGTCCCGCCGCTCAAACTTGTATCCCACTCCATACACAGAATGAATGAACTCCGCGTCGCTGCTGCCCAGGGCGATTTTTTTGCGCAATTTCTTGATATGACTGTCGATGGTTCGGTCGGCCACGATCCGCTCGTCGGGATAGATACTGTCCATCAACTGTTGGCGCGTACAGACCTGTCCCGTCTTTGAGGAAAGGAATTTCAGCAAATTAAACTCGACTGCGGTGAGATCCAGGTCATAGCCGTTCAGGGTGGCCTGGTAGCGGGATTGATCCAGGGTCAGGCCGACGGGTGGGAAGGAGGAGGCGACCTCGGTTCGTCTGAGCACCGCCCTGACTCGGGCAACCATCTCTCGGGGGCTGAATGGTTTGCAGATGTAATCGTCCGCCCCCGACTCCAAGCCCTGGAGTCGGTCGATCTCCTCAATTCGGGCGGTGATCATGATAATCGGCACGGACGAGAAGGTGCGGATATCCCGGCAGATTTCCAGTCCGTTACGTTCGGGCAGCATCAGGTCCAGCAGGATCAGAGCGGGGGCGTGTTCCTGTACCCAGGGAACCGCCGCCGATCCGCTGACGATCCAGAAGGTCTTGAACCCCGCATGCCGCAGATAGTCGCGTAATACCTCGGCCAGTTTCGGTTCATCCTCCACGATCAGGATCATTTGTGTCATTAGCATTTTGTCCTCGGCAGCTCGACCTGGACCCAGAGACCGCCCAAGGGAGAGGATTGTGCCGAGATCTTTCCCTGATGGGCCTCGACGATGTTCCGGCAGATGGCCAGACCGAGGCCAGCGCCGCCGGTCGCGCGGTTACGGGATGCCTCCACCCGGTAGAGGCGCTCGAACAGCCGGTCCATATCCGCCCCGGCAACCCCGGGGGCGGAGTCCTGAAAATTGATGGTCACAGTGCGCTCATGGCAGGTCGTGCTTATGCGTAGTTCTCCTCCGGCGTTGGTGTACTTCAGCGAGTTGTCCAGCAGGTTAGCGAAAAGTTGATACAATCGCTCGGCATCTCCGAATATTTCTACCGTGTTTTCTATAGGGAGAGTGCTGGTGAGCGTGATCCCCTTGTCGGAGAATTTAGTGTCATGGCTGGCAACTGTTTCCTTGAGTAGGTCGATGATGTCCAGGTTTTCCTTTTGGTAGGTAAGCGCCCCAAGATCGGACATGGCCAGTTGATAGAGATCGTCCACCAGACGGGCCAGGCGGAGTGCTTCATTGTGCAGGGAACGAAGAGCGTCTGGTCCGGGCTGACGGATGCCGTCCTGTAGCGCTTCGATCTCGCCCCGCAGGATCGCTACCGGTGTGCGCAGCTCGTGGGAGATGTCCGCCACCCATTGCTGACGGGCCTGTTCGTTCTTTTCCAAGGTCATGGCCAAGGTGTTAAAATTGCCGGCCAACTGTCCCAGTTCGTCGGCAGAGACCACTTCCACCCTGGTGGCGAACTTCCCTGCGGCAAGCTGGCGTGTCGCTTCTGCGAGGCCGCGCAGCGGCCGGACCAGCCGTCTGGAGAGAAGCAGCGAGAGCCCGGTGGCCAACAGGAGGACGACACCAGCCACCATAGCGAAAGCTAAGGATTGTTCCTTAATGAAACGCGCCTGATGAGGTTCGGACATCTCCTCGCGAGGCACCATTCCCACGTACCCAACGATCTTTCCCTGATGGAGCAGGGGCGTTGCTTCACTTCCAACTGGAACTTTAATCCGGCTAATCAGCACCTTTCTGTCCGCATCAAGAAGGAAAAGACGATGAATAAAGTGGGGGGCCAGATGTGGCGGGAGCGGCCTGGATGGTGGTCCTTCGATCTCGAGTTTCGGCGAAGGGTCAGCTGGGATTCCCGGTGGAGGAGGTGGGCCACCCAGAGGCATGGAGGCAATAACCAGTCGATGCCACAGGGCTGGATTGTGCAGCACGAACTCCCAGCCAGATTCAGGGCAATAGCCTTCCTGTAGTGAGGCGGCCAATCGGGAAATTCCAGTTTTCTCCATGGTGTTGATGTAGCGCAGGAATCCCTGCTTCATGCTCAACTGCATGATCAGAACCAAACTGATCACTGCCATGCCAGCCGCCAAAATGATCGCCAAGAAGAGCCTGTGGGTGATGCTGATTTTCATCGTCTTCCCTCCTATCTGTTCGAATTCAGTTTTATCTGTATCACAACCAGCGGCATTCGTGCATGGGCATTTGGCTCAGGTGGGTTCCTTTCCTTATTCTTTCCACATTGTTGTACTGGTCTTCACCCGATATGGAAATCAGGCGCATCTCGTATGCATCACCAAATTTCATACAGGAGGACAGATTATGGTAAGCAGTATCGGCAGTTCCAGCAGTTATGCCATGCAGGCTATGCAAGCAATACAGCAGCGGCAGGGGCCGCAAGATTTATTCAAGAAGATAGACTTAGACAGTAGCGGAGGGGTCTCTCAGTCCGAGTTGAAGACGCTGGCAGAGGACATCAACAGCAAGACCGGCAAGGCCATCAAGGTGGACGACACCTCTTTTAAAAACTACGATTCCGATGGTAGTGGCACGTTGAGCGAGAATGAGATGCTGAATCTCATGAAGAGCAACGGCTTTGGCCCTCCTGGCGAGATGGGAAGCTCGGGGGAGATGGGGGCAATTCCACCTTCGAAGGACAAGGCAGCAGCGGCCTATGCCGCCAATTCCGGCGGGGATGCACTTTCTTCCCTGATTGCTGGCTTGCAAAAGCTGCTGGAGCAGTTGCAGTCTGGGTCTGACGATCAAGGCACTTCTCCGGACACGGCATCCATCGGCAACGGTGGCAGCCATCATGGGCCGCAGGACTTTTTCAAGAAGGTGGATTCGGATGGCAGCGGCGGTATTTCCAAAGATGAGCTGACAACCATGGCCGAGAAGATGCAGAAGATGACCGGTCAGTCCATCACTGTCAGCAATGACACCTTTGCGGCGGCTGACAGCGATAGCGACGGTTCGCTCAATACCGACGAGCTGAAGTCGTTTATGAACAAAAGCGGCTTTGCCCCGCCATCACCGCCGTCAGGAGGCATGGCCATGGCAATATCCGGTGATGACTCAGAAACAAAATCTTCAGGGACCAAGGGTTCCAGCCAGAAACAGATTGATCTGCTGCAAATTATGCTGGAGCAATTGACAAAACTCAGCAAAGAAGAATCAAAATCTTCTACTTCCCTGCTTGACGTTACCGCCTGAACGACTCCCTGTGGCCCGGCTGGCTTTTGCATTGAAGACAGCCTGGCCACCTCGGAAAATACAGTTAGTCCTGGTTGTCCCGCAAACCTACAGGGGCCGACAAAAATGTCTGGCCCCTTCTTTTTTGTCGTAAAGCTTACACAGCCATCCTTACCCCCTGCTTTTTGCCGCCTCAGCGCATAAATCCGCTCCCGTTTAACTCGCTGTAATTACACAACAAAATATTATTTCTCCTGCGTGGCACACCCCTTGCTCTTACCCCTTTGTAAAGCATCACACAGGAGCATAGACGCCATGGAAGCAGCGTTGCAGGAACGACAAGATTCGATACATCGCACGGGGGAGGCCCCCTGTGTCATGGATTGCAATAAGGACAGTCTGGCCGGGGCGGTGAGCCAGCGGGCCTGCGTCTTCTGCGGTTCTCGGGTGGTGCTCTATCCCATTGCCGACGCCCTGCACCTGGTGCATGGCCCCATCGGCTGCGCGGTCTACACCTGGGATATCCGGGGGGCCCTGTCCTCCGGGCCGGAATTGCACCGGATGAGTTTTTCCACGGACATGCAGGAGATCGACGTTATCTTCGGCGGCGAAAAAAAACTCTACAACGCCCTGGTTGAACTCATCGACCGGCATGCGCCCAAGGCAGCCTTTGTCTACTCCACCTGCATCGTCGGGATCATTGGCGATGACATGGAGGCGGTGTGCCGCAGGGTGAGTGAAGAAAAGGGAATCCCGGTCCTGCCTGTCCAGTCGGAGGGGTTCAGGGGCAACAAACGGGAGGGGTACAAGGCGGCCTGCAATGCCATGCGGCAGTTGGTGGGCATGGGCGACACCAGCGGAATCTCCAAATACAGCCTCAATATCTTGGGCGACTTCAACCTGGCCGGGGAGATCTGGCTGATCCGCGAATACTTCACCCGGATGGGCATTGAGGTGGTGGCCAATATCACCGGCGACGGGAGGGTGGGGGATCTCCAGCGAGCCCACGGCGCGGCGCTCAATGTGGTGCAGTGCTCCGGTTCCACCATGGATTTGGCCCGGATGATGGAGAAGGATTACGGGATTCCTTCTTTGCGGGTCTCCTATTTTGGGGTGGAAGACATGGCCGAGTCGCTCTATGCGGTGGCCGATTTTTTTAAGGACGAGGAGATGATGCTCCGCACCAGGGAGCTGGTCAAAGAAGAACTTTCCCTGATTATGCCGGAGCTCATGCGGTACCGGCAGGCCCTGGCGGGCAAGCGGGCCGCCATCTACGTGGGCGGGGCGTTCAAGGCGTTTTCCCTGGTCAAGGCCTTTCGCACCATCGGCATGCAGGTGGTTATGGTCGGCTCCCAGACCGGAACCCCGGAGGATTATGCGGAGCTGGCCGAGATCACCGACCCAGGCACCATCATCGTGGACGATTCCAACCCCCTGGAGCTCTCCGCCTTTCTCCAGGAAAAGGATGTAGACATCTTTGTGGGTGGGGTCAAGGAACGGCCCATTGCCTATAAACTGGGCGTTGCCTTCTGCGACCACAACCACGAGCGCAAGGAGATGTTGGCCGGATTCACGGGCATGCTCAATTTTGCCCGTGAGGTATACGGCTCGGTGATGAGCCCGGTGTGGCGTTTTGTGCCAAGAAAAGCAGAAACCGTACAGGAGGAGCCCAATGACTAAGATGCCCCCCCAGTATGTCTCCACCACCAATGCCTGCAAGCTGTGCAAGCCGCTGGGCGCCAGCCTCGCCTTTCGGGGCGTGGAAGGGGCGGTGCCCTTTCTCCACGGCTCCCAGGGGTGCGCCACCTACATGCGGCGCTACATCATCAGCCATTTCAACGAGCCCATCGACATCGCCTCCTCCTCGCTGGGGGAGAAGAACGCGGTCTATGGCGGCGGGGCAAACCTGAAGCTCGGGTTGAAAAACGTGACGGAGAAATACCATCCGGCGCTCATCGGCATAGCCACCACCTGCCTCACCGAAACCATTGGCGACGACGTGAAGATGCTGCTCTATCAGTATCGTCAGGAGTTTATGCAGGATGGCGGCCCGTTGTTGGTGCAGGTTTCCACCCCGAGCTATTCGGGCACCCACATGGAGGGTTTTCATGCCGCGGTGCGGGCTCTGGTCGAGCAGTTGACCGTGGCGGCGGAGCCAAACACCACGGTCAATATCCTGCCCGGGTTTCTTTCTGCCGCCGATCTCAGGAGCCTCAAAGAGATTGTCAGTGATTGCGGCCTGACCGGTACCGTGCTGCCTGATTTCTCTGAAACCCTTGATGGCCCGGCCCTGCGGGACTATCCCCTGATTCCTAAGGGGGGAACGAAAATCAGCGATATCCGCGCAATGAGCGGCGCCAAGGCAACTGTGGATTTTGGCTATACCCTGCCGGATCAGCTTTCCGGGGGCAAGCATCTTGAAAAGGCGTACGGCGTACCCCTGCACCGTTTGGGCATGCCGGTGGGTATCAGGGAAACAGATCGGTTTTTCGAGGTGCTGAGCGATCTTTCCTCCAAGCCCATGCCGGAGAAATACGCCATGGCCCGGGGTCGGTTGGTGGACAGCCTGGTGGACGGGCACAAATACGTGTTCGGCAAACGGGCTGTGGTGTACGGCGAAGAGGACTTGGTTATCGGCCTGACCTCCTTTCTGGCCGAGATCGGGGTGCAGCCGGTGGTGTGCGCCTCGGGCGGCACCAGTGGCTCCTTTGTCAAGGCCATCGAAAATGCGGTGGAGGGCTTTGCGGTGGAAATGCCCCGGGTGCATGAGGGTATGGATTTTCACGAGATCGGCGAATTGGCCGCGGAGCTGAAACCTGATTTTTTCCTTGGCCACAGCAAGGGATACGCCCTGGCGCGGGGCTTGAATATTCCGCTTATCCGGGTGGGCTTTCCCATCCATGATCGGGTGGGTGGCCAGCGCATCCTGCATATCGGCTACCACGGAGCGCAGCAGCTTTTCGACCTCATCGCCAATGCGATGGTCATGGCCAAGCAGGATAGTTCCGAGGTCGGCTACAGCTACATGTGAAAAATAAAGCAGCTCTCAGCGGTTAGCCTTGCGCTGCTAGCTGAAAACTGAAGACTTACCGCTATCCAAAAGGGAGAAAATCATGAGCGAGATTCACAAAGACCTGAACAAGCATCCCTGTTTTAATCCGGCCATGAAAGGACAGGCTGGTCGCGTCCATCTGCCGGTGGCCCCGAACTGCAATATCAAATGCAATTACTGCGACCGCAAGTACGACTGCGTCAACGAGTCGCGGCCCGGGGTGACCAGCACCATCCTGACCCCTGAGCAGGCCCTGGTCTACATGGGCAAGGTTCTTGAGAAGGAGCCGCGCATCACCGTGGCCGGCATCGCCGGACCCGGTGATCCCTTTGCCAACGCAGAGGCGACCATGGAAACCATGCGGCTGATCAATAAAAATTACCCGCAGATGATCCTCTGTCTGGCCAGCAACGGGTTGGCCATCGGCCCCTATATTCCGGAATTGGCCGAATTGAACGTCTCCCATGTGACCATCACCGTCAATGGCGTTGATCCGGAGGTGGGCGCCAAGATTTATAGCTGGGTCCGCGACGGCAAGGTTGCCTATCATGGCCGTCAGGCGGCGGAATTGTTGCTCTCCCGGCAGCTGGAGGCGGTCAAATCCTTGAAGGCCCACGGCATCACGGTGAAGATCAACTCCATTATGATCCCGGGGATCAATGACCAGCATATTATCAAGGTGGCGGAAACCATGCAGGAGTTGGGCGCGGATCTCCTCAACTGCATGGCCATGTTCCCCAATGTCGGCACCCCCTTTGGCACGATCCTCGAGCCATCCAAGGAGGAAATTGGCGTGCTGCGCACCGAGGCGGAAAAGTTCCTGCCGCAGATGCGGCACTGCACCCGCTGCCGGGCCGACGCGGTGGGTCTGCTGGATCAGGACCGAACCGAGGAGATGCGGGGCTGCCTTTCCGCCTGCGCGCAGCTCCCTGCCCTGCCGCCGGAAATCCGACCCTATGTGGCAGTGGCCACTATGGAGGGGGTGCTGGTTAACCAGCATCTTGGCGAGGCAAATCGCTTCCAGATTTACGAGCGCAAGGGGGATGAGTATCTGCTGGTGGAAGAGCGGCCTGCGCCCAAGGTAAGCGGCGGCTTGCAGCGCTGGACCTCGCTGGCCCGGGCCTTGAATGATTGCCGGGCGGTCTTGGTGAGCAACATAGGCGAAACGCCCCGCGGAATCCTTGAAAAAGCCGGGGTAAAGCCGGTGGAAATGGGCGGGTTTATCATGGACGGGGTGAAGGCGATCTACGAAGGCGCCAATGTCGCGCCCCTGCAAAAACGCAAGAAGTCCTGTGCCTCCGGCGGCTGCGTTGGCTCGGGTGGCGGCTGCTCTTAAAAAAACTCAATAATGAGGTGATGCAATGAAGGCTACCTGGGAAAAGGTGTTTGAGTATTCTTCCATGCCGGTGCAAGGGACCATGTCTCGCAAGCTGCGCAAGGGTGTGTCGGTGCAGATCAACGAGGGCAAGGTGTATGAGAAGGCGGTGATCTTTCTCGGCGAGGAGTTTGTCCGGGTTACGGAAGAGAGCAAGGACGGGAAGAGTATCAACACCTACTATGACTGGGCAAAGATCGATTCGGTCCGGACCTGTAGCGTCAAGGAGAAGGAAAAAGAGTAACTGTTGGGGAACGTAAATAGCTAATGATTACATTTTTGTTATCCTTGTGAAGACGAATAACTCAAAAATGTAATGTGCGGCAAGGGGGTGTTTTACTGTAACACTTTTAATTTCAGTATGTTATGTAGGCTGTGGATTTTTTTGGTTGTTGGCATGAATTTTGGATACAGGGGTATATAGAAAACGGCTTTGGGCCTTTGCAGGTAATTTTCACAATGCAATGCATAGAAAAGGAGAGAGAGGATGAGTAAAATCGCGAGGAAGTTGCTGGTCGGAGTTGCTACTACAGGGGTATGTTTTTCCGTGCTTGCCGGCATGGCTTTTGCTGAGGAAGACAAGCCCACGGCGGAGGTAAGTGCCGCCGCGTTAAGCCAATACGTTTTTCGGGGATTTGCCCTGAGCAAAGACAGCATCGTGGTACAGCCGTCCATGACTGTTGCTTATAAGGATTTTTCCTTTAATCTCTGGGGGAATATGGACACGGACCTCTGGAATAGTGACAACGGACAGAATCCAAGCAGTTGGACCGAGACGGACATGACCATGTCTTACGGCTGGGCCATGGGGCCGGTGAATTTATCGACCGGCTACACATATTATGCTGTGGACAACAGTGCAAACAACACCCAGGAGGTGTATTTGAGTGCCACGCTGGACACCTTGTTAAAGCCGACGTTGAAGATTTATCGCGATATCGATCATCTTGCGGGCTGGTATATCTCTCTGGGCGTGTCCCATTCGGTGCCGATCACCGGGGAGATCAATCTGGACCTTGGTGCACAGGTGGGCTATCTGGCCGCGGATGACGCAAGTTCTTATGCCGACCCGCACGATAACAGCAAGGCTTTCAGTAACTTCCATGATGGCCTGTTGTCCGCAGCGGTAAAAATCCCGGTGAACAAGTACATCGCTGTTACTCCGCAGATGTACTATTCGTTCCCGCTCAGTTCCGATGCGAAGGATCTGCTGAAGGCGGCCAATGGCGACACAATCGGCAGGAACGATGCGAGCTTTCTGTATGGTGGAGTTGCCGTGAGCATGGCGTTCTAACAGGGGCTTTCCCCAAATCTTTCCCCTGTTTTGCCCGCCTGTCTCGCTCCTTTGTAACTCGAGACAGGTGGGTTTTTTTATGTGAAAAAAGCCTTGTGTCACCGTTATATTCTGGTAACTATAACGGAATGAAAAATAAGACGATACAAGACACGGTGAAATCCGGCCTGGCCTGGCGGGGTCGGCTCTGGCTCGAAGGTGAGGAGGGGACTTTCCTCGGCTATGGTCGGGTGGTTCTGCTTGAGCGGATCAGGGAATTCGGTTCCCTTGCTCAGGCGGCCCGTTCCATGGAGATGTCGTATAAGCATGCCTGGGATCTTCTTGCTTCCATGAACCGCCAGGCAGGATGCAAGCTGGTGGAAACCTCGCGGGGCGGCAAAAGCGGCGGGGGGGCCAGGCTCACTCCGACGGGCGAGAAGGCAATCGTCGTTTTCTGGCAGTATTACACGCAGTTTCAAGCTGTTTTGCAGGAAATGACTGCAAAGCTGGGGGAGGTGCTGAGTGAGAAAAGGGATGCTGATCTTGGCTCGTAACGACGTGCCACAGGGTTTTTTTATTCACTCTGCCTTGGAAGGAGTCGTGCTATGTTTTTGAGAATACTGATGTGTCTGTTTGTCGTAATACCCTCAATGGGTTGGTCGCCAAGCCTTGCCCGTGCGGAGACTGAGCTTCTCGTCTCTGCCGCCGCCAGTCTGACCGAATCCTTCAAGGAGATCGGCAAATCCTTTTCGGCGAAGAATCCAGGAGTGAAGGTCCGTTATAACTTTGCTGGCTCCGGTCCTCTTCTGCAACAGATCGTCCAAGGCGCTCCGGTTGATATTTTTGCCTCTGCCGACCAGGAGAGCATGGACAAAGCGGAAAAGGGCGGGTTCATTTTGCCGGGAAGCAGAATGGATTTCGTGGGAAATTCATTGGTGCTCATAGCCCCGGCAAATATGCCTTTACTGGCGGGCCTTGCCGATCTGAAATCAGGACGGGTGCAAAAGATCGCTATCGGCAATCCAGAATCAGTGCCGGTTGGCAGATATACCAAAGCCGCCCTGGAAAATCAGGGGCTCTGGGAATCGCTTGCGCCCAAATGCGTCATGGGCATCTCGGTAAAACAGGCACTGGAGTATGTGATGCGGGGTGAGGTTGAGGCCGGCTTTGTCTATGCCACGGATGCTGCAGGAGTAAAAGATAAGGTGCGGGTTGTGGCTGAGATTCCCACCGTCAGCCGGATTGTTTATCCTGTGGCCGTTGTCGCAGGGAGTGCCAACAAGGAGAAGGGGCAGGCATTTATTGACTATCTGCGGAGCCCTGAGGCCCAGGGAATTTTGGCAAAATACGGCTTTAAAAGGCCATAGCTTGTTGATGGAAGTGACCATGCCCGACCTGACCCCTCTTTGGCTGACATTACGGATTGCCTCTTGCGCAACCCTGCTCACCTTTGTCTTTGCCGTGGCCTTCGCTTGGCTCACCGCCCGCTTCAGCTTCTGGGGCAGGGATTTTCTTGACGCCATTCTGACCCTCCCCCTGGTCATGCCGCCTACAGTTCTGGGCTATTACCTCATCGTGGTTTGGGGTAGAAACGGTTGGTTTGGTTCATGGCTCAATGCCCATTTTGGGATCAGTCTGATGTTTACCTGGCAGGGTGCGGTACTCGCCGCAATGGTGGTGTCCTTCCCCCTGCTCTTCAAATCCGCCCGAGCCGCTTTCGAAGGGGTATCCACCGAGTACGAACAGGCCGCCCGCATCTTGGGCGATAAGGAGATAGCGGTCTTTTTCAGAATAACGCTACCCCTGGCTGCACGAGGGCTGCTGGCCGGGACCATGCTCGCCTTTGCCAGGGCCATGGGGGATTTCGGTGCCACCCTGATGGTGGCGGGGAATATCGAGGGTAAGACCCAGACCGCAGCCATGGCCGTGTTTGATGCGGTGCAGGCCGGTGATTATGCCCTGGCCAATACCCTGGTGGTCATCATGTCAGTGGTTTGCCTTACCATTCTGATCATGACCAACAAGCTGGCAAGGAGAGGGAGGGTCGGGCGATGAGGCTTGAGGTTGATATCCGGAAAACCCTGCGGTCTGGGGACAGGCGCTTTGAGCTGGAGGCTGCTTTTTCCTCCCAGGACGA
>CALMMG010000119.1 GCA_937868185.1 uncultured Pseudomonadota bacterium
CCTGCGCTCTGCGCAGTCAGGAGAAAACAGCGATGAAGGCACCAGTAAAAAAAGCACCAGCAACAAAGGCCCCGGCCAAAAAAGCTCCGGCAAAGAAACAGGTCGATTTTAAGGTTGCCGATATGAGTCTGGCCGATTGGGGCCGCAAGGAAATCCGAATCGCGGAAACCGAGATGCCGGGCCTCATGGCCCTGCGTGAGGAGTTCGGCAAGAAGAAGCCCCTTAAGGGTGCGCGGGTCTCAGGCTCCCTGCACATGACCATTCAGACCGCGGTGCTGATCGAGACCTTGGTAGCGTTGGGCGCTCAGGTGCGTTGGGCCTCCTGCAACATCTTTTCCACCCAAGACCACGCCGCTGCCGCCATTGCTGCGACCGGCGTCCCGGTCTATGCCTGGAAGGGCGAAACCATCGAGGAATACTGGTGGTGTACGGAAAAGGCCCTTACCTGGCCGGACGGCAATCCGCCCAACATGATTTTGGACGACGGCGGTGACGCCACCCTGTTGGTGCATAAGGGTGCCGAGTTCGAGAAGGCCGGCAAGGTGCCGGTGGCCAAGAAGAGTGACAACGAGGAATGGCAGGCCGTGCTGGGTGTGCTCAAGCAGGACTTTGCTGCGGACAACAAGAAATGGACCAACGCTGCCAAGGCCATCCGCGGCGTCACCGAAGAGACCACCACCGGGGTGCATCGCCTCTACCAGATGGAGAAGGCGGGCGGTCTGTTGTTCCCGGCTATGAACGTCAATGACTCGGTGACCAAGTCCAAGTTCGACAACCTCTACGGTTGTCGCGAATCGTTGATGGACGGCATCAAGCGCGCCACCGATGTGATGGTGGCCGGCAAGCTCGCGGTGATCCTCGGCTACGGCGACGTGGGCAAGGGCTGCGCCCAGGCCTTCCGTGGTTTAGGGGCCCAAGTGTGGGTTACGGAAATCGACCCGATCTGCGCGCTCCAGGCGGCCATGGAAGGCTACCGGGTGATGACCATGGAAGAGGCTGCGAGTCAGGGCGATATCTTCGTCACCTGCACCGGCAATGAGAAGGTCATCAACCACGCCCACATGAAGGCGATGAAGGACGAGGCCATTGTCTGCAACATCGGCCATTTCGATTCTGAAATCGATGTTGCCTCGGTGCGCAAGTACAAATGGGAGAACATCAAGCCCCAGGTCGACCACATCGTGTTCCCCGACGGCAAGAAAATCACCCTGCTGGCCGAAGGCCGTCTGGTGAATCTGGGTTGTGCCACTGGCCATCCGAGCTTCGTGATGTCTGCCTCCTTCACCAATCAGGTGCTGGCCCAGATCGAGCTGTTCGCCAACGCCAAAAAGTACCAGAAGAAGGTCTATGTGCTGCCCAAGGTGCTGGATGAGAAGGTGGCCCGCCTCCATCTCAAGAAGCTGGGTGTGCATCTCTCCGAGCTTTCCAAGGTACAGGCCGCGTATATCGATGTGCCGGTGGGTGGGCCTTACAAGGCGGACCATTACCGGTATTGATTCTTAGCGAACAGTGTGTGTGACAGGGGTGCCGGGTTTCCGGCGCCCCTTTTTTTTGTTTTTTGGTAGTTCTCTTGTTCTTCTTTTGCTTGCCCAACAGAAGAAACAAGAAAAAAGCATCCCATGCTGTCCTGGGTTGGGCTATGAGCGCGCTAACTGAAGCCATTGAGCAAAGGTCTGGCCCTTGATTTCCCTGGTGAGCAACCGTTGAAGAAGAGGCTCGACCAGGGCGCGTTCGTCTGGGGCGATGAGGAAGCCGGAAATGGGTGCGGTTGGTTCTCCGTAGCCGGCGGCTTGCCCGGTGTTCATCCCTGCCAGTAGTTCCACCATGGTGCCCCAACTGCCGCCGTTATCCAGATGCTCGATATATTGGAGCAGGGCGGTCGCTCCGGCGAGATACCCCGGCGGCATTTCAGCCATCCCGCTAACGGCGCAGGGGTCTTGGGAGGCAAAGAGCCGGCAGCCAAAGGGCCGCACCGGGTAGATGGAACAGGTTGCGTCTTTGAGGAAGGGGCAGGGGCGCAGATCCCAATTTTCAGCCTCTTCCACGGATTCGCCTCTGAGATGGGCGGCGACAAAGGCGTTGGTGGTAACCTGCGCCATCTGCTTTGCCGCAGGTTGAAATGCAGGTGCAGTCAGCTCGGATCGGCGGTCTGCCTCGGCCAGAAAGTCCATGATCCCATCCCCTTCCAGGCTGGTCATGGTGACACTCCGGGTGCAGCAGGTGGCGCACCCCTTGCTGCAGACAAAGGCGAAGGGGTCTGCCCATTCGGCAAAGGCGTCATAGAGTGCGGCCAGCAGCAGGTGCTGAATTGGGCGGGTAATCATGGCAGAAAGGGTTTCCTGTTTGGTTGTGATTATTCTTCTATCAGGGAGATATCCCCGGAGATTACGGAATGGACTTGGCCCTGGGCATCTTGGATATGGAGGAACCCCTCTTCGTCCGGGCCAAGGGAGATGCCGGTGACGATCCGGTTTTGGTTGTTTAGCCAGGAGATCTGCTGGCCGGCATGGATATCCCGATGCCGCCACTCGGCAAGAATGCCTGGGAAATCTCCCTGTTCCAGTCGAGTTACCACAATGTCCAACTCGGCGAGAATCGTTGCGAGTAGGGGGCCTCGGTCATGGTGGGTGCCGGTTTCCGCCAATAGCGAGGTGGCCTTGGCGCGCAATTCGCCGGAAAATGTCTCCGGTGGGGTGTTCACATTGAGGCCGATGCCAATCACCACTGCGGTCTGTCCGGCCCCAGCCACTGCTTGGGTTTCGGTGAGGATGCCGCCGCATTTCTTGCCGTGCAGGAAAAGATCGTTGGGCCATTTCAGTCCAGGTTGGCAATGGGTATGGCTTTCCAGTCCCTTGCATAGGGCAAGACCAGCGGCCAGGGTGAGCTTGGGGAAATCCGCCGGGGCAAGATGCGGGCGCAGGATCAGCGAAAAATAGAGCCCCGTTCCGTGCGGCGAATGCCAAGTCCTGCCCTCAAGACGGCCCCGGCCCGCGCTCTGACTGTCGGCCACGATCAGGGTGCCGTCTACCGCTCCGGTGTTGCTTAAGATCAGGGCGAGATCGTTGGTTGAGCCGGTGCTGGTGAAAAAATTGACTGGGTGTCGGCCAAGCTCGCCGGTAAGGAGCATGGTTTGCCAGGGATCATCGGACATCATTGCTCCAGGTTTGTCTTGGGTTGCATGGGGTTGGACCATTTTAGAGGCGGCGGTCGGTTTCCGCAATAAGGGCATCCAGGAGATCGCTTTTCTCTGAGGCATCAATAGGCAGCAACTCCCTGAGTTGATAGGCAAAGGAGGCAATCTTGCTCATGGCCTCCCGTTGTTCGAGGAGTAAGTTCCCCCTGGCCTTCCTTTCTGCAAAGAGCAGATCAAGGTTCTTCTGCAGAATCTTGAAGAGAGGGGCATTTTTTTCCTGACTCAGGCATGCTTTCACATCCGGGTGTTCTTCTATGGCCGCAAGGTATTCACGCCAGAAATGCTCATAGGCGGAGAGGGTGTCGTCGGGGTCCAACACCCGCTGGTAGGAAATGATGCGGGCGATTTTTTCACTGAGTTCGCTCAGTTTGAGCGGTTTGCTGATATAGTCGAATGCTCCAAGCCGCATGGCCTCGATGGCAGAGTCCACCGAGGCGTAGCCCGTCATCATGAGGACGCCGCAGGCCGGATTGCTGGCTTTGGCAAACCGTAGCACATCAAAGCCTCCCTCGGTTTCATGCTGGGTTCCGGGCATGTTCTTGTCGGTAACCACCACATGGTACGACTCGTCCCGGAGCAGAGCGATGGCCGTTGCCGCGTTCTCGGCTACCTGGACCTCATACCCATCCTTGGTGAGCCAGTCAGAGATCATATTTCGCAACATCTCCTCGTCATCAACAACCAAAACCCGTGTTTTCATGGAGAGCCCTCAACGGCAAAAGGAATAGTCTGCGACGACAACTGCATTCAGCCTCATTTCAGAAGCCGTTCTTTTTTCCCTGGTGATGCGACAAACATTTCGCCGCGACCCACCGCGACGGTGACGGTTCGTGAAAGCTCTCCGCCAACGTCCATTGCTGCCACCGGCACCTGATATCGTTGCAGAAGGGTTAGAATTTTTTGAACAATACGTTCTCCGATATGGTAGTTGTTTTTCATCCGCATCATTTGGGCTCCGCCAGCTAGCTTGGCAATCATGCCAATGGTTATTGCACTGTAGAGGCCTGTTTTTTGCCGGATCTCTTCCAGGAGCATCGGCACCGCGGTATCTGCATAATATCCCTCTTCCCGGACTGTTCCTGGGGCAAGGCGAAAGGAGTCGGGCAGGGCGATGTGGACAAGCCCGCTGGTCCGGGTGGGAAGATGCTGTACAACCAGAGCCACGCATGAACCCAGGGCATAGGTCCTGATCAGGTCTTCCTGATTGTTGGAGACAAGCCATTCACCGATTCCCACCACCTTGAGATTTCCCATCCGTTCTCCGGTAAAAATATGCCCCTAACGTTTCGACGACACAATGCTTCTCTTTCTCAAGATTCTATGGTGAATCAAGGTGAGGAAGCAATCAAAAAGCGGTCAGGTTGTCGGACTCTTTATGCAAAAGCCAAAGTCACCGGACAATGGTCTGAGCCCAGCACCTCCGACAGAATCGTCGCCCCCTTTACCCTGCCCGCACTTTTCTTGTCCACGCAGAAATAATCAATCCGCCACCCGATGTTCCTGGCCCTGGCGTTGAAACGGTAGCTCCACCAAGTGTACTGGCCCGGTTCCTGATTGAACATCCGGAAGGTGTCCATGAACCCTGCGGCAAGAAACTGGTCCATCCAGGCCCGCTCCTCCGGGGCATAGCCCGGATTCTTTTCGTTCTGCTTGGGATTGGTCAGGTCGATCTCCTTGTGGGCTACGTTGAAATCCCCGCAGATCACCACCGACTTTTGCTTGGCGAGGGTTTGGGCAAAGGCCAGCAGATCGTTGTTGAACTTGAGTTTGTAATCCATGCGCAGCAGGCCGTGCTGGGCATTGGGGAAATAGGCGTTCACGAAGAAGAAATCGCCAAACTCCAAGGTCAGCACCCGTCCCTCGTAATCGTGGTCTTTGTGGTCGATACCGTAGAGCACCGAGAGGGGTTGCTCTTTGCTGTAGGTGGCTACTCCGGCGTACCCTTTTTTTTGAGCGGAAAACCAGTAAGCGGTGTAGCCGGGGATGTTTTGGATCGATTCCGAAAGCTGTTCCGGCAACGCCTTGATCTCCTGGAGCGCCACCAGGTCGGCGTTCAATTCGGTGATGATCTTAACAAAGCCCTTTTTCTCCACGGCCCGCAGGCCGTTGACATTCCAGGACATGAACTTCCGCATTGCCGTGGTATCTCCATTTGTTTTTTTGCTGTTGCCCACCACCTTTCTTGGCCTTACCCCGATCTGCGGGCAGTACTGGGCGATAACGCAGCGGTCGCAGTGGGGTGCCACTGGCTTGCAAGTGCCCTGACCAAAGGCCACCAGAGTGGAGTTGATGGTCAGCCAGTATTGGGGGGGTAGCTTTGCCCTAAGTGCCATCTCGGTTTCCAGTGGACTCTTGGTTTCCACGTAGCCCCAGATGTTCATGATTCGGTGGACATGGGTGTCTACGCAGATTGCCGGTTTCTTGAAGGCCACCGCCACCACCAGGTTGGCGGTTTTTCTCCCCACACCGGGCAACCGGGTGAGGGGTTCGACCTCGTCGGGAATTTGGTTGCCGAACTCGCTGGCCAGCACCCCGGGTAGCCGGGCAAGAAACCCGGCCTTGTTCTTATAAAAACCCACCGGGAAGATCAGCTTGGCCAGCCGTTCTTCGCTGATCTCAGCTAGGGCGGCCAGGTTGGGCGCTTCCTTGAACAACCTGGCCGCAGCTTTGGCTGTGGTTTCATCCTTGGTCCGGGCGGAGAGGATGGTCGCTACCAGAATCTTGTACGGGTCGTTGGTCTGCACAGCAATGAGATCGACAATGGGCACGGCATACTCTGCGACCTCGGTGCTCAGTATTTGCAAAACTTCTGGTATTGAAAATTGCATCATTGGTTCCAGGGAAAATGTTGCACAATGCAGCGGGAAAAAGTGTTCGCGCATCATTTTTTGTGAATGATGCACATTGCAATAGCTCTGTTTCAAAGAGGAACAGTTTTTTCTTGACAGCACTTTTGGGGAGCAGTAAGCATACCGAAAATTTTAAGAAATAGCCACCGTCAGGGAGTAAGAATAGGCGGCGGTCTGCGGCAGTCAGTGCAGATTATCTTCGGTTGCGCGCAAGCGTTCACATTGCTGGTTCATTTTTCATATATTTTTCACTTTTGTGGCTTTAGGTTAAGACAAGGAGGAAACAAGGATGCAAAGAAACATCAAAGAAAAGGCGGGGATGCTGTTCGTTTCCCTCATGTGCGCCATCATGTTGAGCCCGGCCTGGGCTCTGGCAAGCGAAGCGGTTGACATGGCTCAGGTTCCGGCTGCCGGTGACCCGGGCTGGTGGAAATGGCCGGTGATTTTGTTGGTTGTCACCTTTGTCATGGGTATCATCGCGGTACTTGGCGGCGTTGGCGGCGGGGTGTTGTTCGTGCCCATCATCGGCGGGTTTTTCCCGTTCCATCTTGATTTTGTTCGCGGCGCCGGTCTGCTCGTTGCCCTGTGCGGGTCACTGGCTGCGGGTCCTGGCCTGCTGAAGGCCAACCTCGCCAGTCTGCGCTTGGCTCTGCCGGTGGCGCTCATCGCCTCCACCATGGCCATTGTCGGCGCCATGGTCGGGTTGGCTCTGCCCACCCACATTGTTCAGCTTGCCTTGGGCGGCACCATCCTCGGCATCGTGGCCATCATGCTTACCGCCAAGAAGTCAACGGTTCCGGTTGTTCCCCAGGCGGATGCGCTTTCCACCGCCCTGCGGATCACCGGTGTTTTTTATGAGCCGACCTCCAAGGAAGAGATCAACTGGAAGATCCATCGCACCATTCCCGGCTTGCTGACCTTCATCATCATCGGTTTCATGGCCGGGATGTTCGGTCTGGGCGCCGGTTGGGCCAACGTGCCGGTGTTGAATCTGATGATGGGTGCACCGCTCAAGATCAGTGTGGCCACCTCCAAGTTCCTGCTCTCCATCACCGATACCTCCGCGGCCTGGATTTACCTGAACAAAGGCTGCTTGATTCCCATGATCGTCGTGCCTTCGCTCATTGGCATCATGCTGGGGTCGTTTGTCGGAGTTCGCTTGCTCAAAGTTGCTAAGCCGACCTTTATCCGCTGGATGGTTATCGTCATTCTCCTTTTTGCTGGGCTGAAAGCTGTGCAAAAGGGCTTGAGCACCATGGGCATAAACTTGTTTAACTTTTGCTAGGCCGTTTTCACTCCAATAATGTCATCATCTAGATGGGGAAAACAGCAGCGCCGCGTATGCTGCAGGTAAGGGCCCCTAAGCTATTTCACGGAGGATTTATCATGTCACATCATAATACCCAAGCAACCGAAGAGCAGGTGCAGTACGCCGCTATTCTTGAAAAAGGCATGTTCGCAGGCCTGGCCCTCATGATCATCGCTTTTGCCTTGTATGTGCTGGGCGTTTTGCCGCCGGTCGTGCCGTTGAACGAAATCTCCACCTATTGGAGCACGCCGGTGCATGACTATCTGGTGGCCATCAATACCAATTTCCTGCACTGGGATCACCTGCCCACCGGCTGGTCCTGGATGAAGCTTCTCGGCTATGGCGATTTTCTGAATTTTCTGCCGGTGGCCATCCTGTCCGGGGTCACCATTCTCTGTTACATCGTCATCACCCCAGGGCTCTTTGCCAGAAAAGACAAAGCCATGGCATTCATGGCCATGGCTGAGGCGGTTATACTGACCTTGGCTGCCAGCGGCGTACTTTCCGTCAGCGGGCATTGATTCTTAAAAAATAGGCTCTGAAGCAAAAAGCCACCCTGCCATGCGGCGGGGTGGCTTTTTTTATGCCTTGCGTGGTCGGCTCTCCCGATGGGCGATGGCGATTTTTTCCACCATGGTTTCCAGGTCAATGGGTTTGAGGCAGTAGTCGCTGGCCCCGGATTCCAGGCCGAGCAACCCTGCCTCCATGGAGGCGTGGCCGGTCAGCATAATGACCGGCAGGGTCGGCCATTTTTCCTTGATCTCCCGCAGGCAGTCCATGCCGTCGCGGTCCGGGAGCATCACATCCAGCACCACCACCTCGGGCCAGCCCGTGGCAATGATCTCCAGGCCCGCAGCGCAGGTGAGGGCGGTCTTTGCCGAATAGCCTCTACGCGCCAGCCTTTTCCCGGTTGTTTCTACGAAATCTATTTCATCGTCAATGAGTAGGATGTTGAACGCTTGGGTCATGTCATGCCTCCGTTGGGGTGTCCAGCAGGGTGCGCAGGTCGGCCATGATTTTTTCGTGGTAGCTTGCGGCCATGCCTTCGTCGGCCATGACCATGTCGATCTGGCGGGTGTGGATCAGCAGGTAGCCGAGAACACTCAACCGTTCGAGGAGGTAGGGGATGGGTTTTTTTTCGATCCGGGCGGTCATGGCGTCCACCTTCTGTTCCACCCGAAAACCGAATTCGTTTAGGATCTCGCTGATCAGTCGGATGCGCAACAACCGACGGTTCTGGTCCGCAGCCCCGCCCTTGAACTGAAAGCTCACATAGTTTTCCGTGAGAAACTCTCCCAGATTCGCTTCCACCAGAGCAAAATGGTAGCCGAGCCGGACGCTGAGATTGCAGAAGTTCTTGGAGATGAGAAAGTAATTCTTGGCGGCCATGGCCGAACGCACCGCCGGGTCGAGACTTGGGTTTCTCGTGGACTGGAAGATGATGGAGCCGAGCCCCCCCAGGCTGACCGGTGGCGGTCCACCCCAGGGAAAGGCCATCATCCCCTGCCAGATGGCCTGCATGGGCACGGAGGTGATGTGGGTGAGATGGACATAGCGGCTTTCCGGGTTAAAATCCGGGGTAAAGCCATCGTCGAGATCGATTACCCACCACTGGGCCGGCGAATTTTCCACCACCAGCTGTTTCGCCGCCTTGTCGTTAAAGCCGTACCGCTCGCCAAAGGTGAACATCTCCATCACCGCCTTTTCGTGGCAGAAGCGGGTGAGATCGTGCAGGGTTTGGCATCCGTCGGGTCTAAAAAAAGGGGAGGTGGGGTCGGTCAGGTTGAGGGGGGTGATGTGGACCAGGGCCTCGGTGAGGATTTTGTACACCGGGCTGCCGACCATGAGATTGGGCTTGGGTGCGGCCAGGGTCAGCAGCGGCTCCACCCGGCCTTCGTAGACCTTGCCTGCGGTGGCATCCACGGTGACCAGGCTGTCATTTTTCAGGATCGCCAGGGCCTGGTTCAGGCCGAAGATCGCTGGGATCCCGAATTCGCGGGCCACGGTGGCAAGGTGGGCGGCCATCTGGCCGGTTTCGCTGACTACGGCCACGGCCCGGTTGAGGAGGCTGGCCCAGTCTGGATACGGCGTCTCGATGACTAGGACCGCTCCCTTGGGAAAGCGCAGCAGGTCAAGGCTGGAGCGCACGGTGAACACGGGGCCGGAGCCGACTCCCCGGCTGGCGCACACCCCGCCTCGCAAAAGCGGGGGGGGCAGATCATTCGGCATTGCCGTGTCCTCGGGGGCTTCGAGGACCTCTCCAGAGGCAGGGCGGCCAAGGGGGCGGGATTGCAGGATGTAGAGCAGGCCGGAGCGGTCTATGGACCATTCGATATCCTGGGGCGTGCCGAAATGTTCTTCCAACCGTACTCCGATTGCCGCCAGCTCGGCCGCCTGGGATTCGCTGAGGGTCAGGCGGGAGTTAGAGATTTCCACGTCAGTCTGTCGGTGCAGGAGGGGGTGGGGCGGGGTCCGGCTGATCCGGAACAGGTCTGTGGTCCCGCTGCCGTCCACCACGGTGCTGGCAAGGCCAGTTGCCGCCTGAATAATGACAAAGGGGCTGCGGGGATCATCCGGTGCGCGGGAATACATCACCCCGCTGATGGCCCCATCCACCATGCGCAGGCAGCCGACGCACATCTGCACATCCTGGTGGCGGAAGCCCCGCTGCTGCCGGTAGACAATGGCCTGGCTTTTGTATTTGCCGGCCACGATCTCCTTGTAGGCCTGGGTGACAAATTCGCGGCTGACATTGAGCTGGGTCCGGTACTGGCCGGCAAAGGAGACATTAGAGCTGTCCTCGCCCAAGGCGCTGGAACGCAGGGCAACGAGCAACTCGGTCTGTGGGTCGGTGTCGAGCTGTTGGTGGTGGGTGAGGATCGCCTCTTCCAGTTCCGCAGGCAGTGGCGCAGTGCTGATCAGGCTTTGGATCCCGGCGCTGACGGTATAGAGCGCTTCCAGATTGTCAAGATCCAGCCCCTTGAGGCGGCGATTGATCTCCACCTGCAGAGCATTGGCCTCGATGAACTTCCGGGCCGCAGAGGCAGTAATGACAAAACCATCCGGGGTTCTGAGGCCGACCCGGTTTCTGACCTCGCCCAGGTTGGCCATTTTTTCGCCCACCTGATCCACCTTACTGGCGTCAACCTCTTCCATGGCTAGGATCGGTGCGCCTTCCGTGCTGACCAAGCGGCTGGCGATGACCTGTTCGAGCTGTTTGGTGATGGTCCTGAAGGGTTGATCCAGCTCGGTATACCGGCCATCGGCCAGTCGGGTCAGGTGGTGGATCATCTTGTAGATATTGACGGAAAGCGCAGTGCAGTTGCCCCGGATAAAGGCCATGCCAAAGGGATGGCCCGGATCGAGGGCCTGTTCCATCTCGGCCATCAGCTCCAGGGCGTTGTTGTTGGCGGTGAGCAGGGCGCGGAATTCCTTGTAATGGCCACGGAAGGCGGCCTGCAATTCACCAGGCGTCAGCCTGGGCTTGCCATGAAAAAACGAGGTCAGTCGGTCAACAAAGAAGGTCATGTTCTGCTCGCCTGCGTTGGAATGCTAAGAGAAGTCATTGCCTTTCAGCATAATGGAAGCAGGGACAGCGAGGGAATAAAAAAATGGCTCAGATAAAAATACCCCCTCCTGGTAAGGAGGGGGCAAAGGGGCAGCATCTGTTTTTAATGCTCCAGTTTGAGTCCCCATCCTTCGAACATGAAGAGGATGGAAAACCCGAACCACATGGTGTAGATCACGTAGCCTACCAGGGAGGCGACCACCAGAACCGCCTTGTCCTTGATGGACTGCGCCTCGATCCCGTAGTAATTGTAGGCGGTTTCTACGGCCTTGGTCTTGGCCTTGTTGAGGGTTGTGGATTGAGCAAACTTCTCCTGCTTGGTGAATCTCTTTTCCATGGCAGAAAGAGTATTATGCCAGTCGAACATTACCTGTTTGGCCTCCGCGCCATGCCGCGCCATGAGGGCCTCGCCGTTGTTGTTGTAGGCCAGTTCGGTGTCCGCCATGGCGGCGATAAGAACCTCGCCCAGATCGCCGCTTACTTTAAGTTCGCTGTCACTTTCCTCCACAGTAGCGCCGGAGGTGCGGAGCATGGTTGCTATTCTGGGGGCAGATTTCTTGTCCTCAACCTTCATTTTGATGGAAAAGCTCTCGCCCTTAAGCTTGTCAGCCTTTTCAATTATTTCCGGAATGTAGTAAGCCGATTTTTTTGAGATGGAATTGTACATGCTGTCCATGTAATCCAGCATGTTCACTTTTTTGTCCTGGCCGGGGAAAATCGGCGAAAGAAGAATCGCAAAAACGACCCAGAAGCCGAGCATCATCACCAGGCCACCACTGAATTCTTTTTTATTGGCAATCATGCTGTTGCCTCCTTGGCCCGCAGGACCGTTTTCGGCCCCTCCCCCTTGAGGGTGCGGATATTGGAAAAGAAGATATAGAAAACCCAGAGGGCGAACGCGCCTAGTACAGCGAAGAAGATGGTGTTGCCCACCATATCCAGCATCTTGCCGGTATCCTTGCTCATATCGATGTAACCCATCTTGGCAAGTTTGGGCGGCAGGGCAAAGGCCCGGTTGATAAAACCAGCCGAGGTGGCGATGGCGTAGAGGGCGCAGATGGTCTGACCGGAGACCACCTTGGTTACCAGAGAACCAACCTGGATGCCTACCAGAGAGCCCAGCAGCATACCCATGGCCAGGGTGTAGAAGATAAAGCCGTAGATGGCATACTGGCCAAGGCCAGCGTAGCCAGCGGTGAAGATGATCTGAAAAATGTCGGTACCAACGGTGGTGGCGGAAGAAACGCCCAGCATGTAAACGAAGATCGGGAAGGTCAAAAAGCCGCCACCCACGCCCATGATGGCGGCAGCAAGACCGACCAGCGCACCCGCCAGCACCAGGAAAAGCCAGGAAATCTTGCGGCCGCCGGGGATGACGCCCTCGTCGAAGGTGATCATCGGCGGGAGATTGACGGATTGGAGTTTTTGGGCCAGGCCGGTCAGGGTACCGGCGGCATGGACAGCCGGATCGATCGAGGCTGCCTGCTTGGCCGGTCTGGTGGAGCTGTACCAGTCGTACAGGGCATAAGAGCAAAGAAAGCCCAGCATGACTACGTAGATGGTGGTGATGAAGGCATCACTCAAGATCGGGTTGGCCTCATAGATAGTGCGGTTGATCCAGCCGCCCAGGGTGGCGCCGCCCATGGAGCCGATCAGGAAAACTGCGGCCAGGGCCACGGAGATATTGCCCAGTTTGCGGTGCAGGACACTGCCCATGATCGCCTTGGCGAAAATGTGGAACAGGTCGGTGCCCACGGCAAGGATGCCCTTGACCCCGGCGCTCATCAGGGCCGGAGCGATGATGAATCCGCCGCCCGCACCGATGCAGCCGGTGATAAGTCCAGCCACCAGGCCGACGCCGATGGAGGCAAAAAAGATGGTGGGGGTGTAGAAGGCCGGGGTGTAGGCTGTCTTGCCGCCCAGCATGTGGGGCATGATTCCTGCTACATCCTCGGCAAAAGCAATGCCGCCGAGGAGGATGGGGATGAGCAGCAGACAGAGCATGCCTATCCGTTTTTTATCCCGCAAGATGGTGTTTGAGATGTCGAGCTCCCACTTCGCATGGGCGCGGGCGCCCATCAATAGGAACTGGTTGAACTGCTTGAAGAAATTCATGATTGTACTCCTCCTTCTTTGTTGAATAATAAAATACCTCGGTTCCCCTTGGTTACAGTGTTCCTAGGTGTTCGGTGTCCTATGGGCTGCAATTCTTGGCAGCCTCAAGTTTTTCCAGCAGGGTTTCAAATTCCACCGGCTTGAGCAGGTAGTCGAAGGCCCCGTTCTTGATGCCCTCTTCTCCTTCGCTGGCCGAGGCGTGGCCGGTGAGGATGACCACCCGGCTTGTGGGGCGGATCTTCTTTATTTCTTGAAGTACCTGGCCGCCGTCCATGTCCGGGAGGCGCATGTCCAGCAGGACCACCCCGAAGTCGCTGGCCGTGACCCGGTCGATGGCCGCGGTGCCGGTCAGCACCCCCTCGCTGGTCCAGCCCCGCTTGCGCAACCGTTGCACCAGGGTGGCGACAAATTCTTTTTCATCATCAACGACCAGGATGGAAAATTCGCTCATCTCGGTTCTCCTTTTTCCCAGTGCCACTAGGCGGCAACCGGGAGATTGACCCGGAAAACGCAGCCGCCCTGCTTGCCGTTGCGCACCTCGATGGTGCCGCCCAGCCGCTCGACGATGCTGTAGGAAATGGCCAGACCGATCCCGGTGCCGCTTCCCGCCTTTTTGGTGGTGAAGAAGGGCTCAAAGACTTTTTTGAGGACCTCTTCCGGTAACCCCGGACCGCTGTCGGCAAACTCCACCGCCAACTGCTTGCCATTCAGGCTGGTGCTGATGGTGACCGCACCGTCGTTGCCGATGGCGTCAAAGGCGTTGTTTAAGATGTTGAGAAACACCTGCTGCAACTGGGTGGCGTCGGTGGTGATCTCCGGCAGGTCTGGATTCAAATTGCGGCGGATGGCGATGCGGTGATTGGCCGCCTCTTTTTCCAGAAAAGAGACGGTTTCTTCCACCAACGTGTTGATCTTGGTCGGTGATTTCAAGCCGTCGGTGGAGCGGGAAAAACCCAGAAGCCGGTGGGTGATGGTGCTGGCCCGCTTGACTTGGGCTTTGATCTTGGCAAAGGCGGTCCGGTATTCTTCGGTGTTTTTCAGGCTCGTAGGGTCTTCCTCGCTGAGCAACTCGTCCAGCCAGCCGGCCTGGTCGCCGATGATCTGCAAGGGGTTGTTTATTTCATGGGCCACATTGGCCGCCATTCTGCCGATCAGGGCCATTTTTTCCGAATAGCGGATGCGGTCGTAGAGCAGCATCCGCTGCTGGTCTGCGCCTTCGACCTTGTTCATCATGGAGCGAACCAGGAAGGTGGAAACGGCGAGAATGAGCAGGGCCGCGCAGGCGATGATCAGGTGGTCGCGCTGCCGGGCCCGGTAAAAATCGGCCAGCG